>NZ_AUFE01000004.1 GCF_000426345.1 Cupriavidus phytohabitans | reverse complement strand
GCTTATAAGGCTTGTTGATGCTTACAGTAACTTGGGTGGATTGACGGCGTACCCCCTCCATGCGGCGATCCACGCCATCAAAATTCAGGGGACGGGAAGCTAACGCGCCAATGGGCCTTCCGGACGACAGGAGCCAGGAAATTTCGCCATGCGGAAGGTGGCGAGATCTCAATGGGCTCCAGCGTGGGCATCCAGCGCAATCGGCGGCCCCGGCCGACAATCGGGACTTACCCTGCCGGAACAACCACCCCACGGCTTTCCAGCTCCGCTGCCGAAGCATTATTAGGGGTTCACCCTATATACGTAACGCGAGAATCGTTCCGCGAAATGGAGGGCTGCGGCATTTCTACCCGCCGGATTTGCCCTGAACCGATGCCGGCCGCCCCTGAATGGTTAAAACATCCCCCGAATGCGGTAATGCAGTTTGAAACAAAACGAAACAATGCACCGAAACGCGAGCCTTCTGCACTAGGAACCGGCATTCGCCGCGCATTCAAGGTGCATCCGTCTGAAACTCAGTCGAAACCGCACAGGCAGCCGGACTCAGGGAATTCACTGAATCGAATGCGAAGTAGAAGACGTTAATATCTCCTATCGGAACCTCTCATCATGATTAGGCGCTTCGCCTGATTGACACATCGGGAAAATTCGGCAGAATGATTCCCACTTGTGCAGCGCCCTTTGGGGTGTGTCATTTGGTGTGTTGTTCCGTGATGTTTTCGGTTGTCACGACAGCGACATATCGAGGTGATATGGATGCAGCAGCGGAACTCAAGAAACCGTTGCCTGCGTTGCGCACGGTGTATAACGAGCGTCTTTCGCTCATTTTGAAATCCAAGGTTGAGATAGATATGGAAACCGGTACCGTTAAGTGGTTCAACGACGCCAAGGGCTTCGGCTTCATCACGCCGGATGCAGGCGGCAACGATCTGTTCGCGCACTTCTCCGCAATCGAAGGCTCGGGCTTCAAGTCGTTGAAGGAAGGCCAGAAGGTGCGCTACGTCAAGGCCATGGGCCAGAAGGGCGAGCAAGCCACCAAGATTCAGGCCGTCTGATACCGGTTTGAAGACCGGGCCGGTCCCGCGGCGTCTCGCGACGCTGGGCCGCCCAGCAAGCCCCGCAGCTCCGGCGCGGGGCTTTTCTTTTGCGCGCCGGCAAGGCGCCGCCCCCTCCCCGTTCCCGCCAATTTGCAGCACGCGATGTGCGGAGTGATGTTGCTATAATCGCCCGACCCACAACCACCACCCGCGCGTGGGCGCACATACCATTGCATTGCGTGCGCCGCGCGGGAAGGTACGCAGCGTGTCGAGGAGTTACGTGGCCGTTACTCAGATCGCAACGCAAGACACCACCGCCGCCGTGGCCGGCTCCAGCACAGGAGCTGCGGCCTCGGCCGGCAGTTCCTTCCATGCCGCGCTGCGCATCCTGCCGGCGCACCAACGCCAGGCCATGTTCGAGATCTACGCGTTCTGCCGCGCGGTCGACGACATCGCCGATGGCAACGCCCCGCACGCCGAGCGCCTGGCCGGGCTCGATGCCTGGCGGCGCGATATCGCCGCCTGCTACGCCGGCAGCCCGCCCGCGGCCCTGCAGACGCTGGCCGCGCAGATCCACGCCTTCGACCTGCAGCAGCAGGACTTCCTCTCCGTCATCGACGGCATGACCATGGACGTGGTGCAGGACATCCGCGCCCCCGACGCCGCCACCCTCGACCTGTATTGCGACCGGGTGGCAAGCGCGGTGGGCCGGCTGGCGGTGCGCGTGTTTGGCCTGGAAACGTCGTGCGGCATCGCGCTGGCCCACCACCTGGGGCGCGCGCTGCAGCTGACCAACATCCTTCGCGACATCGACGAGGATGCCGCCATCGGCCGCCTCTACCTGCCCGCCGAGGCGCTGGCAGCCGCCGGCATCGATGCCGCGCGCGCCACGCCGCAGGCGGTGGTCGCGCATGCGGCAATCGGCCAGGCCTGCGCGGCAGTGGCCCAGGAAGCGCAGGCGCACTACGACCAGGCCAACGCCATCATGGCGCGCTGCCCGGCACGGCTGGTGCGCTCGCCGCGCATCATGGCCGACGTCTACCACCGCATCCTCGCGCGCCTGCGCATCCAGGGCTGGCGGGCGCCGCGCCAACGCGTGCGCCTGCCGCGCGCGCAGTTGCTCTGGATCATGCTGCGCCACGCCATTGGCTGAGCGCCGCACGCCATCGCCAGTGATGTAAGCCGATGCAAGCCGAGGCCCGGGCGCGGATCATCCCACCCGCGCCGGCACAAGGAGTCCGCATGTCGATGAACGAGACCGCCTTCGCCACGACAGCCCCGCCTATCCGGACCGCCACCGATCCGTCGTTCACCGCGTTCGGCCAGCAATCTGCCGCCAAGGAACTCGACCACGGCATCGGCGTTGCGGTCGATGCGCTGCTGCACCAGCAGCGCCCTGATGGCCACTGGGTCTATGAGCTGGAAGCCGACGCCACCATCCCGGCCGAATACGTGCTGATGGTCCACTACCTTGGCGAGGTGCCCGACCTGGCGCTCGAAGCGCGCATCGCGCGCTACCTGCGCCGCATCCAGAACACCGACGGCGGCTGGCCGCTGTTCCATGACGGGCGGGCGGACATCAGCGCCAGCGTGAAGGCGTACTTCGCGCTGAAGATGGCGGGCGACGATCCGCAGGCGCCGCACATGGCGCGCGCGCGCCATGCCATTCATGCCATGGGCGGCGCCGAGGCCAGCAATGTGTTCACGCGCACGCTGCTGGCGCTGTACGGCGTGATGCCGTGGTCGGCGGTGCCGATGATGCCGGTGGAGATCATGCTGCTGCCGCGCTGGTTTCCGTTCCACCTGTCCAAGGTCTCTTACTGGGCGCGCACGGTGATCGTGCCGCTGCTGGTGCTGAACAGCCTGCGCCCGCGCGCGCGCAATCCGCGCGGGGTCGGCATCGACGAGCTTTTCTCCAGCCCGCGCCGCAGCGTCGGCCTGGCGCCGCGCGCGCCGCACCAGCATGCGGGCTGGTACAACCTGTTCCGCGGGCTCGATGCGCTGCTGCGCGTGGCCGAGCCGGTGTTCCCGCGCCTGCTGCGCCGGCGCGCCATTGCCGCGGCGCAAAGGTTCGTGCGCGAGCGGCTGAACGGCGAGGACGGGCTCGGCGCGATCTTCCCGGCGATGGCCAACAGCGTGATGATGTTTGACGTGCTGGGCGTGCCGGCCGACGATCCCGCGCGCGCGGTGGCGCGGCGCTCGCTCGAGCGGCTGCTGGTCGAGCATGGCGACGAGGCCTACTGCCAGCCCTGCCTGTCGCCGGTGTGGGACACCGCGCTGGCCGCGCATGCGCTGCTCGAGACTGGCGAGGCGCGCGCGGCCGCGGCGGTGGGGCACGCGCTGGACTGGCTCAAGCCGCTGCAGGTGCTGGACGTGCGCGGCGACTGGAGCGTGCGCCGCCCGCGGGTGCGTCCGGGTGGATGGGCCTTCCAGTACGCCAACGCCCATTACCCGGATGTCGACGACACCGCCGTGGTGGCGGCGGCGATGGACCGCTACATGCGCGAACACGCCGCGCCGGGCCGCTACGACGAAGCGGCGGCGCGCGCGGCCGAATGGATCGTCGGCATGCAGAGCGGCAACGGCGGCTGGGGCGCGTTCGAACCCGAAAACACGCACCTGTACCTGAACAACATCCCCTTCGCCGACCACGGCGCGCTGCTCGACCCGCCCACCGCGGACGTCTCGGCGCGCTGCCTGTCGATGCTGTGCCAGACCGGCGCCACGCCCGCCAGCAGCGAGCCCGCCGCGCGCGCGCTGCGCTATCTGCTGGCCGAGCAGACGCCGGATGGCAGCTGGTTCGGCCGCTGGGGCACCAACTACATCTACGGCACCTGGAGCGCGCTGTGCGCGCTGAACGCCGCCGGGCTGGGGCCCGATGCGCCCGCGGTGCGGCGCGCCGCCGACTGGCTGGCGGGCATCCAGAACGACGACGGCGGCTGGGGCGAAGACGGCGCCAGCTACCGGCTCGACTACCGTGGCTATGAGGCCGCGCCCAGCGTGGCATCGCAGACTGCCTGGGCCTTGCTGGCGCTGATGGCGGCCGGCGCGGTGCAGCACCCGGCGGTCGCGCGCGGCATCGGCTACCTGCTGCGCACGCAGCGCCCGCCGCAGGAAGGCGGGCTCTGGCACGAGCCTCGCTTCACCGCCGTGGGTTTCCCGCGCGTGTTCTACCTGCGCTACCACGGCTACGCGCGCTATTTCCCGCTGTGGGCGCTGGCGCGCTACCGCAACCTGCAGCGCGGCAGTGTCGGCCGTGTGGCGTGGGGCCTGTGAACGCGCCCTTCGCGCCCTTCGTCATGGTCGTCACCGGCATGGATTTCGAGGCCGGCATCGCCGCCGGCCCGCATTGCCGCGTGGTGCACGGGCTGCGCGGCATCGCGCTGGAGCAGGAAGTGTCGGCCATGGCGAGCCGCGAGTGTCGGGGCATCGTCAGCTTCGGCGTCGCCGGCGGGCTGGATCCGGCGCTGGCGCCGGGCGACCTGGTCATTGCCAACGAAATCCGCGCGCCCGGCGAACGCTACGACACCGCTCCGGACTGGACCCACGCGCTGCACGCCGCGCTGCCGCATGCCAGGGTCGGCCCCATCGCCGGCGCGGACGATCCGGTGCTCGACGTCACCGCAAAGCAGGCGCTGCGGCAGGCCAGCGGGGCGCTGTGCGTCGACATGGAATCGCATCTCGCCGCGCGCATGGCCGCGGCCTGCCGGCTGCCGTTCGCGGCTTGCCGCGTGGTCATCGACCCGGCGAGCCGCGCCGTGCCGGCCGCCGCGGCGGCGGGAATGGGGGAAGGCGGCAAGACCGACGTGTCGGCGGTGCTGGGCGGGCTGCTGCGCGCGCCGTGGCAATTGCCGGCGCTGCTGCGGCTGGCGGGCGATGCCTCCGCGGCGCGCGGCGCGCTGCGGGCGGCCAGGCTGGCCGTGGGCGACGGCTTTGCTTTGCGCGACGTGCTGCAACAGTAGGCGCGCTGCCGAACTTCCTTAGCCGAACTTCCTCGCCGCATCCAGCGCCAGCCCGCTGCCGATGCTGCCGAAACGGTCGCCTTCGACGCAGCGCGCCTGCGGCAGCAACGCCGCCAGCCGCTGACGCAGCAACGGCACGCTGCTGGAACCGCCGGTGAAAAAGATGGTGTCGACACCATTGCCGTCCACGCCCGCATCGACAAGCAGTTGCTGCACCGTCTTCTCGGTCCTGGCAACCAGCTTGTCGATCGACGCATCGAACTCGTCGCGCGTGATCGTCAGCGTCAGCCCCTGCTCCAGCCGGTGCAGGTCGAGCTCGGTGCTGGCCGCATCCGACAGTGCGATCTTGGCGCCTTCCACCTGGATCGCCAGCCAGTGGCCGGCGCGCTCGCGGATCAGCCGCACCAGCCGGTCGAGGCTGGCGGTGTCGGCGGCGTCGCGGTAGTTGTCCATCACCACCGACCAGGCCTTGCGGGTATAGACATAGTTGATGGTGTGCCAGCTGGCCAGGTCGAAATACTGGCTCGACGGCATCGCCTTGCCGTTGCGCAGCTGGCTGCCCAGCCCGAGCAGCGGCATGGCGCGCGCCAGGCTGAGCGCGCGGTCGAAGTCAGTGCCACCAATATGCACGCCGCCGTTGGCGAGGATGTCCTCCCTGCGGTCGCTCTTGCGCGCGCGTTCGGGCGACAGGCGCACCAGCGAGAAGTCCGAGGTGCCGCCGCCGATATCGGCCACCAGCACCAGTTCCTCGCGCGCGATGCCGGCTTCGTAGTCGAAGGCCGCGGCGATCGGCTCGTACTGGAACGCAATCTCGGCAAAGCCGGCATCGCGCGCGATCTCGGCCAGCGTCTCTTCGGCAAGCCGGTCGGCGGCCGGGTCTTCGTCGATGAAGAACACCGGGCGGCCCAGCACCGCGTGCGAAAAGGTGGTGCCGCCGGCCTGCTCGGCACGGGCCTTCAGTTCGCGGATGAAATGCGCCAGCAGCTTGCGGAACGGCATCGCCTGCCCCATCACCTCGGTGCTGTCGTCCATCATCGAGGTGCCGAGCAGGCTCTTGAGCGAGCGCATCAGCCGCCCTTCATAGCCGGCCAGGTAGTCGCCGAGCGCGGCACGGCCATAGCTGACCAGCGGATCCTCGGCGTGGAAGAAGATCACCGACGGCAGCGTAGGCTTGCCGTCTTCCAGCGGCAGCAGCGCCGCGGGGCGGTCGGGGCGGCTCCAGCCGACGGTTGAGTTGGACGTGCCGAAGTCCAGGCCGCATGCGTTTGACATCATTGATTCCAAGTTTTCCTGCAAGACACCACATCACACCACATCAGTTCCCGCTGGCCGTGGGTCGCGCTGGTGGGGCGCCAGCCCGGGCGGGGGCGACATTGTATGGCAGTCGCGCGGCGGCCCGCCGATTTCAGGCGACGGAGTCGGCGGCAGCTTCCAGCATCGCCGTGGCGTGGCCCGGCACCGGTGCGGCCATCGACGACGCCAGCACATAGCGGTCGCGCCCGTGCTCCTTGGCGCAGTACAGCGCGCGGTCGGCATCGGCGAACAGCGCGCGCCACAGGCCTTCCTTGCTGCCCGGCCCGCCGCGCAGCTGCGCCACGCCGATGCTGACGCTGGCAAAGCCCTGCGCGCCGGGCAGCCCGATCGCGCGCACCTTGCGCAGGATGCGGTTGGCCAGTGCCGTCGCCTGCTGCTCGTCGGTGTGCGGGCACAGGATGCAGAACTCCTCGCCGCCATAGCGCCCGGCCACGTCGGAGGCGCGGCGCGAGTTGTCCAGCGCATGCGCCACTTCTCGCAGCACCGCATCGCCGGCATGGTGGCCGAAGGTGTCGTTGACCTGCTTGAAGTAGTCGATGTCGATCACCAGGCAAGACAGCGGCAGCCCGTCGCGCTGCCAGCGCGCCACCAGCTGCAGCGCCGACATCTCCAGCGCGCCGCGGTTGAGCAGGCCGGTCAGCGCATCGACGCGCGCGCCGCTCTCGTTGTGCGCGACGATCTGCTCCATTGCCATCACGGTGAAGCCGAACAGGCCCAGCAGCGTCGCGATCAGCGGCGCCAGCATCCAGGCGGAACCGGCGGGGCCGGCGAAGAACAGGATCATGGGCGCGGCATCGGCACCTGCAAGCTGCATGGCATGGTCAAGTCCGGCCAGCTGCGTGGCCAGCTGCACCAGGCTGGCGACCAGCACCAGCGGGGCACCGATGCTGCGCCGCCCGCGCCCGGCGCGCGCCAGCGTGGCAAAGGTGGCCAGCGACACCAGCGCCAGCACGCCGTAGGCCACGCGCAGCACCAGCTGAGGCCCGCCGGGCAGGCCGCCGACGGCCACCAGGGTGGCCAGCACGATGGTGGCGGCACTGGCCAGCGCGCCCGGGTACGCCGGTACGCCGTAATAGACGCGCACGCCGCGGTAGATCAGCAGCCAGCCAATGACGAAGGCACCCGCCCCTGGCGTGCCGAGTTGGGGCGTGCCGGTGGCCGCGCTCAGCGCCAGCGCCAGGCCCGCGCCGGATGCCAGCACGTGCCCCGATGCCCACAGGCGCCCGGCCTCGCTCGCGCGCAGCGCGAACACCAGCCCCGCCGCGATCACCAGCGTGCTGCAGAAAAACACCATCATCACGACCGCAATGGTCTGCTGGTCCAGGTGCACGGGAATCCTCAAGGAGGGGGTCCGCCTTGCCGTCAATCCGATGGGCGGAACTGGGGCCAAGGGACGGTCGCGACACGCCGGGACAGGCCGCCGGCGCTCGGCAAACGCGCATGATAGCCCGCGCGCGCTGGCCGGTGGCACCCCCGTCTAGCCGGGGGCGTGCGGGACGGGCCAGTTGTGGTTCCGACGCCGCTGCCTCACTCTGACGGACTGGCGTTTTTATGCAACACCCGGCTCGCGCTGAAGGATGCCTCTAACGGCAACCGCCCGCGTGCAAGCGGCTTGCGCGCCCCACTAGCCCCAGCATGCGCCACATTGCCACGGCGCAATCGCCACTCGCCGGCATGCAAGCGGAATTGCGGCCAAAGTCGGTCGCATTTTGGTTAAGCAGGCACTGCATCGGCTGGATAGAATCATGCGTTGCTTACCGCGCCGACCGCGCAAGAAACTCGCGCCCATACTGCTTCAATGTCCCGCCCTGCTATTCCCGACCCTGGTATGACCGTTCCCGCCCTTTCGCTTGGCGACATCCTGGATGACCTGCGCAGCGCGCCGCGCCCGCTGACGTCCGCGGAGTATGCATATCTGGCGCACCTGCGGCAGCGCATCGTCACCGGCGCTGCCGACCTGTGGACCACGCTGGAGACTGCAGGCGTGCCGTGCCGCGAACGCCGCCTGTCGCCCGAGGTGATGCAGGCGCTGACAGCGATCGGCCATTTGCCGATGCACTGAGCCGCGCCCGCATCGCCATCTGATCGAGAGCATTCCCCTACATCACTCGGAAGCTTCCTCGCCCTGCCCCCGTGCGCGCGCCGCTACGATCGATTCACTTCGATCCGCCGGCAACAGGCCGCGCACCCGGGGTGCATCGCCTCCCCCGCCGTGCAACGGTGCCCAGCGCACCGCCAGTGTCCGTCCCGGCAAGGGCACACCCATGGCATACCTTGTCAACAACAGGCGCGTCAGCTTCCTGTCGTTGCGCGCCTTCGTCGCACTGATGCAGCACCGCGACACCGCCCGCGCCGCGCATGCGCTGGGCATCCAGCCCCAGAGACTCCATTACCAGATCCGCGGCCTCGAGGCCGTACTCGGCACGCCGCTGTTCAGCGTAGGCGGCCCCAACTGGCTGCCCACGCCTGCTGGCGTCAAGGCCTTGCCCAAGGTCATGGCGATGCTGCGCATCTGGGAACAGATTGCGCCGCGCCCATGCGCCGGCCGCAACGGCCTGCCGCCGCCGGACTTCAGCGACGCCGCGCGTCCCGGCCCGGCGTTCTGGGTCCGGCACGCGACGATGTAGCGCGGCTGGACTCAGTCCAGGCGTTCGCAGCTGTAGGCTTCGGTGCGATAGGGAAAGGAGACTTCCTGCCGTCCGGCGAGCGCCGGATGGCCGTCAATGACGGCCTGCAGCGCGGCGCGCACGCGCTCCTGCTCCGTGCCGGGCAGCGAGGCAATGAAGCTCACCGACATCATCCGGTCGACAATCACCTGCTGCGGCGGGCCCACATGCGTGTATGGCAGGCTGTGCAGCGCCAGGTGGCCGAAACCCTCGGCGGGAAAGACCCGCTTCCAGTCGCCCTTGTAGAAGCGCGGCGCGTCGCCCTCGTACGGCGTCATGATGGCGGTCAGCCGCGCGACCCAGTCCACGCTTTCGTCGCGCACGTTCCAGACCAGCCCTAGCCGGCCGCGCGGCCGCAGCACACGGCGGATCTCGGCGATGGCGCGGTCATTGGCAAACCAGTGGAACGCCTGCGCGCAGACCACGGCGTCTGCGCTGGCATCGGGCAAGGGAATCGATTCGGCGCTGCCCGCGAGCGCCTGCACGGCTGGCAGGGCAACGGCGAGCTGCGCGCGCATCTGCGCCACCGGCTCAACCGCGATCACAGCCGCGCCGGTTCCGGCCAGCCGGCGCGTAAACTTGCCGGTACCGGCGCCCAGGTCGAGCACCGTGCGGCCCGGGCCCAGGCCGAGCGTCGTGCGCAGCCAGGCATCGATGGCTTCGGGATAATCGGGGCGTCCGCGCGCGTAGGTATCGGCCTGGCTGGCGAATCCCTGCGCGGCGGCATGGTGGATGTCGGTCATGGCGGCTCCGGTTGCTTGCCGGTGCCGTAGGCTACGCTTGAAGCCCGCGCGGGGCAAGGCTAGTGCTGCATGCCCCAGCGGCGCACGGTCAGCCGCTCCAGCGTGGTGAAGCCCAGCCCTTCCACCAGCAGGCCGATCAGGATCAGGCTGTGCGTGGCCATGGTCAGGTCCCCTGCGCGGTGACCGGGTCCTGGAAGAAATAATCCTGCCAGGACTTCGGCTGGTTGCGGATCGCGCCGACGCGGTGCATGAACGAGGCCAGCGCAAAGGTAAGCCTGCGCGGCAGCGGATGCCGCATGCGAGCCTGCAATGCAGAGATCCGTCACAAGCACGGTCAACGAATCTGATCGCTGGCGCTTATCCGCTTATCGCATACCCATGCCTGCACATTTCGCGGGGCGTGCGCATTCACGGCATGACGCGGCCGCATATCCAAATGCAACAAGCTTCCTTGCCTCGCTGCGATGCCGTCCGTGACCATAGCCCCCGAAACCGCCTCGGCGGTGCGCCGCCGGCTGGTACCATCGTTCGGCCCGTCGGCGCGCATTTGCATGGCGCCGCGTCGCCAGGCATGTCCGGTACACAACCCAGAGAAAAACATGAGACTCGAAACCCTGGCCGTCCATGGCGGCTACTCGCCCGATCCGACTACCCGCGCGGTGGCGGTGCCCATCTACCAGACGGTGGCCTACGCCTTCGACAATGCGCAGCACGGCGCCGACCTGTTCGACCTGAAGGTTGCGGGCAACATCTACAGCCGCATCATGAACCCGACCAACGATGTGCTCGAGCAGCGCCTGGCCGCGCTCGAGGGCGGCGTTGGCGCGCTGGCGCTGGCATCGGGCATGGCCGCGATTACCTACGCGATCCAGACCATCGCGGAGGCCGGCGACAACATCGTTTCGTCGAGCCAGCTGTATGGCGGCACCTACAACCTGCTGGCGCACACGCTGCCGCAATCCGGCATCGAGACCCGCTTCGCCGATGGCCGCAACCCGTCTGGCTTCGGCGACCTGATCGACGAACGCACCAAGGCCGTGTTCGTCGAGTCGGTGGGCAACCCGCTCGGCAACGTGGTCGACATCGAGGCGATCGCGCGCGTGGCGCACAACCACGGCGTGCCGCTGATCGTCGACAACACCGTGCCCTCGCCCTACCTGTGCCGGCCGTTCGAGCATGGCGCCGACATCGTCGTGCATTCGCTGACCAAGTACCTGGGCGGCCATGGCAACAGCGTCGGCGGCGCCATCATCGACAGCGGCAAGTTCCCGTGGGCGCAGCAAAAGGCCCGCTTCAGGCGCCTGAATGAGCCGGACGTGTCGTACCACGGCGTGGTCTATACCGAGGCGCTGGGACCGGCTGCCTATATCGGCCGCGCGCGCGTGGTGCCGCTGCGCAATACCGGCGCGGCGCTGTCGCCGTTCAACGCGTTCCTGATCCTGCAAGGCATCGAGACGCTGGCGCTGCGGCTGGACCGCATCACCGAGAACGCGCTGGCGATCGCGCGCCACCTGCAGCAGCACCCGAAGGTGGAATGGGTCAACTTTGCCGGCCTGCCCGATCATGCGGACCATGCGCTGGTGCAGAAGTACCTCGGCGGCCGCGGTCCCGGCATCCTGTCGTTCGGCCTGAAGCAAGGCGGCCGCGAAGGCGGGGCGCGTTTCCTGGATGCGTTGCAGCTGTTCACGCGGCTGGTCAATATCGGCGATGCCAAGTCGCTGGCCACGCATCCGGCATCGACCACGCATCGCCAGCTCAATGCCGCGGAACTGAAGGCGGCTGGCGTCAGCGAGGATATGGTGCGGCTGTCGGTGGGCATCGAGCACATCGATGACCTGATCGAGGACCTGGATCGCGCGCTGGCGGCAGCGTAAGCGCAGGTTTGCTCCCCGCTCCTGCCCGCGGGAGAGGGGAGCGTTCACGGCCGGCGTTGCTTTCCTTCCAGCGCCGTTCCCTGCGCCAGCTTCTTCCCCCGCGCCTCCAGCAGGAAGTACCCCACCGTCCCCACCGCCAGCGGTATCAGGTAATACAACGCCCGGTACGCGATCAACGCCGCCAGCAACAACCCGTGCGGCACCTGTCCGCCGAGCATCGTCAGGAACACCGTCTCGACGACTCCCAGCGCGCCCGGCACGCGGATCACCACGCCGGCCAGCCCGGAGGCGAGGTACACGCCCAGCACCGTGTAATAGTCCGCATGCGCATGCAGGAAGGCATGCAGGATGGCCGCCACCGCCGCCCAGTTGCCCGCCGACACCAGGATCTGCAACAGCGCGAAGCGCGGTGACGGCACGTAGATGTCATGGCCGCGCACCGTACGGTGCCGTCCCTGCCATGCCGCGCATGCGGCCAGGTAGCCGGCCGGCGCGGCCAGCATCGCCACGCCGATCAGGCGCATCGCCGCCGGCGGGATACTCCACTCGGGCGGCAGCGCCACCAGGCGCCCGGCCAGGATGATGCCCGCCAGCAGCGCGTAGCCAAGCCAGTTGCTGGTGACCGCCACCGCGAACACGCTCCAGATCTGCGGCGGGCTCAGGCCGGCGTGTGAATACAGCCGGTAACGCACGCCGGCGCCGCCGAGCGTCGCGCCCAGGTTCAGGCTCATCGTGTAGCTGACATAGGCGATCGCCATCACCCGATGCGCCGGCAGCGGGTGGCCGGCATAGCGGCACCCCAGCACGTCGAACTGGCTGTACAGCAAACCCGTCAGCACCGCGAACCCCGCGGCGGGCAACAGCGTGCGGCGGTCGAAGCCGCGCAGCGCGGCCAGCACCGCGTCCCAGTCGATGGTGCCGAGCTTGCGCGCGATCAGCGCAAGCACTGCCGCGATGAAGAGGATCCCGATCGCGCGCCGCCACATCGGCCAGCGCACGTGGTGCCGAATTGCCGAAAGCGCATGGGCGACCATCACTCGGCCTCCCGTTCCAGCACGAATACACGGCGGCGCCCGCGCGAATCGCCGGCCTGCGGCGTCACCAGCCGCGGCGTATGCGCCGGCAGCCAGCCGGCCCATGCCGGGAAGCGGCGCAGGAAGTGGAACATCAGCGTGGCGCCGGCCGCGTCCAGCAGCGAGCGCTCATGCCGGCGCGGCGGGACCTCGCGGCAGCGTTCGGCGATCAATGCCTGCAACCGGCCGCGCAGCCGCTGCGCGAAGGCGGTGTCGCGGATCACCAGGTTGGCTTCGAGATTCAGCGACAGGCTGAGCGGGTCGAGGTTGCTAGAGCCCACCGTGGCCCATTGTTCGTCGATGACGGCGACCTTGCCGTGGAACGGCCGCTCGACGTACTCGAGGATTTGTACCCCGGCATCCTGCAGGTGGCAATACAGCAGGCCACCGGCACGCGCCACCCAAGGCATGTCGGGCTTGCCCTGCAGCAGCAGGCGCACCTGTACGCCGCGCGCGGCGGCTTCGCAGAGCGCGTGCAGCAGCCGGTAGCCCGGCAGGAAATAAGCGTTGGCGATGACCACCTCGTGCCGCGCGGCGCGGATCGCATCGAGGTAGGCAAACTCGATGTCGTTGCGATGGCGATGGTTGTCGCGCGTGACCAGCCGCACCGGGCCCGGCGGCCCCGTGGTGGGGTCCAGCGGCGGTGGCGCCAGCCCGCCCTGCAGGCACGCCCCGGGAATGGCCCGCGCCAGGAAGTCATGTACCTGCCGCGCCGCGGAGCCGGCGATCTCGACGGCGTAGTCCTGCTTGGCCCGTGGCCCGTAGCCGTACAAATGCTGCGCCGAAAAATTGATGCCGCCGGCAAAGGCCACCTCGCCGTCGATCGCGACCAGCTTGCGGTGCATGCGCCGGAAGATATTCGTGCGCACGCCAAGCAGGCGGCGGCGCGGCGAGAATGTGCAGAAGTGCACGCCCGCCTTGACCAGCTCTGTAATGAATGCAGAGGGCAGGTCGTGCGAGCCGAAGCCGTCCACGGTGACGGCCACGCGCACGCCACGCCGCGCTGCGGCCAGCAAGGCGGCGTGCAATTTCTTCCCTGCCTCGTCATCGAACAGGATAAAAGTTTCCAGTAGCACGCTTTCGCGCGCTCGCGCGATCGCCTCGAATACGCGCGGGAAGTACTCTTCTCCGTTCTCCAGCAGGCGGATGCTGTCGGGGGCGGACGGCAACGGTGTCATGGCCCGGGATTGCGCCGCAAACACCATGCCAGCGCCACGGGTTTCGCCAGGGCCCCTGGGCCGCTCAGCCAGGTCCGCGCCGCCGGCGGACCACCAGGGCCGTCAGCAGCACGCCCGCCAGCAGGCCCGCAGTGCCCACGCCGGCCAGTGTCAGCGGCGGCATGCCGGGATTGGGCGGCGGGCCCGCCTGCTGGGCCAGCGCGCGCCAGTCGGCGGCCGTGATCTGCGTCATGGTGACAGCATTGTCCAGTCCGTACACGCAGACTTCGCCGCCGGGCAGCTTGCAGAAGCGCTCGCGCGGGCAGGCCTTGAGGATTTCCTGCGGCGCGCCCTCGCCGCAGCGGGCGCCGGCGCTGCGCAGGACCTGCAGCGTGACATCGGGATGCCGGGTCAGTTGTTCGGGCATGGCGGCCTCCGTGCAAGGATGGGCGTGGCGTCCTTCAGCGTAGTGCACCGCGCTGCGGGCATCCGGTCTATATGCGCTTCGGGCATATCGGCATGATCAAGAACTCGTTCGCCTCATGACTTGGCTTCCACACAATGGGCTCTCCAACGGACGAACAACGAACAACGAACAACAGGGAGCGTTTTGATGCGATACGGGAAAACAAGACACTGGCAGAGGTGAACCCGGGCAACACCGTATCGCTGCCGAACGGCCCCACCAACCTGGCGCGGGCCATTGCCATCCTGCAGCAGGTGGGCTGGGTCACGCTCAAGCCGGGCACCGACCCGATCCGCGCCAGCGAGCGCGACATCGACGCCAACCCGCACAAGCTCAAGCTGATCCAGCTGGAGGCCGCGCAACTGCCGCGTTCGCTCGACGATGTCGACTATGCCTTCGTCAACGGCAACTTCGCGCTGGCCGCCGGGCTGAAGCTGACCACCGCGCTGGCGCTGGAGAAGATTCCCGACTACTGCATGAACCTGTTGGCGGTGAAGACGCCGACGTCAGCAAGCCGTTCGTCAAGGACATCAAAGAAGCCTACCAGTCGGCCGAGTTCAAGTCGGTGACGCAGCAGCGCTTCGCTGGCTTCGTGCCGCCGCGTACCAGCGCTGATCCGTCCGGATCATTGGCGAAGGGGCTCCCGCATGGGAGCTTTTTTTCGCTGGTCGTGCCTGGAACCACTCCCCCCTTGTGCACAGCAAGACAATTGCCGCCGCCATTGCGCCGCAAATACCCTACACTCGACTACACATGCCGCGCGCGCCCACAAAGCACGCCCGGGATCACAACACGACACGCGCATCGAGAGACCTGCCATGTCCATGGTTGCGAGCTTCGAGATCGGCTATACGCGTTATCTCGCCCCGCCGGGCGAACCCCCTTCCCCCACTTCCCCGCCCCCTCCCTTCGCCAGCGACCCTGAGGCGCTGCTGCCGCTGTACCAGGCCATGGTGCTGACGCGCCAGTTTGACCTGAAGGCGATCGCGCTGCAGCGCACCGGCAAGATCGGCACCTTTGCCTCGGCGCTAGGGCAGGAAGCCATCGGCGTCGGCGTGGCCTTCGCGATGCGGCCTGAGGACGTGCTCGTGCCCTCTTACCGCGATCATGCGGCGCAGTTTGTGCGGGGCGTCACGATGACCGAGAGCCTGCTGTACTGGGGCGGCGACGAGCGCGGCAGCGGTTTTGCGGCGGCGCCGCATGATTTTGCCAACTGCGTGCCGATCGGCACGCAGGTGTGCCATGCCGCGGGCGCGGCTTATGCCTTCCAGCTGCGCAGCGAGCCAAGGGTAGCGGTGTGCCTGCTCGGCGACGGCGGCACCTCCAAGGGCGATTTCTATGAAGGCATGAACATGGCCGGCGCGTGGCGCGCGCCGATGGTGATCGTGATCAACAACAACCAGTGGGCGATCTCGATGCCGCGCAGCGGCCAGACCGCGGCGCAGACGCTGGCGCAGAAGGCGATCGCCGCGGGCATACCTGGCGAGCAGGTCGACGGCAACGACGTGGTCGCGGTGCGCCATCGCGTGGGCGAGGCCATCGAGCGGGCCCGCTCGGGCGGCGGCCCCGCGCTGATCGAGGCCATCACCTACCGCTTGGGCGACCACACCACCGCCGACGATGCCTCGCGCTACCGCGACGAGGCCAGCGTCAAGGCGCACTGGCAGGAAGAGCCACTGCTGCGCCTGCGCACGCATCTGCTGTCGCTGAACGCCTGGGACGCCGCGCGCGAAGAGGCGCTGGTCAAGGCTTGCTCGCAGCAGGTGGCGCAGGCAGTGGAAGCCTACCTGGCGCTGCCGCCGCCGGATCCCGCGGCGATGTTCGATTGCCTGTACGCCACCATGCCGCCGGCACTGCAGGCGCAACTGGAGACGGCGCGGCGCTATCCCGCACAGCACGGCTGACGCTTTCATCGTCCCTCGGCCTTCAACGACCAAAGCGAGCGAACCATGGCGGAAATCAATCTGGTCGAAGCAGTCAACCTGGCACTGGGCCATGCGCTGGAGAGCGATCCCGACGTGCTGCTGCTGGGCGAGGACATTGGCGTCAACGGTGGCGTGTTCCGCGCCACCGCGGGACTGCAGGCGCGCTTCGGCGCGGCGCGGGTCATGGATACGCCGCTGGCCGAGGGCGGCATCGTCGGCGCGGCGATCGGCATGGCGGCAATGGGGCTCAAGCCCGTGGCCGAAATCCAGTTCACCGGCTTTATCTACCCGGCCATCGACCACATCATCAATCACGCCGCGCGCATGCGGCACCGCACGCGCGGGCGGTTGAGCTGCCCGCTGGTGGTGCGCTCGCCATGCGGCGCGGGGATCCACGCGCCCGAGCATCATTCGGAAAGCCCGGAAGCGATGTTCGCCCATATGCCGGGGCTGCGCGTGGTGTTGCCGTCTTCGCCCGCGCGCGCGTACGGGCTGCTGCTGGCCGCGATCGCCGATCCCGACCCGGTGATCTTCCTCGAGCCCACGCGGCTGTACCGCCTGTTCCGCCAGGAGGTCGCCGATGACGGCGCGGCGCTGCCGCTCGATACCTGCTTCACGCTGCGCGAAGGCAGCGACATCACGCTGGTGACCTGGGGCGCGATGGTGCAGGAGACGCTGAGTGCCGCCGACGAGCTTGCCGCCGAGGGCGTGAGCGCGACCGTGATCGACGTGGCCACGCTCAAGCCGCTCGACATGCCGACCATCCTCGAAGCGGTGGCGCGCACCGGGCGCTGCGTGATCGTGCACGAGGCGCCGCGCACCGCCGGCTTCGGCGCCGAGATCGCGGCGGAGCTGGCCGATGCCGGGCTGTATTCGCTGGCGGCGCCGGTGCAGCGCGTGGCCGGCTTCGATACCGTGGTGCCGCTGGCCCGGCTGGAATACACCTACCTGCCGAGCGTGGCGCGCATCGCCGACGCGGCACGCAAGGCCATGGCCGCCTGAGCGACACCAAGCGACACCCAGCGACACCAAGCCGAGGAAGCGCCGATGAGAGTCTTCAAGCTGCCCGACCTGGGCGAAGGCCTGCAAGAGGCCGAGATCGTGAGCTGGCATGTCAAGGTGGGCGATGCGGTCGCCGCCGACCAGCCGCTGCTGTCGGTGGAGACCGCCAAGGCCATCGTCGAGATCCCCTCGCCCTATGCGGGCACCATCGCCAAGCTGCATGCGCAGCCAGGCGATATCGTCCACCTGGGTGCGCCGCTGGTCGGCTTCGAGGGCGCGGGCGAGGACGCCGATGCCGGCACGGTGGTCGGGTCCGTGCAGGTCGGCACGCGGGTGGCCAGCGAAGCGGCGCCACCGGGCGCGGCCGCACCGGCCGCCGGCATGGCCGCTCGGGTCAAGGCCACGCCCGCGGTGCGCGCGCTGGCGCGGCGCCTCGGCGTCGACCTGGCAATGGCCACCGCGTCGGGGCCGGAGGGCACCGTCATCGCCGCAGACGTCGAACGCGTGGCCGCCACGCTGGCCGAACTGGGCGCGCCCGAGGAACTGCGCGGCGTACGCCGCGCGATGGCGCAGAACATGGCGCGCGCGCAGAACGAGGTCGCCGCGGCCACGGTGATGGACGATGCCGATATCCACGCCTGGCAGGCGGGCGCCGACGTCACCATCCGCCTGGTGCGCGCGCTGGTGGCCGGCTGCCGCGCGGAGCCGGGCCTGAACGCCTGGTACGAGGGGCAGACCGGGCGCCGCCACGTGCTGAAGAAGATCGACGTCGGCATTGCCGCCGACCTGCCCGAAGGGCTGTTCGTGCCGGTACTGCGCGACGTCGGCAACCGCGACGCGGCCGACCTGCGCCATGGGCTCGACCGCATGCGCGCAGACATCCGGGCGCGCACCATCGCGCCGGAAGAGATGCGCGGCAATACCATCACGCTGTCCAACTTCGGCATGATCGCGGGGCGCTATGCGGCACCGATCGTGGTGCCGCCGACGGTGGCGATCCTTGGCGCGGGACGGGTGCGCGACGAGGTGGTCGCCGCCGGCGGCGTGCCGGCGGTGCATCGGGTGATGCCGCTGAGCCTGACGTTCGACCATCGGGTGGTGACCGGGGGCGAGGCGGCGCGTTTCCTGGCGGCGGTGATTGCGGATCTGGAACAGCCCTCCTAGGGCATCGCCCGGGAAGACGCAAGCAAGCCGTGCCGCCCGTCGTGCCGGGAGAGGGGAGCACCATTGGGTTCGGCGAAGTCCACGCTGTATATAATGCGATCGATTCAGCCGGACCGCCCGACACATCCCTCATGGAATCCAAGACCGCCCGCCTCACCATCCTGATCGACCCGGTCAAGAAGAAGGCCTTCGAAACCCTGTGCGCCGCGCAGGATCTGACGCCGTCGCAGGTGGTGCGCCAGCTGATCCGCGATTACCTGGCCCAGCACGGCGTGGAATACGCCACCAAGGCACGGCCTGCCGGCAGCGGTCGGCAAAAGAAATAGATCAGTGCGGGGTGCGCGTGTCCTCGCGCCCCCGTTCCGCAGCACCTTCTCCCGCCAGCACGCCGCAGCGCCGCACCGACTGCGCCAGCGCATCCGCGTAGTTTTCCTGCCCCAGCGCCGCCAGCACCCCGGCCCGCTCCAGCTTTTGCCGCACGCGCGCATTGGCCTCGGCCAGCACCACCGCCACGCCGCGCCGGCGCAGCGTGCGGATCACGGCTTCCAGCGTCTGCAAGCCGGTCATGTCGATGAACGGCACCCGGCCCAGCCGGATCAGCAGCACGCGCGGCTCGGTATGGGTGTGCACCAGCGCCTGCTCACAGGCTTCGACTGCGCCGAAAAAGAACGGGCCGTCAATGGCGTAGACCAGGACGCCGGGCGGCATCCGCTCCGGCAGGGAATCGGCCGCACGCGGCTCGACGCTTAGCTCGCGCTCGATGCCCGTCACGTCCTGGCGCGTCACTTCCACCGAAGCCGACATGCGCCGCAGGAACTGCAGCATTGCCAGGATCACGCCGACATTGACCGCGACCACGAGGTCGGTCAGCACGGTCAGCGAAAAGGTGATCAGCAGGATTGCCACGTCGGCGCGCGGCGCGCGGCGCACCATGCGCGCAAACTGGCGCGCCTCGCTCATGTTCCATGCCACCACGAACAGGATCGCGGCCAGCGTCGCCAGCGGCACGCTCGCGGCCAGCGGGGCCAGGAACAGCAGCACCAGCACCAGTGTCAGCGCATGGGTGATGCCGGCCAGCGGGCTGCTGCCGCCGTTGCGGATATTGGTGGCGGTGCGGGCAATGGCGCCGGTGGCGGCAAACCCGCCGAACAGCGGCGCCAGGATATTGGCGATGCCTTGCCCCACCAGCTCCTGGTTGGCATCGTGCCGGGTGCCGGCCATGCCGTCGGCCACCACCGCGGACAGCAGCGATTCGATCGCGCCCAGCATGGCGATGGTGAAGGCCGGTCCGGCAAGCTCGATCATGCGCGCCAGCGAGATCTCCGGCAGCGACGGTGCCGGCAGCCCGCGCGGCAGGCCACCGAAGGCGCTGCCGATGGTGGCCACGCCGTCGAAGCGGAACAGCGCCTGCACCGCGGTGGCCACCACCAGCGCCACCAGCGGGCCGGGAACGCGGTGCAGCCAACGGACCCGCGGCGCGCCCAGCACCAGCAGCAGGCTCCCTAGCGCCAGCGCGGTCGTGGCTGCGTGCCACTGCGGCAGCGCCTGCAGCAGGTGCCACAGCTTTTCATGGAAGTAGGTGCCTGCTACCGGCGGCAGCCCGAAGAAGTCGCGCCATTGCCCCACGAAGATGATCACGCCGATGCCGGCGGTAAAGCCCACGATCACCGGGGCGGGAATGTAGCGGATCACGCCGCCCAGCCTCGCCAGGCCCAGCGCCAACAGGATCAGCCCGGCCATCAGCGTGGCCAGCTGCAGCCCGCCGATCCCATGGCGCGCGGTGATGGCGGACAGCACCACGATGAACGCGCCGGTGGGCCCGGCGATCTGCAAGCGGCTGCCGCCGAACATCGACACCGCCAGCCCGGCGACGATGGCCGTGTACAGCCCTTGCTCCGGCTTCGCGCCGGATGCGATCGCGAACGCCATCGCCAGCGGCAGCGCCACCACCCCCACGATCACGCCCGACACCAGGTTGGGCAGCCATTTGGCGCGGCGGAACAGCCCGGCCTGCCATGCTTCGCGCAGCGCGATCATGCGGAGATTCCTTGCGGTGGGTCTACGTTGGTGGGTGGGAGCGGGTGCATGAAATGATAACAACATGCTAATGAACGTGGCATGCGGCGCCGCCATATGCCACTGCTTGCGGCTGCTTGCCGCTGCTTGCCCCTTTCTTCCACCGCGCGACATCGCGTCGGCAAGGGCAGCCCGCAAAGGGCGGTGCCACGGCGTTGCAAAGCCAGCACGCGACCTGTCGCTATCACCGGCCAATTCCTATACTGGAGTGGCTCGTCCGGACGGTTCCGGGCGGAACGGCCCGGCGGACACGGCAACTCACTGCAATCGGAGGCCATCATGTTCAAGCACCTCCTTGTCCCCACCGACGGCTCCGCACGCGCCGAAGCGACAGTGGCCCGCGCCATGACCTTCGCCAGCCGCATCGGGGCCCGCGCGACCGGCCTGCATGTGATTCCCGAGTACCACGTAATGACGTACCGGCTGACCGGCCTGCAGGACACCAAGGACTCGTTCGCGGCCGAGGCTGCGCACCATGCCGATACCTTCCTGGCCGCGGTCACGCGTGCTGCCAGCCAGGCCGGCGTGCCGTGCGACACCGTCACCGCCACCGACGACCACCCGTGGCAGGCCATCATCCAGTGCGCGGAGCAGCGCGGCTGCGACCTGATCGTGATGTCGTCGCACGGGCGGCGCGGGTTGCAGGCGTTGCTGATCGGCAGTGAAACGCAAAAGGTCCTGACACACAGCACGATCCCGGTGCTGGTCCTGCGCTAGGCCAGGCAATCGCGCGCGTTGCCGGCCGGCACGCCGGCAGCGCGCTCTTTCCACCCCCATGCCAACTGCAAGGAGCGCAACCATGGCGATTCGACTGGGCGAACAAGCCCCGGATTTCACCGCAGACACCACGGAAGGCAAGCTCAGCTTCCATGAATGGATCGGCGACAGCTGGGCGATCCTGTTCTCGCACCCCAAGGACTTCACGCCGGTATGCACCACCGAACTGGGTTACATGGCGCGGCTCAAGCCAGAATTCGACAAGCGCAACACCAAGATCATCGGCCTGAGCATCGATCCCGTCAGCGACCACCAGCGCTGGGCCAAGGACATCGAAGAGACGCAGGGCGCCGCCATCAACTATCCGATGATCGGCGATGCCGACCTGACCGTGGCCAAGCTCTACGACATGATCCACCCAGAAGCCAGCGACGCCGGACCGCGCACGGCGGTGGACAACGCCACCATCCGCTCGGTGTTCATCATCGGCCCGGACAAGAAGGTCAAGGCCATGCTGGTGTATCCGATGACCGCGGGGCGCAATTTCGATGAGGTGCTACGCCTGCTGGATTCGCTGCAGCTCAATGCCAAGCACACCGTGGCCACGCCCGTGAACTGGAAGCCGGGCGAGGATGTCATCATCCCGACATCGGTTTCGGACGAAGATGCGAAGAAGAAATACCCGCAAGGATTCAAGACGCTGAAGCCCTACCTGCGCACGGTGGAGCAGCCCAAGTAACGGACCGGGAGCGTCCCGGGAGGGAGCAGGCCAGGCAAAGGAGAGAGCGAGCAAGGGAGCGCGGCAGGGCGTGGAGGTCACGCAGGACCGCCGGCAGGCGTCCCGGCAGTTCCGCCGGGACGCCTGCCTTGTCCACAGGATCTATCCACAGCTTCGGTGGATATCCCCCCTCTTGACAACCGCCAAGGGCGCGCCAGCCTTGGCTCGTACTGGAGTGCCCGTTTTATAGGCAAACCGTAAACATACGGGAATGCTTGCAGCCTGAAGGATTTTGTGCCCTGTGCTGCCTAAGGCCACGCAGGTTGTGGTTTCGGGCACCGAACTCAGCCACCAAAACTCAGGCCGCGCCCGCTCAGCGCGTCAGCACCTCGCGGATGGTATCGGCCAGTTCCTTGGCGACGAACTTCGCCACGTAGGCATCCGCGCCCACCTTGCGCACGTGCTCCTCGCTGGCCTCGCCCGACAGTGACGAATGAATCACCACCGGCAGCTGCTTCAAGCGGCTGTCGGCCTTGATCTTGCGCGTCAGCGTAAAGCCGTCCATCTCCGGCATTTCCAGGTCGGTCAGCACCAGCGCAATTTCGTCCCGCACCGACTTGCCGTGGCTGGCCGCCTCGGCGGCGATGCGGTCGAGCAGTTCCCACGCTTCCTTGCCCGACTTGGTCATCAGCACCGGCGCGCCCAGCGCCTTCAGGCCCTGCTCGATCAGGCCGCGTGCCAGCGCGGAGTCGTCGGCGGCGATCACCTTGAGGCCCGGGCGCAGGTTCAGTTGCGGGCCGACCGAGCCTGGCTCGACGTCCGGCTGCCGCGCCGGCAGCACATGACGCAGGATCTGCTCCACGTCCAGCACCTGCACCAGGCGCGCCTGGTCCGTGCCTGCATCGAGCTTGGCGATGCTGGTGACGTGGCCGGTGCGCACGCTGGCCTCGGCCGAGTGCACCTGGTTCCACTCCAGGCGCACGATTTCCTCCACCGCCTCGACCGCAAAGCCTTGCGTCGAGCGCGCGTACTCGGTCACCAGCAGGATGCCGAGCCCGTTGCGCGGCTTGCATCCCACCAGCCTGGGAAGGTCGATCACGGGAATCACCTGGCCGCGGATATCGGCCATGCCCCGGATCGACGGGTCTGCCCCCACCACGGTCGTCACCGGCGGCATCACCAGGATCTCGCGCACCTTGAACACATTGATGCCGAACAACTCGGACTGCCCGCTGTGCTCGGCATCGCCCAGCCGGAACAGCAGCAGTTCGAACTGGTTGTTGTTGGTGAGGTTAGTCCGTTCGTCGATGTCCCTCATGGAACTGCTCATGCGTCGCTCCCGTGCCGTGCGTTGAATGATCCGTGGCCGCCGTGTGTGCATTGCCCTGCCGCCGCGGCGGCTGGCGGACGGCAGGGGTCATGTCTGGATATCGGCGTGAGGGCTGGAGAGTTAAACGACGCGGCCACGCTCAGGCGCACGGGGAAAAGGGAAGCGGAGCAGCAGCATGCAAATGGCCGTCAGCCGCCCGCCAATGCCTGCAATATATGCACCTCATCCGTTTCCTGAAGCGGCGCATCCAGCCGCATCAACTGCGTCCGATTCACGAACACCCGGATATATGGCCGCAGCTTCCCCTGTTCGTCGACGATGCGAAACCGCATGCCCGGAAACTGCCGGTCGAGGTCGTCCAGCAGCGCGCCGATGTTCGCGCCGTGGGCTTCCACATACTCGCGCTGGCCGGTATAGGAGAACAGCGGCGTGGCAATGCGTACCTGCATGGCTGCCCTCCGACTCAGGCCGGCCGCGCCACGCTGACGGCGTAGACCTGCGGAAGGTGGCTGGCGATGCAGCGCCAGTGCTCGCCTTCGTCGGCACTGGCCCAGATCTCGCCACCGGTGGTGCCGAAGTACACGCCCACCGGCCCATGGCTGTCGGTGGCCATGGCCTGCCGCTTGACCGTGAACCAGCCCTGTTCGGGCGGCAGGCCCCGATCCTGGCGCTGCCAGGTCTCGCCGGCGTCGCGGGTAACATAGGCCGCGGGGTGGCCGCCGGGACTGACGCGCGGCCAGACATCGCTGCCGTCCATCGGGAACACCCACACCGTGCCCGCATCGCGCGGATGCGCCACGATCGGGAAGCCGATGTCGCCCACCTCGGCGGGCATCGCCTCGCCGATGCGCTTCCATACGCCTTCGCGCCGGTCCATGCGATAGATGCCGCAATGGTTCTGCTGGTACAGGATGTCGGGATTGGCCGGGTGCTGCAGCACGCAGTGCGGGTCCTGGCCGTATTCCGGATTCGGATCGGGCAGGAAGAGGGCCAGGCTGCCGCGGTTCAGCGGTTTCCAGTCGGCGCCGGCGTCGGTGCTCTCGAACACGCCGCCGCTGGACATGCCGATGTAGAGATGACGCTTGTCGCGCGGATCGACCAGCACGGAGTGCATTTTGGGCCCGTCGGGAGTGCCATCCTGTTCGCCGCCGGTCCAGTTGCGCCACATCGGGTGGTCATTGAAGCCCGACACGGGCTCCCACGAGGCGCCGTGGTCGGTGCTGCGGAACAGCCCCTGCGGCGAGGTGCCGGCGTACCAGGCGCCGGGTTCGCTGGCGTGTCCGGGAGTGAGCCAGAACACATGGTCGACCACACGGCCGGTCTCGCCTTCGGGCGCCTTGTCGAAGGCGGGCGGGCGCGTGGCCTCGGTCCAGTTGCGGCCGCCGTCGGCCGAGCGGAACACCGTCGGGCCAAGGTGGCCGGTGCGCGCGGCCATCAGCATTCGCGACGGCTCGCGGGGATCTTGGACGATGTGGTGGATAGTGTGGCCAAGGAAGGCGGGACCTGCCACCTGCCAGTGACCGCGGCTGGCGTCGCTGGTCAAAGTCCAGGCACCCTTGGTGGTGGCGACCAGCAGCATGATTGGGCCGGTTTCGGGGGACGTCGTCATCATGGCTCCTGCGGGAAGGCCGTTGAGCGATGCATCCGAGTCTAGTACATGTAGACAGCGTTCACAATTGAGATTGGCGCCGGCACCGTCCCGAAAAACCGCGCCGCCCTCATCCAGCGAGAGGGTAGGCAGCAGATAAAAGCGGATATCGGCATGTTAGCTGGACATCGCCGCACAAATATGGCATAAGCATGGTTCCCCGATTCCGACTCACCACGTCCGATGTCTCGCATCGTCCGCTTCGCCGCATTGAACCGCCCGGCCCTGCCGGCGGCGGCGTTCGCCGTGACCGCGCAGCAACCGGGCTACGCCATTGACCACGCCGCCCACGGCGTGGTCCGCAGCGCCGTGCTTTTCCTGGCCGTGCGGGCAGCTCGGGACACTACCCTCCAGCAGACCTGAGCTTCCCCGCACGGCACATGGCGCGGATTGCCATCCGGCTTCCGCTTGATCATGCAGCCAGGAGAAAGCCAGTCATGCCTCAGCTCTACCGCCAGACCCTTCTTGCCATGGCGGCGCTTGCCGCCCTTTACCTGCTCCTCGAAACCTGAGGCGCGCCATGGTCCCGTTTCCTTCACTGAGCCTGGTGCCGGCCCTGACGCGTCCGCTGGCATTGCGCATCGACGTGGAACTCGCCCCAGGGGAGATCGAGCGCGAACTGGGCTTGCTCCACGATCGCATCCACCGGCCCGGCGACCGCCTGCACGACATGCCGGCGCTGCCGACAGGCACACCGGCGCTGCGGATGCGCTACCGCGAAGCCGACGGCGAGTACTACGTGTATGTGGAAGATGTGATGCAGCGGCGCCTGGCCGGTTATACCGTGTTCAACCGCCTGATCGAGGTAGGCCGGCGCGCGGACCCATGGGTGCGCGCGCCGCATACGAAGTTTGCGCCCGCTTACCAGCGCTGCGGCCTGGCCGGGGCGCTATACCGCTGGGCGCTGGACGGCGGGCTGTGCCTGCTGAGCGGCGCCCGCCAGTCGGCCGGGGCGCATGCGCTATGGCAAGTCCTTGGCGCGGATTACCCCGGCGGCTATGTCGACCTGCGCCAGAAGACGCTGACATGGCTGGGCGAGACGGTGAGCCCCCGGGAGCGCGAAGACCTGCACACGCGCCGGCTGCTGCTGGGTCGTGGCTGGACCCTGCAGGCATTCATGGCGCGTACCGGCATGTACTGAGCACCGGCGCGCCAGGAAGCGGCTTTAGAGGTGGATCAGCGGCGCCGCAGCACGCGCGTTGTCAAGGTAGAGCGTCCAGCCGCGGGCGAAGTACTCACGTACACGGGCCGCCAGTGAGCGGCCGCTGCCCATGCGGGCATAGTAATCGACCTCGCGCGCTGGTTCGGCGGTAGCACGGACGGTGGGCCTGGCGTGGGACTTGGACTGCGATGTGGCTTGGGCGGGTTGACGATAAAGCGTATCAGCGAGCACTTGCATGGCAATGTTTCCTTTTCCGGATCGGAGGAATGTTCAGAGCCTCGCAATGCACAGTTGACCGGATTCCGGCCAGCCGCGCGAGGCAATTAAGGGTTATCCCTAGTATAGCGAAGTACCTTGCTCGGCATCCGGGTCATTCCCTATATGCCGTATATGGCGCGGATGATAATGGCCTGCGCCCCGTGCGCCACCTGGCGATGGTTTGGACCTCGAAGATAACCATCCACCACATCCGGTATTCCCCTCCACGCATGCCGCGCATTCTGCTGCGGTTATGACGAGTCCCTCGCGCTCACCTAGCCTTCAGCCTTGCCCAGATCACGCCCGCACAAGAAGGCAACGACAAGCCGGCACACCGATAAGAGCGGGTTGGCGAGGCTCCAGGCCTGCAGCCCAAAACAGCCAGAACCACGTGAGACAAGCCTGACGACGCACCGCACGACGGACGTTGCAGAGCCCCTGCAAGGAGACAGTTCATCATGATCGAGCAGCCCTATCCGTCGTCGGCGACGGAAGCCGATGCGGCACGCCCCAACGTTCCCGAGGTCCGGAACCGGCTCGACGCCTATTTCGAGATCAGCGCGCGCGGCAGCACCCAGCGCAAGGAAGTGGTGGCGGGCATCACCACCTTCATGGCAATGGTCTATGCGGTCTTCGTCGTGCCCGGCATGCTGGGCAAGGCCGGCTTCGACACCAGCGCGGTCTTTGTCGCGGTGTGCCTGACCACCGCCTTCGGCTCGCTGCTGATGGGCCTGTGGGCCAAGCTGCCGATCGCAATCGGCTGCGCCATTTCGCTGACCGCGTTCATGGCGTTCGGCCTGGTGCTGGGCCAGGGCCTGTCGCCGGCGGTCGCGCTCGGCGCGGTGTTCCTGATGGGCTTGATCTTCACCGCGATCTCGGTGACCGGGGTGCGCTCCTGGATCCTGCGCAACCTGCCGGCGGGCGTGGCACATGGCACGGGCATCGGCATCGGCCTGTTCCTGCTGCTGATCGCCTCCAACGAAGTCGGCCTCGTGGTCAAGAACACCCACCCCGGCCTGCCGGTCGCGCTGGGCAAGATCACCTCGTTCCCGGTGGTGATGTCGGTGCTGGGCCTGGCAGCGATCTTCGGCCTGGAGCGGCGCAAGGTGCCGGGAGGCATCCTGCTGGTGATCATCGCGATCTCTGCACTCGGCCTTGTCTTCGATCCGGCGGTGAAGTTCACCGGCGTGTTCGCGCTGCCGTCGCTGAGCGCACCGGGCCACGCATCGCTGATCGGCGCGATGGATCTGCGCGGCGCGCTGACCGCGGCGGTACTGCCGAGCGTGCTGGCGCTGGTGATGACCGCCGTGTTCGACGCCACCGGCACCATCCGCGCCGTGGCCGGGCAAGCCGGGCAACTCAACGCCGCCGGCCATATCCACAACGGCGGCCGCGCGCTGACGGCGGACTCGGTCAGCTCGATCTTCTCCGGCTTCTTTGGCGGCGCACCGGCCGCGGCCTATATCGAATCGACGGTCGGCGTGGCCGCGGGCGCCAAGACCGGCCTGACCGCCGTGGTGGTGGGCCTGCTGTTCGTGGCGGTGATGTTCTTCTCGCCGCTGGCGGCACTGGTGCCGTCGTACGCCACCGCGCCGGCGCTGATGTACGTGGGCCTGCTGATGCTGTCCAGCGTCAGCCGCCTGCATATGGATGACCTGGTCGATGCGCTGGCCGGCCTGGTCTGTGCGGTGTTTATCGTGCTGACCTGCAATATCGTCACCGGCATCATGCTGGGCTTCTGCACGCTGGTGGTCGGCCGCGTGATCGCCGGCGAATGGCGCAAGCTCAATGTCGGCACCGTCGCCATCGCGGTGGTGCTGGCAGCCTTCTATGCCGGCGGCTGGGCGATCTGATCCTGCCTGACGCATCCCGGGCAACCGGCCCGGGACGTCCACGACAAGTTGTCTCCTCCACCGCGATCCAGGTGGATTTCAAGCCCGGGCTTCCTGCTTTCCCGGGCTGTTTTTTTTGGTGCGCAAGTTACTGCGCCCCCTGCATTGCCGCCGTGTCCATGTACACCAGTTCCCAGACATGGCCATCGAGGTCCTGGAAGCCATGCCCGTACATAAATCCCAGGTCCATCGGCGGCTTGTAGGTATTGCCGCCCGCGGTCACTGCGGCATTCACCATTTCATCGACGCGCGCACGGCTTTCCATCGACAGGCAAACCAGCACTTCGGTGAATTTGCGCGCATCGCAAATGTCATTCGGCGAAAAGCTGCGAAACTTGGCTTCGGTCAGCAGCATCACGAAAATGTTCTCGCCAACGACCATGCAGGTGGCGGTGTCATCGGTAAATTGGGGATTGAAGGTAAATCCAAGACTGGTAAAGAACGAGATCGACTCTTGCAGGTCGCGTACTGGCAAATTGACAAAGATCTGCTGGTTCATGACGTCTCCGCGGAAAGGTTGCGCAATGCAGAGAACCAGTCTAGGTGCAAAAACCGGCAGCTCCAGCTTTTTTCCTTTGGCGGAAATTGGAGCGGCGGCATTGCCATTTGCCGCAGCACGGGCGCCGCAATGGCACTCAACGACCAATCAATCCGTGCAATCCCCGTTATTTTTTGTAAAATTTTTATGTCAACCGCGGCCTGAAGTTCTAGTACCATGCAGCGGCCTAATTGCAGAAAGGGGAAATAAATGGCGACATACAAGCAACTCCTGGCTGAGAAGGAAGCGCTGGAAGCGAAGCTGAATGAAGTGCGCGCGACGGAAGTCGCCGGCGTGACCGACAAAATCCGCGAACTGATGACCGAATATGGCCTGACCGCGGAAGACATCATGCCCCGGCGCAAGCGCGGCCGCCCCGCGGGTTCCGCCGTCAAGAAGACGGCTTCGGGCTCTGCGCTGCCGCCCAAGTACATGGATCCCAAGACCGGCAAGACCTGGTCCGGCCGCGGCCGCGCCCCGGCATGGCTGGGCAAGCGCCCCGAGCGCTTCCTGATCGAGCAGTAATCCCGCCCGCCGGGCAGGCGGGGGCCTGCCTGCGCGCTATCGTTCCGACCCCGCCCAGGGCGCCGTCACAGCGCCTGGCACACATACTCCTTGCGCAGCGCGCGGAATCCCTTCTGCGTCGGCTCCGCCGTCAGGCGCGCGCCGCCACCTTCCAGTGGCTGCATCCGCAATACCTGCGCCGAGCACTGGCTCGCGGCCTCGTCACGCTGATACCGGATTTCATAGAGCGCCCCTGGCGCTGGCACGAACGACACACCGGCCGCGCAACGCTGCTCCGGCAACGGCGGCTCGGCGACGGAGGTCACGGCCACGTAGATGCGCCGGCCTGCCTCGACCAGACGTTCGCGCGTGCGTGCCGGCGGCTCGGGTGAGCGCCCCGGCAGGCCCAACTCGCGATCCCGGCCCATTGCCGACAACTGCTTGCCCGTGCCAGCCAGGACCAGCGGCCGTGCCGGCACCGGGCACCTGGCCGGGTCGACCACCGCGAATGAGGTGATTTCTTCGGTATTGGTCAGCAACCGCACGCTGGCCGTGGGGGCGCCCGACGGCACCCGGTATTGCGCCACGCAGCCACATAGCGTCGCGCTCGCGGCCAAGGTGGCCAGGCATGTCAGGCGAGAGGGCACTGCGGACGACCGTTCATGGCGCATGGCGGCAGGCAGTTTGGCATTGCGGTTATGCCAGTCGAGAAAGCTGGCAGCAGGAAAGCGGCAACTTCCGAGAAGATAGGCCAGGATCATGCGCGATATCGGCACGAACGGAATCCGGTGCGGACACCGTCACCGCTTGCGCAGTGTTACCCTGCCCCCAAAACTGTGCAGCATACCGGTTTCCGGCGGATTCCGGCAGCCGCACAAACCCATGTTGAAAACCCTGCCGTGATATCCACAGAATCTGTGGATATCCTGCCCGCCTCCTCCCCGGAAGCCTTGGTCTGTGCGGAAACGCACCGGACCGCACAAATTTTAGGCAACAGCTGTATTGACCTGCGCATCGACCCTCGTTACCCCCGGTCGACGCCCTCCCGCAGAGCCGCGCCCCGCCCCTTGCCAGCCCGCTGGTTGCGCTGCCTTGACCACACATCTTCCCCCCGCGTGCCCTTGAAGGCGCCGCGACCACCGCGTAATCTCAGTCTTACCGGGGGCTAGCACTGGCGCCTTGCGCCGATTTGCCAGCCAATAACGATGCCACTACAAGAGCCAATCCAGGCCAGGCCGTTCCCTCGTGACCTGCTGCACGCGCTGCGTGAAGGCGGTTACGACGTGTCGGCGCTCGTGCCTGCTCCGGAATCCGATCCCGAAACCTCTTCCACCCCGGACACGTCCGAGGCCGGGCCCCAGCGGGCGAGCCACCTGCTGTGCGCGGTCTACCAGGCCACCGGCGATCCCGCCATCGGCCTGTGGCTGGGCAGCCGGATGCAGCCCGACCTGCTAGGCCTGGCAGGCATGCCGGCCATGGCGGGCCCGTCGCTGGGCACGGCGCTGCGGCGGATCGCACGCTACCAGAAGCTGATGATGGGCGACCGCATCGAACTGCGCCGGCAGGGCGAAGAGGCCTGGGTCTGTATCCGCCCGAGCGAACCGGAGGCGCCTGACACCCGCCCGCGCATCGACATGGAGTTGTGCTCGCTGCTGGCCTTCGGGCGCCAGTTCACGCGCAAGCCGCTGCATCCGCTGCGGGTCTCGCTGCGCATCGGCCAGCCCGACTGGCACCTGCGCTATACCGAGGCCTTCGATTGCCCGGTGCGCTTTGGGGAGCCGGAAGACGCGATCGTGTTCGGCCGGCGCGACCTGGCGCTGCGCCTGGTCGCCCGCGCCCACAGCCGGCCGGCGGCGCCCGCCGCCACGCGCGACGCACGGCACGCGGCGGCATCGCTGGACGACGTGCGCGCCGCCCTGCACCAGCTGGCCGGCGTGCGCGCGCTGAGCCTGGCCGCGGTGGCGCGCCACCTCGACATCAGCGAACGCACGCTGCAACGCCGGCTGATGGCGGCAGGCACGGGCTTCCGCGCGTTGTGCGAGGATGTGCGTCGCGAGCTGGCCGGGCGATACCTGACCGAGGGCAATATGTCACTCGGAGAAATCGCTTTCCGGCTCGGCTTCGACGATGCCAATTCGTTCTTCCGCGCCTTCCGCCGCTGGACCGGCATGACACCGGGCGACTACCGGCGCTCGGCGGCGCACGCTTGCCCCTGATCCTCTGGTTCAACCCGGCTTGCCGTCCACCCGTGGGCGCGCAAGCCGCGGCGCATAGGCCAGTGCATAGAGGCCGAACCCTGCCACCCAGCACGCCCCGGCGCCCCAGATCCAGTGCAGGTAGCCGGCGGGCCACGCCATCGGACCGAATACACGCAATACCGCGGCCATGGCAATCAGCCAGTACGCCACCGTTTCCGTGCGGCCGGCTACCAGCATGCGCCCGGTGTGGCCCAGCGCGGTGCGCGTGATCATGGCGATGATGGCCACGCCGAGCACGCCCACCGTGAACGCATGGGTCGCCAGCCCGGCCATCACCAGGCCCAGCGCACCGAGTGCCTGCAGCAGCAACGCTACCGGCAGCCATGCATAGGCGAGGTGCAGCACCCACAGCAGTGGCCGGTTGCCGACCGCATAGCCGCGCCATCCCGCCACGCGCAGCGCCAGCACGCCGGCGGCGAGCAGGGACAGCGCCGCGGCCAGCCATCCCGGCAGCGGCAGCAATCCCGAGGCCAGCCCCAGCACCGTCGCCGGGATCACCATCCGATCGACCTGCTGGTACTGCCTCAGGCGGAAGCCGGGAATCGCGTTGGTGGTGAACATGGGGATCACGCGGCCGCCGATCACCACCACGAACAGCGTCACCAGCGCCACGCCGGCGCGACAGGCATGCAGCGCCGCAGCGTCATGCCCGCCGGCCTGCAGCCACAGTGCGGCGATGTTGGCCACGGCGAGCAGCCACAGCGCCAGCGCGAGCGGGTAGTTGCGCCGGTTGCCGGCCCTGGCCAGCGTGCGCGTGAAGGCCAGCGCAGCCAGCGGCAGGAATGCGCCTTCAATAGCGAAGGCAATGGTGCCTGGCACCACCCACATGCCAACGCGTCCCGCTAGCCACAGCAGGAACAGCACCGCCAGCGCCGCGCCGGTCGGCGTCGGCTGGCCGGTCCAGGCGCGTCCCGCCGTGAACAGGAAGCCCACCACGATCGCCGCGGCAAAGCCGAACACCATCTCGTGCGCGTGCCAGAACATCGCGGGCAGCACCGGCGCCGGCCCGACCGACTGCATTCCCGCGAGCATTGCCGACCATGCCGCGATCGCCAGCGCGGCAAAGGCCGCGCCGCCAAGGTAGAACGGCCGGAACCCCAGCGCGAACAAGGCGAAGCCGCGTGGCGGCGGTCCGGCAGGTGTCTTGCCCGAGGGCGATGGCCGGGAAGGAAGGATCGGGATGGTTTCCATGGCGGGCGGAACGGGTCGGTATCTCTGGTGAATCCGGCAGTGCCGGGGCGGCATACGTCAGATTCTTGATCTGGCGCAGGATTGCCGCAAGCACGCAAACGGGTGCCATGCGTGCCGCAATCACGATAGCACCAGCGCCGCGCCACCAACCTCCGCCGGTAGAACTAACTCCAACGACAGATCGTTACATGTGGCGCGCTGTGCTGCCGGCGAATAGGCAGCACCAGTGGCGGCCCCTACTCTGGCATCACCCCCGCCAAAGTTGACACAGGAGCATGGCCATGGCCACCCAAACACGCGCGCTGGAACCCGTTCCGGCCGGCGCGGCAATAACGCTGGCGTCCAGTACTTTCGCATTCACCATCTGCTTTGCCGTCTGGATGCTGTTCGCCGTCCTCGGCATCCCGCTCAAGCAGCAACTCGGCCTCAACGACACGGAATTCGGCCTGCTTGCAGCCACGCCGGTGCTGAGCGGCTCGCTGATCCGCGTGCCGCTGGGCATCTGGACCGACCGCTTCGGCGGCCGCATCGTCTTCTTCGCGCTGATGCTGGCGACGGTGATCCCGATCTGGCTGATCTCCTACGCGCACAGCCTGTGGCAACTGCTGGTGCTGGGCCTGTTCGTCGGGCTCGCGGGCGGCTCTTTCTCGGTCGGCACACCCTACGTGGCGCGCTGGTTCCCGCGCTCGCGCCAGGGCCTGGCGATGGGCATCTTCGGCGCCGGCAACTCGGGCGCGGCGCTGACCAAGTTCGTCGCGCCGGCGATGATCCTGGCGGCCGGCACCTGGACCATCGTCCCGCGCGTGTATTCGGTGGCGATGCTCGTCACCGCGCTGCTGTTCTGGGTGTTCTCGCGCAGCAACCCGGCGCACCTGGTCAAGTCCGGCGTGGGCTGGCGCGAGCAGCTGGCGGTCATGCGCGACCCGCGCGTGTGGCGCTATTCGCAGTACTACTCGGTGGTGTTCGGCGGCTATGTCGGCCTGTCGCTGTGGATGACCAAGTACTACATCGGCGAATACGGCTTCGACATCAGGACCGCCGCCTTCCTGGCCGCCTGCTTCTCGCTGCCCGGCGGCGTGCTGCGCGCCATCGGCGGCTGGATCTCCGACCGCTACGGCGCACACCGCACCACCTGGTGGGTGATGTGGCTGAGCTGGGTCGGCTTCTTCCTGCTGAGCTATCCGCAGACCGACTTCATCGTCCAGACCACCAGCGGCCCGCAAGGCTTCCGCATCGCGCTGACGCCCACGGTATTCACCATCCTGCTGTTCGTGGTCGGCATCGCCTTCGCCATCGGCAAGGCCTCGGTATTCAAGTTCATCTCCAACGATTTCACGCACAACATCGGCGCGGTTTCCGGCGTAGTCGGCCTGGCCGGCGGCCTGGGCGGCTTCATCCTGCCGATCCTGTTCGGCATGCTGGCCGACCTGACCGGCGTGCGCAGCAGCTGCTTCATGCTGATGTACGGCACGGTATGCGTGAGCCTGGTGTGGATGCACTACAGCCAGCGCGCTGAACGCCAGCGCAAGGCACAGGCCGTCGGCCTGACACAGGCAGCAGCCTGATTGCTCACCTCCAACCGCGCCTCCGCGCTTTCACCACCAAGGCACACCTATCATGACCTCATCCGTACTCACCCGCTGGGAGCCCGAGAACGTGGCGTTCTGGCAAAGCGAGGGCGAGCGCATCGCCTATCGCAACCTGTGGATCTCGATCCCCGCGCTGATGCTGGCGTTCGTGGTCTGGATGCTGTGGAGCGTGGTCGCCGTCAACCTCGACCGCGCCGGCTTCCAGTTCACCAAGAACCAGCTGTTCTGGCTGACCGCGCTGCCGGCGCTATCCGGCGCCACACTGCGCATCTTCTATTCCTTCCTGGTGCCGGTGTTCGGCGGGCGCCGCTTCACCGCGATCTCCACCGCGCTGCTGCTGATCCCCGCGCTGGGCATGGGCTTCGCGCTGCGCGACCCGTCCACGGGCTATCCCACGCTGCTGGTGCTGGCGCTGCTGTGCGGGCTGGGCGGCGCCAACTTCAGCTCGTCGATGGCCAATATCAGCTTCTTCTTCCCCAAGGCGAAGAAGGGACTGGCCACCGGGCTGAATGCCGGCATCGGCAACCTGGGCGTGTCGGTGGTGCAGTTCGTCACGCCGCTGGTGGTGTCGCTGGTGGTGTTCGGCGCGCTCGGCGGCGAGCCGCAGCAATACCAGGCCAACGGCACCACGCAGAACCTGTGGCTGCAGAACGCCGGCTTTATCTGGGTGCCGTTCATCGTGGTGTCGGCACTGGCCGCGTGGTTCGGCATGCATGACATCGCCGATGCAAAGGCGTCGTTCGCCGAGCAGGCCGTGATCTTCAAGCGCAAGCACAACTGGCTGATGTGCTGGCTGTACGTGGGCACCTTCGGCTCGTTCATCGGCTTCTCGGCCGGGCTGGCGCTGCTGACCAAGTCGCAGTTCCCAGGCGTGAACCCCACCGCCTATGCCTTCCTGGGGCCGCTGGTGGGTGCCCTGACGCGTCCGGTGGGCGGCTGGATCTCCGACAAGCTCGGCGGTGCGCGCGTCACGCTGTGGACCTTCGTCGGCATGATCGCGGCGGTGTTCGCCGTGCTGGCAGCGCTGCCGCATGACGGCGCCGGCGGCAACTTCACCTACTTCCTCGCGGCCTTCATCGCATTGTTCGCGCTGACCGGCATCGGCAACGGTTCGACCTTCCGCATGATCCCGGTGATCTTCCTGACCGAGCGCCAGCGCGCCGCCAGGGGCAAGGGCGACATCGCGCAACGCCAGGCGCTGCAGGATGCCGCCAAGGAATCCGCCGCGGTGCTGGGCTTCTCCGGGGCAATCGGCGCGTACGGCGGATTCTTCATCCCCAAGAGCTTCGGCACCTCGCTGGAGCTGACCGGCGCACCGGATACCGCGCTGTACTGCTTCATCGCCTTCTATGTCAGCTGCGTGCTGGTGACGTGGTGGTACTACGCGCGCCGCAACGCGCCGATGCCCTGCTGACCCCCTTGCCGGCCGGACTAGTTCTTCGGAACTAGTCCCGCGCCCGGCACCTCCCCCGATCGCCATGCGGCGGCAGTTCCACCAGCGAATTGGCTGCCGCCCCGCTCCCCCATAAGCTCAAGGTGTCCCTGCAAACGCTCCCGCATCCTCTGGAGCGCCGCAGAAAAGCCTCGCGGAGAACAAGCAAATGAGTCATTTCCTGGATCGACTGAAGTTCATGTCGCGCGTCAAGTCCACCTATGCGGACGGCCACGGCGCGGTGGTGAACGAAGACCGCAAGTGGGAAGACGGCTACCGCAGCCGCTGGCAGCACGACAAGATCGTGCGCTCCACCCACGGCGTGAACTGCACCGGCTCCTGCTCCTGGAAGGTCTACGTGAAGAACGGCCTGATCACCTGGGAAACGCAGCAGACCGACTACCCGCGCACCCGCCCGGACCTGCCCAACCACGAGCCCCGCGGCTGTCCGCGCGGCGCGTCGTACAGCTGGTACGTCTACTCCGCGCAGCGCGTCAAGTACCCGATGATCCGCGGCCGCCTGATGGAAATGTGGCGCGAGGCCCGCAAGACCATGGATCCGGTCGCCGCCTGGGAATCGATCAGCCAGGACCCGAAGAAGGCGGCGCGCTACAAGAGCGTGCGCGGACAGGGCGGCTTCGTGCGCGCCGACTGGAACACCGCCACCGAGATGATCGCCGCGGCCAACGCCTTCACCGTGAAGAAGTTCGGCCCGGACCGCGTGGTCGGCTTCTCGCCGATCCCGGCCATGTCGATGGTCTCGTACGCCGCCGGCGCGCGCTACCTGAGCCTGCTCGGCGGCGCCTGCCTGTCGTTCTACGACTGGTACTGCGACCTGCCGCCGGCCAGCCCGCAGATCTGGGGCGAACAGACCGACGTGCCCGAATCGGCCGACTGGTACAACTCGACCTACCTGATGGTGTGGGGCTCCAACGTGCCGCAGACGCGCACGCCTGACGCGCACTTCTACACCGAAGTCCGCTACAAGGGCACCAAGACCGTCGCCGTCTCGTCCGACTTCGGCGAGATGGTCAAGTTCGGCGATATCTGGCTGGCGCCGAAGCAAGGCACCGATGCCGCGCTGGCGATGGCCATGGGCCATGTGGTGCTGAAGGAATTCCACGCCAGCGGCAAGTCCGCCTACTTCCGCGACTACATCAGACAGTACACCGACATGCCGATGCTGGTGCTGCTGCGCCAGAACCAGGACAACGGCGATACGCTGGTGCCCGACCACTTCCTGCGCGCCTCGCACCTGGCCGACAACCTCGGCGAAGCCAACCATCCCGAGTGGAAGACGCTGCAAATCGACGAGGCCACCGGCGAGATCGTCGCACCCAACGGCTCGATCGGCTTCCGCTGGGGCGAGGCCGCGCACAACGGCGGCGAGAAGGTGGGCCGCTGGAACCTGGAAATGAAGGACGGCGGCAGCGGCCGCGCGGTCGAGCCGCGCCTGTCGCTGCTCAGCCACCACGATGAGGTGGTGGAAGTCGGCTTCCCCTATTTCGGCGGCGAACACGACGAACTGCTGCGCCGCCGCGTGCCGGCGCGCCGCATCACGCTGGCCGACGGCAGCACCGCGCTGGTGGCGACCGTGTACGACCTGCAGATGGCCAACTACGGTGTCGACCAGGGCCTGGGCGGCCCCAATGTGGCGACCTCGTATGAAGACGACGTGCCCTACACTCCCGCCTGGCAGGAAAAGCACACCTCCGTGCCGGCCCGCCTGGTGATCCAGGTGGCGCGCGAGTTCGCCGACAACGCCGACCGCACGCAAGGCAAGAGCATGGTGATCGTCGGTGCCGCGCTGAACCATTGGTACCACAACGACATGATCTACCGCGGCATCGTCAACCTGCTGATGATGTGCGGCTGCATCGGCAAGAGCGGCGGCGGCTGGGCCCATTATGTCGGACAGGAAAAGCTGCGCCCGCAATTCGGCTGGGCCCCGCTGGCCTTCGGCCTGGACTGGTCGCGCCCGCCGCGCCAGATGAACGGCACCTCGTTCTTCTACAACCACACCAGCCAGTGGCGCCACGAGAAGCTGGCCGTCGACGAGATCCTGTCGCCGACCGCCGACCGCAAGCGTTATGACGGCCTGTCGCTGCTGGACCTGAACGCCAGGTCCGAGCGCATGGGCTGGCTGCCGTCGGCGCCGCAGCTCGGCACCAATCCGCTTGACGTGGTCGACGCCGCCGAACGAGCGGGCAAGGATCCGGTGGCCTATACCGTCGAACAACTGAAGTCGGGCGCACTGCAGTTTGCCTGCGATGATCCGGACAATCCTGCCAACTTCCCGCGCAACATGTTCGTGTGGCGCTCCAACATCCTGGGCAGCTCTGGCAAGGGACATGAGTATTTCCTGAAGTACCTGCTCGGCACCCAGAACGCCGTGTTCGGCGACGAAAACGATGCGATCACGCCGAGCGAAGTCACCGTGCGCCCGGCCGCCGAAGGCAAGCTCGACCTGCTGACCGTGCTGGACTTCCGCATGAGCACCACCTGCCTGTATGGCGACATCGTGCTGCCGACGGCGACCTGGTACGAGAAGGACGACCTCAACACGTCCGACATGCACCCCTTCATCCACCCGCTGTCCGAAGCCGTGCAGCCGCTGTGGGAAAGCAAGACCGACTGGGAGATCTACAAGGCCATCGCGAAGAAGTTCAGCGAGATCGCCGGCCCGTATCTGGGCACGCGCAAGGACCTCGTCTGCACGCCGCTGCTGCACGATACCCCGGGCGAACTGGGCCAGCCGTTCGAGCCGAAGGACTGGAAGGCCGGCGAGTGCGACCTGATCCCGGGCAAGACCGCGCCGTCGATGACGGTGGTCGAGCGTAACTACGCGGACATCTACAAGAAATTCACCTCGATCGGCCCGCTGCTCGACAAGCTTGGCAATGGTGGCAAGGGCATCAACTGGAATACCCAGCATGAGGTGAAGGAAATCGGCGATCTGAGCCACACGGTGACGGAGCCCGGCGTGAGCCACGGCCGGCCGAAGCTCGAAACGGCAATCGACGCCGCCGAGATGATCCTGACCTTCGCGCCCGAAACCAACGGCCACGTTGCCGTCAAGGCTTGGGAAGCGCTGTCGAAGATCACCGGCCGCGACCACACCCACCTGGCCGAAGGGCGCGAGCACGACAAGATCCGCTTCCGCGACGTGCAGGCGCAGCCGCGCAAGATCATCTCAGCGCCGACGTGGTCGGGCCTCGAATCGGAAGAGGTCAGCTACAACGCCGGCTACACCAACGTGCATGAACTGATCCCCTGGCGCACGCTGACCGGCCGCCAGCAGTTCTACCAGGACCACCGCTGGATGCTGGACTTTGGCGAAGGCGCGTGCGTGTACAAGCCGGCCATCGATACCAAGACCGTGGCGCCGATGCTGGGCAAGAAGCCCAACGGCAACCCGGAACTGGTGCTGAACTGGATCACGCCGCACCAGAAGTGGGGCATCCACTCCACCTACTCCGACAACCTGCGCATGCTGACGCTGTCGCGCGGCGGCCCGCACGTATGGATCTCGGAAGCCGAGGCCAAGGCCAACGGTATCCGCGACAACGACTGGGTCGAGGTATTCAACGTCAACGGCACGCTGACGGCTCGCGTGGTGGTGTCGCAGCGCGTACCGAAGGGCATGTGCCTGATGTACCACGCCCAGGAAAAGATCGTGAACGTGCCCGGGGCCGAAACCAGCGGCATGCGCGGTGGGATCCATAACTCGGTCACGCGCGCCGTGACCAAGCCCACGCACATGATCGGCGGCTACGCGCAGCTGGCCTATGGCTTCAACTACTACGGCACCGTGGGCAGCAACCGCGATGAATTCGTGATCCTGCGCAAGATGAAGAAGGTCGACTGGCTCGAAGGGCCGCTCGTGGAATCGAACAAGGAAGGAGCAACGCAATGAAGATCCGCGCCCAGGTGGCCATGGTGCTGAACCTCGACAAGTGCATCGGCTGCCATACCTGCTCCGTGACCTGCAAGAACGTCTGGACCAGCCGCGACGGCGTCGAGTACGCGTGGTTCAACAACGTCGAGACCAAGCCCGGCATCGGCTATCCCAAGGAATGGGAGAACCAGGACAAGTGGCAGGGCGGCTGGAAGCGCAATGCCGACGGCACGCTGGAGCCGCGCCAGGGCGGCAAGCTGAAGATCCTGGCGAACCTGTTCGCCAACCCCAACCTGCCGCAGATCGACGAGTACTACGAGCCCTTCACCTACGACTACGAGCACCTGCAGAAGGCGCCGCTGTCGCAGACTCCGCCAACCGCGCGCCCGGTCTCGGTGCTGACCGGCCGCAAGATGGAAAAGATCGAGTGGGGCCCGAACTGGGAAGACGATCTCGGCGGCGAGTTCAGCTCGCGCGGCCGCGACAAGCTCTTCGACGACGTGCAGAAGGAGATGTACTCGACCTTCGAGAACACCTTCATGATGTACCTGCCGCGCCTGTGCGAGCACTGCCTGAACCCGGCCTGCGTGGCCTCGTGCCCTTCCGGCTCGATCTACAAGCGCGAGGACGACGGCATCGTGCTGGTCGACCAGGACAAGTGCCGCGGCTGGCGCATGTGCATCTCGGGCTGCCCATACAAGAAGATCTATTTCAACTGGCAGAGCGGCAAGGCCGAGAAATGCCTGTTCTGCTATCCGCGCATCGAGGCCGGCCAGCCTACGGTCTGCTCCGAGACCTGCGTCGGCCGCATCCGCTACCTCGGCGTGATGCTGTACGACGCCGACCGCATCGAGCAGGCCGCGTCGGTGGCCGACGAGCGCGACCTGTACCAGTCGCAGCTCGACGTGTTCCTCGACCCGCACGACCCGGCGGTGCAGGCCGAGGCGCTGCGCCAGGGCATTCCGCAAGGCTGGCTCGATGCCGCGCGCAAGTCGCCCGTCTACAAGATGGCGTGCGAGTGGAAGGTCGCCTTCCCGCTGCACCCGGAGTACCGCACGCTGCCGATGGTCTGGTACATCCCGCCGCTGTCGCCGATCCAGTCTGCGGCCGAAGCGGGCCACATGGGCATGAACGGCATCATCCCCGACGTCAAGAGCCTGCGCATCCCCGTCAAGTACCTGGCCAACCTGCTGACCGCGGGCGACGTGATGCCGGTGCTGTCGGCACTGGACCGCATGCTGGCGATGCGCGCCTACAAGCGCTCACAGGTGGTCGACGGTGTGCAGGACCTGGACGTGCTGAAGCAAGTGGGCCTGACGCCCGCGCAGGTCGAGGACATGTACAAGACCATGGCCATCGCCAACTACGAGGACCGTTTCGTGATCCCGTCCTCGCACAAGGAAATGGTCGAGGACAGCTTCAATGACAAGGCCAGCTGCGGCTTCACCTTCGGCAACGGCTGCTCGGGCGGCACCTCGGATGGCGCGCTGTTCGGCAAGAAGCCACAGGGCAGCGTGCATTTTGTCGACATGCCCAAATCGCGCAAGAAGGCCGTGATGAGCTGAGCGCTCGCGAACGAACCGGAGAAGAACATGTCCCTCTATCCCATCCTCAGCGCGCTGCTCGGCTATCCCGAGCAGGACCTGCTTGACGCGCTGCCCGAGATCGACGCCCTCCTGGCCGAATGGCCGCAGGCGCGCGACATGCTGGCGCCGGTGACCGGCATGCTGCGCGGCGAGACACTGATCACGCTGCAGGAAAACTATGTCGCCACCTTCGACCGCAACCCATCGCACTCGCTGCACCTGTTCGAGCATGTACACGGCGAAAGCCGCGACCGCGGGCAGGCCATGGTCGACCTGATCGACGAATACCGGCGCGACGGCTTCGAGCCGGCGGCGTCGGAGCTGCCGGACTACGTGCCGCTGTTCCTGGAGTTCCTCGGCGCGCTGAGCGCCGATGGCAAGGACGAACGCGCCGAGTACCTGCTGGGCGAGGCAATCCACGTGCTGGCCGCGATCGGCGACCGGCTCGCGCGCAACCAGAGCCCGTACGCCGGCGTGTTCGCCGTGCTGCGCACGCTGACCGACGTGCAGCCGCAACCGCAGCAGGAGCCGCCGGTGCGGGACATGGACGAGGCGCTGGAGACTTTCGGTCCGGGCGCCGATGGCGTGGAGCCGCTGCTGGCGCCGCAGGCCGGGCCGCAGGCGGTGAAGTTCTATCCGCGCGGCACGGCGCCGGTTCCCGCGCATTGCTGAAACACCCGGCAAGGCAACCCGAACACCAGACATTGGGCTAACACCATGGCAACGCTTCATCAATTCCTCTACGGCATCTACCCCTACATCGCTGCCGCCATCTTCCTGTTCGGCAGCCTGGCCCGCTTCGAGCGCGAGCAGTACACCTGGAAGACCGACAGCTCGCAGGTGCTCTACCGCGGCAACCTGCGCATGGGCAACATCCTGTTCCACGTCGGCATCCTGGGCCTGTTCTTCGGCCACCTGGTCGGCCTGCTGACTCCGGTGGCGGTATGGGACGCGCTGGGTGTCTCGCACGGCTTCAAGCAAGGCGTGGCGATGGCCGCCGGCGGCGTGATGGGCACCATGTGCCTGGCCGGCCTGCTGATCCTGCTGCACCGCCGCCTGACCAATGCCCGCGTGTCCGCCGTGACCCGCACCGGCGACAAGGTGCTGCTGCTGTGGTTGCTGGTAACGCTGCTGCTGGGCCTGTCCACCATCTTCGAATCGGCCAGCCACATGGACGGCCACATGATGGTGCAGCTGATGACGTGGGCCCAGCACCTCGTCACGCTGCGCGGCGATGCCGCCAGCTACATCGCCGACGCGCCACTGCTGTTCAAGGCGCACCTGTTCATGGGCATCACGCTGTTCGCGATCTTCCCGTTCACGCGGCTGGTGCATGTGTGGAGCGGCTTTGCGTCGGTCGGCTACGTCGGCCGCGCCTGGCAGCTGGTACGCGGCCGCTGACCCACGCCGACCCAAGGAGAACCGACATGCCTGTCACCGTCAACGGCGTGGAACTGCGCGACGCCGATATCGAACGCGAGCTGGACCATCATCACGACGCGGCCAATCCCGCGAAGATGGCGACGATCTCGGCCATCCTGCGCCTGCTGGTGCGCGAAGAGGCCGGCCGCATCGGCCTGAGCGTGCCCGGCCACGACGACGATGCGCTCGCCATGGCGCTGCTGGAACGCGAGGCCGGCATCCCGGAGCCGGACGAAGCCAGCTGCCGCCGCCATTACGACAGCCGTCCGGAGCGCTTCCGCGACGGCGAATGGGTCGAGGCCGACCACATCCTGTTCCAGGTGACGCCGCGCGTGCCGCTGGACGCGCTGCGCGAGATCGCGGCACAAACCCTGGCGCTGGTGCGCGGCGATCCGTCGAGCTTCGCGCAACATGCCCGCGCGTTGTCGAACTGCCCGAGCGGCAACAACGGCGGCCGCCTGGGCCGCGTGTTCCGCGGCGAGACCGCGCCGGAGTTCGAGCGCGCGCTCTTTGCCGCGCAGCATGACGGCGTGCTGCCGCAGCTGGTCGAGACCCGTTTCGGGCTGCATATCGTGCGCGTCCTGGAGCGCTGCACCGGCACCCGCCTGCCCTTCGATGCCGTGCGCGGCGACATCGCCTGCGCGCTGGCCACGGCGGCGCGCGACCGCGCCTGGAAGCAGTACGCCAGCCTGCTGATCGGCCGCGCCCGCATCGAAGGCATCGAACTGGAAGGCGCCGACAGCCCGCTGGTGCAGTAGCGCCGACATCTGACCAACGGAAACCGCCATGCATCAGATCGAACATCTACTGAAGGGCTTCGAGCGGTTCCAGCAACGCTATTTCGACGATGCGCCGAGCCTGTTCGACGCACTGCGTACCGGGCAGCAACCGCCCACGCTGCTGATCGGCTGCTGCGATTCGCGCGTGGACCCGGCCCTGCTGCTGGGTTGCGACCCGGGCGACCTCTTCACCGTACGCAATATCGGCAACCTGGTGCCGCCCTGCACCGGGCGTCATGAGGGCAGCCTGCACGGCGTGTCCGCCGCGATCCAGTTTGCCGTCGAGCAGCTGCGCGTCGACCGCATCATCGTGATGGGCCATGGCGGCTGCGGCGGCATCCGCGCGTTGCTCGCACAGCCTGCCGATGCCGGCGACCATCCGCCGGACGAAGGCGACGAAGCCGACTACCTCGGCGCCTGGGTGCGCATCGCCGCGCCAGCCCGCCGGCAGGTGGAACAAACGCTTGCCGACGCCAGCCCGGCGCAGCGCCAGCGCGCCTGCGAACAGGCGGCGATCCTGGTCTCGCTGCGCAACCTGCAGACCTTCCCGTTCGTGCGGCGCGCACTGGAAGCGGGAAGGCTGACGCTGCACGGCTGGTACTTCGACTTGCAGGCCGGTGCGCTGCTGGCCTACTCGCAACGCGCCGATGCCTTCCTGCCGCTGGTATGCCCTTTGCCCATTACCGCCGCACAAACCGAACCCGTCACGACATGAATCCCTATATCTTCGGCATCACCGGCACCTCCGGCAGCGGCAAGACCACGCTGATTACCGCGCTGCTCCCGTGGTTTCGCGCGCACGGCCTGACCGTCAACGTGATCAAGCACAGCCACCATCCACTGGAACTCGAGCCCCCCGGCAAGGACAGCGCGCGCTTTCGCGCGGCCGGCGCGACGGAGGTGATGGTGGCCTCGCCCTATCGCTACGCCATCGTGCGCGAGCTGGGCGGCGAAGCGGAGCCAACGCTTGCCGAACAGGTGGCGCGGCTGCGCCCGGCGGACCTCACGCTGGTCGAAGGCTTCCGCCGGGAAGATATTCCGCGCATCGAAGTGTATCGGCCGGCGCATGGGCGTGCGCCCTATTATCCCTGCGACCCGTCGATCGTCGCGGTGGCTACCGATGCGCGGCTCGACACCTTGCTGCCATGCCTGCCGCTGGACGATGCCGCGCAGGTGGGGCGGTTCATTCTCGCCATGCGCGGCCGCAACCATCTGGATCCGCTTGACCGTGGCGCATTCCCCGAAGTGGTGGAGATGGTCGCCGCCTGACGGCCCCAGTGGCATGTGCGCGATGCTGCGTCCGGGCATCACCGGAACCTCCACGCTTGTGCCCGCCCCGCCACCCGCCTCGACAATTTCCGCACGCCGCCTATCTTAAGGGTGTCAGTACCGTCGCCGTCGGTGGTGCCGCCTTGCCTTGCACGTACGGGGCAGGCGGCGGTCGCCGATTTGCCCGGACACAAGCAATAAGCGAATGAACGACGACTCGCCCCCGCGGCAGAACTACGAGGATGCCTTGCTCGGCATCGTGGGGGAGATGTCTACCGCTATGCGGCCGCAGACGGAATCCGGCGCGGCGGCCGCGCCCTCGCTGGACAGTGCGCTCGAGGCCGAACTGGGTTTTGATAGCCTGACGCGTGCCGAGCTACTCACCCGCATCGAGCAACGTTTCGGCGTCAGCCTGCCGGAGCAGGTACTGGCCCAGGCCGACACGCCGCGCGCGCTGCTGCGCGCCGTGCTCGCCGCCAGGGACCTGCCACCCGGCGCCGAGGATGCGCCCGCGCGGCTGGCACGCCCGGCACCGGCGGATGCCGCGGCGCAGGCGCCCGAGGGTGCCGCCACGGTCACGGACGTGCTGCGCTGGCACCTGCACCGCCACCCTGACCGTACCCATATCATCCTGCACGGCGACGGCGAAGGCGAAGATGCGCCGATCACCTTTGCGCAACTGCACCGGCGCGCCTGCAGCGTGGCCGCCGGCCTGGCCGCGCGCGGCGTGCGCGCCGGTACCACCGTGGCGCTGATGCTGCCAACCAGCCCGGAGTATTTCTACTGCTTCACCGGCATCCTGCTGGCAGGCGGTATACCCGTGCCGCTCTACCCGCCGGCGCGGCTGGCGCAGATCGGTGACCACTTGCAGCGCCACGCCGGCATCCTGGCCAACGCACAGGCGCCGATCCTTATTACGGTGGCCGAAGCCCGGCCGCTTGCCACCCTGCTCAAGGCCAGCACCGGAACGCTGCAAAGCGTGCTGACGCCGCAAGAGGTCGAGGACACCGCCGCGGCGCCGGTCCATGCGATGCTGCGCGCGCACGACATTGCGCTGCTGCAATACACCTCAGGCAGCACTGGCTCGCCCAAGGGCGTGGTGCTGACGCATGCCAACCTGCTAGCCAATCTGCGCGCCATGGGCACGGCGTTGTCGGTCGACTCGCGCGACGTCTTTGTCAGCTGGCTGCCGCTGTATCACGACATGGGGCTGATCGGCGCCTGGCTGGGCAGCCTGTATTACGCCTTCCCGCTGGTGGTAATGTCGCCGCTCACGTTCCTGGCACGGCCCGAGCGTTGGCTTTGGGCGATCCACAAATACCGCGGCACGCTGTCGGGCGGTCCCAACTTCGCGTATGAACTGTGCCTGCACCGGCTGGCCCAGGCGGACCTGTCGGGGCTGGACCTGTCGAGCTGGCGTTTCGCCTTCAACGGTGCCGAGCCCGTCAGCCTGCAGACCATGCGCAAGTTCACGGCGCGCTTCGCCCGGCATGGACTGCGCGCACAAGCGGCAGCGCCGGTCTACGGGCTGGCGGAAGCATCGGTTGGCCTGACGTTCCCGACGCCCGGACAGAGCCTGACCGCCGACCGCATCGATCGCGCCGCCTTTGTACGCACATCGCGGGCCGTTCCCGCCGGTGCGGACGTGGACCGCGCAGCGGGCGAACGGGACGCCTTGGAGATCCCCTCCTGCGGCCGGCCGCTGCCCGGCCACGATATCCGCATCGTCGATGCCAGCGGCTGCGAGCTGCCCGAGCGGCAGGAGGGCCTGCTGCAGTTCCGCGGGCCGTCGGCCACCAGCGGCTATTTCCGCAACCCGGCACAGACGCGCCAGCTCTTCGACCGCGGCTGGCTCAACACCGGCGACTACGCCTATATCGCCGACGGCGAGCTCTTCATCACCGGGCGCGCCAAGGAAACCATCGTGCGCGGCGGCCGCAATCTCTATCCCTATGAAGTGGAGCAGGCCATCGGCGCAATTCCCGGCATCCGCAAGGGCTGCGTCGCGGTGTTCGGCAGCCCCGATCCGGACAGCGGCACCGAGCACATCGTGGTGATGGCGGAAACCGCTGCAACGGACGAACCGGCGCGGAGCGCGCTGCAACGGCAGGCGCTGAAGACCGCGCTCGATGTACTGGGCATGCCGCCGGACCATGTTGTGCTGGTACCGCCGCACACCATCCTGAAGACGTCGAGCGGCAAGATCCGGCGCGCCGCTTGCCGCGAGCGGTTCGAGCATGGCGGCACCGGCCTGGGCGAAGCCGCGCCATGGCTGCAGATAGCGCGCTTCGGCTGGCAGGCACTGCTGCCGCAGCTGCGGCGCGGCCGGCATGCCGCCGCCGGTCTGTCCTATGCGTTGTACACCTGGCTCTTGTTCGCCGCGATGGCGCCGGTGACGTGCCTGGCATCGGTGGCGATGCACAAGCCTGCCATGGGCTGGGCGCTCAGCCACCACGCCGCCCGGCTGCTGCTGCGGCTGGCCGCGGTGCCATGGCTCGTGCAGGGGCTGGAGCACCTGCCGCGCAATCGCGCCTGCGTGCTGGTATCGAACCATGCCAGCTACCTGGACGGCATCGTGCTGATCGCCGCACTGCCCGGGCCGGTATGCGTGGTGGCCAAGCGCGAGCTGCAAGGACAAGGCATCCCGGGCGCCTACCTGTCCAGCATCGGGGCCGACTTCATCGACCGCTTCGACAATGTGCGCGAATCCGAGGCCATCGAGAGACTGGTCACGGCATTGCGCGCCGGCCGGTCTGCCCTGCTGTTCCCGGAAGGCACCTTCGGCCGCGAGCCGGGGTTGCAACGTTTCCGCTCGGGCGCCTTCGTCGCCGCCGCCCGTTCCGGCACACCGGTGGTTCCCATCGCTCTGCGTGGCACCCGCTCGGTGCTGCGCGACGGCCAGTGGCTGCCGCGCCGGGGCCCGATCAGCGTCGTCATCGGCCGGCCCCTGCCGCCTGACGGGCAGGACTGGCCGGCGGCAATGCGGCTGCGCAACGCGGCCCGCGCCGAGATCCTGCACTACTGCGGCGAACCCGATGCACTGCGCGTGAAGGCCCAGCCTGCGCGGCCCCACCTCGCGCGCCAACTGCCATGATCCCTGCTCGCCGGACCGCGCGCCAGCCTCCGGCCGTCACGCCTTGAGGCAATGGACACCTTTGCCACCGCCCCGATGTGGGCCGGATTTTTCGTCCTGGTGCTGGGCACGCTGCTCGTGGACATCTTTGTCCTTGGCGGGCGGCATGCGCACCGGGTTTCCTCGCGCGAGGCGCTGGGATGGACCCTGACCTGGATGACCCTGGCCGCGCTGTTCGGCCTCGCGCTCTGGTGGGTGGTGGCCGAAGATGCCGGCCACGACGCCGCCTATCGCAAGGTGCTGGAGTTCTACACCGGCTACCTGATCGAGCTGTCGCTGTCGGTCGACAACATGTTCGTGTTCGCGATGATCTTCAGCTATTTCGCCGTGCCGCCTGAGCTGCAGCGCCGGGTGCTGCTGCTCGGGGTGCTCGGCGCGATCCTGATGCGCGCCGCCATGATCCTGGTGGGCGTATGGCTGATCAGCCAGTTTGCCTGGATCCTCTACGTGTTCGGCGTGTTTCTCGTCATCACCGGCATCAAGATGCTGTTCATGTCCAGGCACGCGCCCGACCTCTCGCGCAATCCCATCGTGCGCTTCCTGTGCGCGCATATGCGGATCACCTCGGAGTATCACGGCGAACGCTTCTTCGTGCGCATCGACGGCCTGCGTCATGCCACCCCGATGTTCGTGGTGGTGCTGATGGTCGAGGCCACCGACCTGGTATTCGCGGTCGACAGCATCCCGGCGATCTTCGCCGTGACCACCGATCCGTTCATCGTCTTCACTTCGAACATCTTCGCGATCATGGGCCTGCGGGCCCTGTATTTCCTGCTCGCCAACCTGGCGGCGCATTTCCAGTACCTGAAGTACGGCCTCGCCATCGTGCTCGCCTTCATCGGCGCCAAGATGCTGGTCGAGCCGTGGTTCCACGTACCGGTGCACTGGTCCCTGGGCGCGGTCGCGATGACGCTGTTCGTCTCCGTCCTGCTCAGCCAGGCCAGGACCAGGCGAGCCGCCGCAGCAGGCGATCAGCCGGGCCGCAGCGGCGCACCGCGCGGACGCGGGGCCGGGAACCGGCGCACATGAGGAGCAAGCCATGAATAAAATCCTGCTGGCGACCGACGGGTCGTCCTATAGCGACGCGGCCGCGCGCTACCTGGCGCAAAGCCCGCTGCTTACCCGCGACTTCGTCGTGCACGTAGTGCATTGCGAGCCGGATGTGCCCGGCGACATCAAGTCCTTCATCGACCGCGCCACGCTCGACGACTGGCATCGCGAACAGAACGAGAAGGCGATGGGCTCGGTGGCCACCATCCTCGGCGAAGCAGGGATCGCGTTCGAGCGCCATGGCTTCACAGGCTTCGCGCCGGCCCGCATCGTCGAGTATGCGAGCCAGATCGGCGCCAGCCTGATCGTGATGGGCTCGCATGGCCGGGGCGGCTTCCTCGATGCCATCATCGGGTCGGTGGCAAGACGAGTCCTGGCCCATGCGCACTGCCCTGTGCTGTTGATCAAGGATTAGCAGCGCAATCGCACTACGCTAGGCTCCCTGCCATCAGGGCGGCGCGCGGCTCCGCGAGATCGCGCCGCCCCGGGAACGCGCGCGCCTGCCGCGCAGGCAAACCACGCCTTCTGCCAGGCAAAAAAACCGTTGCGTGACATCCAGCACGGTTTGATGCCAGTCAAGCCCCTTCTCGCAGAGTGTCCGCATCATCACTGCAAGCGCCTGGTGCCAGTTCGCGCCCCACAAGCACCGCGACAACAGCTTTCCACAACCCGCTGAACCACGGCACCATGAAAGCAAGAAAATGGCTTTACCCCGCATTCGCGGCACTGCCGCTCTCGCTCTGGCTGGGACTTCCCCAGGCAGCCACCAACACGGCCAAGGCCGCGCCGAAGCCTGAAGCAAAAGCCGAACAGAAGGCGGCGATCCCCACGCTCACCGCGGCCGAGTTCGACCACGCCAGGCAGATCTACTTCGAGCGCTGTGCCGGCTGCCACGGCGTGCTGCGCAAGGGCGCTACCGGCAAGCCGCTGACACCCGACATCACCCGCGCGCGCGGCTCCGAATACCTGAAGACCTTCATCAAGTACGGCAGCCCGGCCGGCATGCCGAACTGGGGCACTTCCGGCGATCTCTCCGACAAGGAAGTCGACCTGATGGCCCGTTACATCCAGCTCGATCCGCCGACGCCGCCGGAATTTTCGCTGGCCGACATCGAGAAGAGCCGCAAGGACATCCTGCCCGTCGCGCAACGGCCGACGAAGAAGATGAACCAGTACAACCTCGACAACCTCTTCTCGGTCACGCTGCGCGATGCCGGCGAGGTCGCGCTGGTCGATGGCGACAGCAAGCAGATCATCAACATCGTCAAGACCGGCTACGCGGTGCATATCTCGCGCATGTCGGCGTCGGGCCGCTACCTTTACGTGATCGGGCGCGATGCGCGGCTGGACCTGATCGACCTGTGGCTGCCCAAGCCCGACATCGTCGCCGAGGTCAAGATCGGCATGGAAGCGCGCTCGGTCGAGACCTCCAAGTACAAGGGCTATGAAGACAAGTACGCGGTGGCGGGCTCGTACTGGCCGCCGCAGTACGTGATCATGGAAGGCGACACGCTCAAGCCGCTGAAGGTGGTGTCCACGCGCGGCATGACCGTCGACAACGAGTACCACCCCGAGCCGCGCGTCGCCTCGATCGTCGCCAGCCACTACCACCCCGAGTTCGTGATCAACGCCAAGGAGACCGGCAAGATCCTGATGGTCAACTACTCGGACCTGTCCAACCTGAAGACCACCACCATCGATTCGGCCAAGTTCCTGCACGACGGCGGCTTCGATTCCACCGGGCGCTACTTCCTGGTCGCGGCGAATGCTTCCGACAAGATCGCCGTGGTCGATACCAAGGAAGACAAGCTCGCCGCGCTGATCGAGGTGGGCAAGACCCCGCACCCGGGGCGCGGCGCCAACTTCACGCATCCGAAGTTCGGCCCGGTCTGGGCCACCAGCCACCTTGGCGATGAGACCATCAGCCTGATCGGCACCGATCCCGCCGGCCATGCGGCGCAGGCGTGGAAGGTGGTGCAGACGCTCAAGGGCCAGGGCGGTGGCTCGCTGTTCATCAAGACGCATCCCAAGTCCTCGAACCTGTGGGTCGATACGCCGCTGAATCCCGATGCCAAGCTGAACCAGTCGGTGGCGGTGTTTGATACGCGCAACCTGGAAGACGGCTTCAAGGTGCTGCCGGTCGCCGATTGGGCCGGGCTGAAGGGAGCCGGCGCCAAGCGGGTGGTGCAGGCCGAGTACAACAAGGCCGGCGACGAGGTCTGGTTCTCGGTCTGGGGCACCAAGGACGGCGAGTCCGCACTGGTGGTGGTCGATGACAAGACCCGCACGCTCAAGACCGTGATCAGGGACAAGCGCCTGATCACGCCAACCGGCAAGTTCAACGCCTACAACACGCAGCACGACGTTTACTAAAAACCCGCGGCACCGCACCCCTCTCTCGGTGCGGTGTCCGCTTCCATTCCCCCAACGGAGAAATTACGATGAAGCTCCCTATCCACCTGCGTGCGCGCCTGCCCGCGCTCCTGGCAGCCGCGGGCTGTGCCCTTTCGTTCGGCGCTGCCGTCCCCGGCGTAGCCCATGCCAGCCAGCAGCTTGCTTCCAGCAAAGCTTGCCTGTCCTGCCACGGCGTCGACAAGAAGCTGATCGGACCGGCCTTCAAGGACGTCAAGGCGAAGTACACGGGCAAGAAGGACGGGCAGGCGCATATGGTCCAGTCGATCCTGAAGGGCAGCAACGGCCAGTGGGGCGCGATGCCGATGCCGGCCAACGCCGTCAGCGAAGCCGAGGCCAATACGCTGGCCAAATGGATCCTGTCACTCTGACCCGGGCGTGGCGTGGCGCCACGGTGAACATGCTGGCCGCGGCGCTGCTGTCCGCGCCGGCCATGGCGCCGGCGCAGCCCACGCCCACGCACGCCCGGCAGGCGCAACTGGGGCACTGGCTGCGCGATGATTGCGGCGCCTGCCACGGCATGACGCTGCGCGGCGGCCTGGGTCCGCCGCTGACGCGCGAGGCGCTGGCGGGCAAGCCGCCGGAGAGCCTTGTCGCCACCGTGCTGTACGGGCGGCCCGGCACCGCCATGCCGCCCTGGCACCCCTTCATGACGCAGGATGAAGCCCAATGGCTGATCGAACGACTCCGGGCCGGCGACCCGCCGGCCGTCATGCCAGTCAACGCGGCACCGGCACGCTGATGCGCGGCCTTGCCGCCGCGCTCGCCTGCGCCGCCGCGCTGTTGGCCGGCTGTGCCGGGGCGGTGCGCGGCACCGGCGATCTCGGCGTGGTGGTGGAACGTGCCGCCGGCCGGCTGCAGATCGTGGAAACCACCGGCATGACGCGGCTGGCCACGGTCGACGGGCTGGGCGACCTGTCGCACGCCAGCGTGGTGTTCTCGCGCGATGCGCGCTACGCCTACGTGTTCGGCCGCGATGGCGGGCTCACGCGCGTGGACCTGCTGGACGCGCGCATCACGCACCGCATCCTGCAGGCCGGCAACAGCATCGGCGGCGCGATCTCGCAGGATGGCCGCGTGGTGGCCGCGCAGAATTACGCGCCGGGCGGGATCCGGCTGTTCGATGCCCGGACGCTTGAGCCGCTGGCGGACCTGCCGGCCATCGGCCAGGACGGGCGCCGCGCCAAGGTGGTGGGCCTGGCCGACCTGCCGGGCCGGCGCTTTGCCGCAAGCCTGTTCGAGTCCGGCGAGATCTGGATCATCGATGCCGCCGATGCGCGCCATCCGCAAGTGACGCGCCTGCCGGCCGGGCGCGAGCCGTACGACGGCCTGGTCACGCCCGACGGACGCTGGTACCTGGCCGGCCTGTTCGGCGAGGACGGGCTGGCGCTGGTCGACCTGTGGCAGGCGCCGCCGCAGGCGCGCCGTATCCTCTCCGGCTACGGCCGCAGCGGCCAGCCGCTGCCGGTCTACAAGATGCCGCACCTGCGCGGCTGGGCGATGGCGCAGGGCCAGGCATGGCTGCCGGCCATCGGCCGGCACGAAGTACTGGTCGCCGACCCGGCGCGCGGCTGGCAGCAGACCGCGCGCGTGGCGCTGGCCGGCCAGCCGGTCTTTGTCATGGCACGCCCGGACGGCCGGCAGGTCTGGGTCAACTTCGCTTTCCCGCACAACGACACCGTGCAGGTCATCGACACCGCCACGCGCGAGGTGGTACGCACGCTGCGACCTTGCCGCGGCGTGCTGCATATGGAATTCACGCCCAAGGGGGAGGCGCTGTGGCTGTCCTGCCGAGACGACAACCGCGTCGAGGTCTTTGACACCGGCAGCCTCGCGCGCATCGCCACGCTGCCGGCCGATAACCCCAGCGGCATCTTCTTCACCGCGCGGGCGCAGCGCTTCGGCATGTAAGGGGACGCCATGCTCGACGAACGCACCCTGTACAACACGCTGCAGCATGACTTCCCGCTGCAGCCCCGCCCCTACCAGGCGCTCGCGGAAGGACTCGGCCTGTGCGAGCGCACGCTGCTGTCGCTGCTGGCGCGCGACCTGGGCGCGGGCCGGATCAGCCGCGTCGGCGCCGTATTCGCGCCCAACGTGATCGGCGTCAGCACGCTGGCCGCGCTGAGCGTGCCGACGGCGCAGCTGGATCGCATGGCCGCGCGCGTCAGCACCTGCGCCTCGGTCAGCCACAACTACGCGCGCAGCGGCCACGCATACAACCTGTGGTTCGTCGCGGGCGCGCGCGAGCGCCGCACGCTGGACGGCACACTGGCCGCCATTGCCGACATGGCCGGGCAAGTGCCGCTGGACCTGCCGATGGCGCGCGAATACCACATCGACCTGGGTTTTGCGCTCGGTACCGGCGACCGCCGCCGGCGCCGGATCGCCGCACCCGTGCCGCCGGTGACGCTGGACGCGGATGACTGGCGCCTGGTGGCGGCGCTGGAGGCGGGCCTGCCGCTGACGCCGCGCCCGTTCCACGAACTGGCGTTGCGCACGCGGCTGCCGATGCCGCGCGTCCTCGAGCGGATTGCGCAGTGGTCGGCACAGGGCGTCATCCGCCGGCTGGGCGTGGTGCTGCGCCATGGCCGCTTCGGCTACGGGCACAACGCCATGTGCGTGTGGAACGTGCCAGACGCCCGGGTCGACGCGATCGGCCTGCGCCTGGCGCGCCAGGCGCGCGTGACGCTGTGCTACCGGCGCGAGCGGCGTCTGCCGGCCTGGCCCTTCAACCTGTTCGCGATGATCCATGCCCGCGACGCGCGCGACCTGCAGCCGGCGCTCGACCACATCCGCGCCACCGTCGGGCTGGACCAGACGCCCGGCGCGGTGCTGGTCGGCACACGTTGCTACAAGCAGCGCGGCACGCGCTACGCCACGCAGGAGGCGGCATGAACATGGCAGCCGATGCCTGCGGCGGCGCGCTTGCCGACACCGGCGGCACCATCGATGCCACCGACCGCCGCATCATCAACGCACTGCAACGCGGCCTGCCGCTGGTGCCGCGGCCGTATGCCGAGGCTGCCGCCTCGCTCGGCATCGCGGAGGGCGACCTGCTGGCGCGGCTGCGCCGGCTGCTCGACCACGGTGTGCTGACACGATTCGGCCCGCTCTATCAAATCGAACGTGCGGGCGGCCGCTTTGTGCTGTGCGCCTGCCACGCGCCGGAACAGCGTCTCGACGCGGTGGCCGGCGCGATCAACGCCTTCCCGGAAGTCGCGCACCACTACCAGCGCAACCACCACCTGAACCTGTGGTTCGTGCTGGCGGTCGCGCGGGCCGACGAGGTGGCCCCGGCGCTCGCCCGCATCGCCGCCGCGGCGGGCGTCGAGATCCTGCCGTTTCCCAAGGAGCGCGAGTTCTTCGTCAACCTATATCTTCCCGCATGATGTCCGCCGACGCCCACGATGTCATCGATCTTGCCCTGATCCGCGCCACGCAGGCGGGCCTGCCGCTGGAGCCAGCGCCGTTCGCGGCAGTGGCCGCCATGCTGGGACTCGACGAGGCCGAAGTCATCGCCCGGCTGGCGGCGATGCAGGCGCGCGGCATGCTGCGCCGCATCGGCGCGGTGCCCAACCACTACCGGCTGGGCTGGCGCGCCAACGGCATGACGGTGTGGGACGTGGATGATCGCTGCGTCGATGCGCTCGGCGAACGCATCGGTGCGCTGCCCTTCGTCAGCCACTGCTATCTGCGCCCGCGCCGGCTGCCGCACTGGCCCTACAACCTCTTCGCGATGGTCCACGCGCGTACGCGCGCCGACGCGGCGCCGCAGATCGGCCGCATCGCGGCGCTGCTGGGCGACGCCTGCCGCTCGCATGACGTGCTGTGGTCCACCCGCATCCTGAAGAAAACCGGCCTGCGCCTGCCGCCGGCCGGACCTGCCCCACAGGAGCCACGCTGATGTTCCGCCTGTCCCGCTTCATGGAAGCCCTGCGCGACGCCGGGCCGGTGCCGCCGGCCCGCAAGGCCGCCGGTCCGGTCGTGATCTGGAACCTGATCCGCCGCTGCAACCTCAACTGCCGGCATTGCTATGCCACCTCGGCCGATACCGATTTCAAGGGCGAGCTGGATACCGCCGAGGCGCTGCGCGTGCTGGCGCAATTGCGCGATGCGCGCGTGCCCGCGCTGATCCTGTCCGGTGGCGAGCCGCTGCTGCGGCCTGACCTGTATGACATCGCCGCCCATGCGCGCGTGCTTGGCTTCCACCTGTCGCTGTCGTCTAACGGCACGCTGCTCGATGCCGGCCATGCCGCGCGGCTGGCCGCCGCGGGCTTCGACTATGTCGGCGTCAGCCTGGACGGGCTGCCCGCCACGCACGACCGCTTCCGCCGCAGCGACGGCGCCTTCGCGCAGGCGCTGGCGGGCCTGCGCGCCGCGCGCGCCGCCGGCCTGCGCGTCGGCGTGCGCATGACGCTGACCGAAGCCAACGCCGCGCAGCTGCCCGACGTGGTGGCGCTGGCCGAAGGCGAAGGCATCGACAAGTTTTACCTGTCCCACTTCAACTACGCCGGCCGCGCGCGCAGCCATCGCGCCGAGGATGCACGGCATGCGCGCACGCGCGCCGCGCTGGACTGGCTGTTCGACCATGTCTGGGAGCGCACGCGCGCGGGCCATGCCGGCGACTTCGTCACCGGCAACAACGATGCCGACGGGGTCTACCTGCTGTACTGGATCGCTCAGCGCTTCCCGGACCGCGTCGCCGATATGCGCCGGCGGCTGGAACAATGGGGCGGCAACGCGACTGGCGTGGGCGTGGCCAATATCGACAACCTCGGCAACGTGCATCCCGATACGATGTGGTGGCACGTCACGCTGGGCAACGTGCGCGAACGGCCCTTCGGCGAGATCTGGGCGAGCCGCGCCGATCCCCTGATGGCGGGACTGGCCAGCCGGCCGCGTCCGTTGCAGGGGCGCTGCGCGGACTGCGCGCAGCGTGCCATCTGCAACGGCAATACCCGAGTGCGCGCGCTCGCACTGACCGGCAACGCGTGGGCGGAAGATCCGGGCTGCTACCTCAGCGACACCGAAATCGCCAACGCGCCCGGCACGGAGGTGGCGGCATGACGCGCATCGCCCGATGGCTCCTGTCCCTGGCGCTGGCCTGCGGCATGCAATCCGTATCCGCGCTCGATCCTGCCGCACTCTATGGCCAGCACTGCGCCGCCTGCCACGGCGCCGACCGCCTCGGCGGCATGGGCCCCGCGCTGCTGCCGGAAAGCCTGGAGCGGCTGCGCGCCAGCGAACTCGACACCGTGCTGCGCGACGGCCGCGCCGCGACGCAGATGCCGCCCTTCGGCGCCATGCTGGCGGCGCCGGAACTGCAGGCGCTGGCGCGCTGGCTGCGTACGGCACCCGCCGCCGCGCCGCAATGGAGCGTCGAGGCGATCCGTGCCAGCCACGTGGTCACGCATGCGCCCGGCACGCTGCCGGCGCGTCCCGTGTTCAGCGCCGATCCGCAGAACCTGTTCGTGGTGGTCGAGGCAGGCAGCCATCACATGACCGTGCTCGACGGCGACCGGCTGGCACCGATCCATCGCTTTGCCACGCGCTTTGCGCTGCACGGCGGCCCCAAGTTCAGCCGCGATGGCCGCTATGTCTACATGGCCAGCCGCGACGGCTGGGTCAGCAAGTACGACCTGTGGAACCTGGCCTATGTCGCCGAGATCCGCGTCGGCATCAACACACGCAACGTTGCCGTCAGCGACGACGGGCGCTGGGTGCTGGCCGGCAATACACTGCCGCGCACGCTGGTGCTGCTGCGCGCCGACGACCTGTCGCTGGCGCGGGTGCTCGACGTCAGGGGCCGCGGTGGCGACGCCTCGCGGGTATCGGCGGTCTACGACGCGGCGCCGCGCCACAGCTTTATCGCGGCGCTGAAGGACATTGCAGAGGTCTGGGAAATCCCGTATGCCGATGCCGCCGGCAAGCCACTCCCGTCGCCGGCACCGCGTACGATCGTGCTGGACGACGTGCTCGACGACTTCTTCTTCGACCAGTCTTACCGGCACATCCTCGGCGCGTCGCGCAGCGGCGGCGGCCAGGTGATCGACCTCGACCAGGGCCGCAAGGTGGCCGCGCTGGCGCTCGGCGGCATGCCTCACCTCGGCAGCGGCATCACGTGGCAACGGGACGGCCATGAAGTGATGGCGTCGCCCGACCTCGGGCAAGGCCGCATTTCGGTGATCGACATGCAGGACTGGCACACCGTCGCCACCATCCCGACCAACGGCGCGGGCTTCTTCCTGCGCAGCCACGAGAACAGCCGCTATGCGTGGGCCGACGCGATGATGAGCCCGCGGCGCGACACGCTTCAGGTGATCGACAAGCAGACCCTGCAGGTCGCCGGCAGCGTCACACCCAGTCCGGGCCGCACCGCCGCGCACGTGGAATTCACGCGCGACGGGCGCCATGCGCTGGTCAGCCTGATGGAGCGCGACGGCGCGATCGTGGTCTATGACGCCGCCACGCTGCAGGAAGTGAAGCGCATCCCGATGGACAAGCCCATCGGCAAGTACAACGTCTACAACAAGACCACGCGTTCGGCCGGCACCAGTCATTGACGCCATGCCGCGCGCACGCAGGAGTCCCTCGCATGAACTCTCCCCTCAAGCCCGGCAAGGTCTGGCTGGTCGGCGTCGGCCCCGGCAGCCCCGACCTGGTCACCGTGCGTGCGGTACGCGCGCTCGCATCCGCCGACGTATGGCTGGTCGATGACCTGGTCGCGCCGGAGATGTCCTGCTATGCCCGGCCCGGCACGCATGTCGAGTGGGTCGGCAAGCGTGGCGGCCGCTGCTCGGTCACCCAGGCGCGCATCCAGCAGCTGACACTGCAGCACGCGCTGGCCGGGCGCACCGTCGCGCGCGTCAAGGGCGGCGATCCGCTGCTGTTCGGCCGCGGCGGCGAAGAGGCCGCCTTCCTGCGCGCGCACGGCGTGCCGGTGGAAGCGGTCAACGGCATCAGCAGCGGCATGGCGGCGGCGCAAGCCATCGGCGTCGCGCTGACCCACCGCGCCCACTGCCACGGCGTGACCTTCGTCACCGGGCATACCAGCGAACACGGCTCGCCCGACTGGGAGGCACTAGTGCGCGGCGGCACCACGCTGGTCATCTACATGGGCATGAGCCGGCTCGCCGCGATCCGCGACGGGCTGCTGGCGGCCGGCATGCGCGCCGACATGCCGGCGGCGGTGGTGATGCATGCCGGCGGCGCGGAGGAGCGTTCGTGGACTGGCACGGTGCAGGCGCTGGCTGATGCGCTAGCTGCCGGGCTGGCCAGCCCGGCGGTGGTGCTGGTGGGAGGCGTGATGGCAGAGGCGATGCCGCAGGAGATGGCGCTCTCATCCGCCGCGCCGCTGGAGTAGCATGGTGCCGCGCGACCGGCCCGGGCCGCGCCATACCGACAGGCACGACCATGCTCACCAAGGCTCTCACCGCATTCCTCCTGATGGCGCTTTGCGTATCGGTTCACGCGATCGGCATCCTGGCGGCCTTTCACTGGCTCAAGTGGCGGATCCCGCCGGGGCCGCGCTACTTCTGGCGCGCCACGCGCGCGCTGATCAGCCTGGCGGCTTGCACGATCCTGCTGCACCTGCTGCAGATCGTGGCCTGGGGCCTGTTCTACTACTGGCGGGCGGGGCTGCCCGACCTGCATACGGCCCTCTACTTCAGCGCAGTGACCTACACCACCACCGGCTATGGCGACGTGGTGCTGCCGCAGCCATGGCGCCTGGTCGGCGGCGTGGAAGCGCTGACCGGCATCCTGATGTGCGGCCTGTCGACCGGTTTGTACTTTGCTTTCTTCTCCAGGGTGGTGACCAACGCGCTGCACCATCGGGAAAGCGAAGGCCCCGCGCAAGGCGGGGCCGGGGCTTGATGCTCGAGGTCGGGGCGGGGCGAGCCGTCCCGTTCCGCGCGGCAGCCGCTTAGCGCGCCGCCGAAGCAGTCAGCCAGCCTTCTTCGGCGCTCGTGGCCGCGACCTGCCTGGCGATCGAATCACCCAGGCGCGTGGCATCCGCATTGACCGAGTCATGCGTGAGTTCCGTGGCGCCGCGCACACCGGCCCCGCCGGCAGCCGCCATCGCTACATGTCCGGCCGCGGCGCCGATGCCGGCGGTTTCCGCCACGCCCGGGATATGGCCGCTGTCGGCGTCGGCGACGAAGCTCTGCAGCGGGACCGGGGTGCCGTTGGCGGGCTTGTACGAGATGCGCACGTCTGCGCCGACTTCGCTCTTGCCGGCACCCAGGCCGATCAGCAGGCGGCGCCGGCCGCTGCCTTCGTCGATCTTGCGGAAATCGCCCTCGACGATCAGTGCGCTGGCACCAGCCGGCGCCGGCGCATCGGAACGCACGGCATTCAGGCCCATGCCGCGCAGCTGGCGCACGACCTCGTTGGCGACCTGCTCGCGCGCTTCAGCCGCGGTCTGGCCCTGGGCGTCGGCCGACGAGCCGCCGGTGGCCATCATCCTGACCTTCTGCACCAGGCCGCCGTCGAGCTTCACCTGTCCGGCATCGGCCTCGAACGCGTGGACGTAGATCACGTCGGCGTGCACGGCCTGCATCAGGCCCATCTGGTTGATGCCGGTAACACCTGCATTGGCGCAGCCGGCGCCAAGCATGGCAGTGGCGGCGAATGCGGCGATGGTCAGGCGCTTGGTTTGCTTGGCGATGGTCTGGAGAGCGTTGCGCATATCGGTTCCTTTGGGTTGGCGATTCGTGCCGTCAGTGGTCTGGAAGAGCTGTCACCGACTTTGTTGCATCAGGGAATCGCAAACCATCGGGAGCGTCTTGCCGCGCTGCCTGGTTCGGTGTTGCCGTGCGGCATCGCGGTGACGGGAGTATGGGAAAAACCCGCGCTCGGCGCCATGTGGGAATTATTTCGCGCCATGTCACGGCGCGGCGGGCCGGGCAGCAAGGGGGGGCGCTACGCCGCCGGTGACTGCAGCGGCAGCGCCACCACCGCTTCAAGCCCGCCGCCATCGCGCGGGCGGAACTGCAGCGAGCCGCCGTGCAGCCGCGCGATGCGCTCGACGATGGCCAACCCAAGCCCTGTGCCGCCCGCGTGGCCGCGCGCATTGGCGCCGCGGCTAAAGGGCGCCTTGAGCTGCTCCAGCTCATGCGCGGCGATGCCGGTGCCGCGGTCGCCGACCGCCACGTAGGCGCACGCGGCATCGCGCCAGGTGCGCACGCTGAAGCCTGACTTGCCGTAGACGACAGCGTTCTGCATCAGGTTCATCAGCAGCCGCATCAGGCTGACAGGGCGATAGGGAACCGGCGGCAATTCGGCCAGCGACAGCTCGAACTCATGCCCCAGGCCGGCGAAGTCGGCGGCGAGCTGCGACACCAGCGCGTTGACGTCGCCGGGCTGCGGCTGCTCTTTTTCGCCGCTGCCGGCGTAGTCCATGAACTGCTGCAGGATGGTCTCGATGTGGTCCAGGTAGCCCTCGGCCGAGGCCACGAACGCGTCGTCGGCGCCGCGCGGGATGGACATGGCCATGGCCAGGCGCAGCTTGGTCAGTGGCGTGCGGATGTCGTGCGAGACACCCGCCAGCATCAGTGCCCTCGTCTGCTCGGCCTGCTGCAACGCCTGCGTCATCTGGTTGAAGGCGCCGCTGACCTGGGCGATCTCGGTCGGGCCGTCGGTCGGCAGTGGTGGCGGTGTCGATCCGGCGCGAATGTCCTGCGCGGCATGCGCCAGGTCCTGCAGCGGCCGGTTCAGGTGGCGCTGGATCAGGTACCCGGTCAGTGCCGCGAGCAGCGCCAGCGCGGTCGACAGCGCCAGCGCCGTGGCGATGCCGCCGACGCGCACGTCCTCGCTGATCGGCAGGCCGATCCAGCGGGGTTGGCCGCCCACATGCATGCGAATCCAGAGTTGCTCGGCCTCGCCGGCCTGCCATCGCACCGGCATGTCGGCGGGCAGGTGGCGCCGCAGCGCCTCCATGAAGACATCGCGTTGCCAGGTGCGCAACAGGTGCTGCAGGTCGGCCGCGGGTTTCGCGGCGGCATGCTCGGGCTCTTGCGCCTGCGCACCCATGCGCGTGGCCGCGACACCGCTGGGGTCAAGCGGTATTGCCGCCACCACGCGGTCGAGCGTGCGCACGTAATCGGCAAAGACAATGGCGGCGCGCTCGATGCGCGGGCGCTGCACGTAATGCAGCAGCACCGTCAGCGAGCACGCCTGGGTAACGGCCACCAGCGCCACCAGCAGCAGGATATTGCGCGCCAGCAGCGAGCGCGGCAGCAGGCGCCTGAACATGGGCGACGAACGCGTCACGATTCCACACCGGCGACCAGCATGTAGCCAACGCCCCACACGGTCTTGATAAAGCGCGGCTTGGACGGATCGTCTTCGACGATCTGGCGCAGCCGCAGGATCTGCACGTCGATGCTGCGGTCGAGCGCGTCATGGTCGCGCCCGCGCGCCCGCGCCAGCAGGTTCTCGCGGCTGACCGCACGGTTCGGCGACGATCCCAGCGCGTGCAGCAGCAGCATCTGCGCCGAATGCACTTCGACCGGCTCGCCGCCGCGCAGCAGCGTCTGCTTGCCGACATCGAAGGTGAAGTCGCCGAAGCGCAGCCTCTGCGTGGTCACGGTGGGGTCGCCGGCCGACATCTTCTGCCGGCGCAGCAGCGCGCGGATGCGCGCCACCAGTTCGTCCGGCACGAAGGGCTTGGCGAGGTAGTCGTCGGCACCCGTTTCCAGGCCGGCGACACGGTCCATCGGGTCGCCCCTGGCCGTCAGCATCAGGATCGGCAGCGTGTGGCCCTCGGCCCGCAGGCGCTTGCAGATGGTGAGGCCGTCCTCGGGCTCCATCATCAGGTCGAGCACCAGCAGGTCGTGCGGCTCGCGCTGCAGGTACTTGTCGAGCTGCTTGCCGTCGGCCACCGCGCGCACGCGGAAGCCGTGCCCGGTCAGGAAGCGTTGCAGCATGTTGCGCAGCTCGGCTTCATCGTCGAGCACGACAATCCTGTTCACCTGTTCCATCACGGGTCTCCGGCGATGCCGGCGTGCCGGCGGCTTGCTGTCCCGACTTTCAGCGCCAGGCTTCAGCGCATGACATCAGCGCATGACATCAGCGCGATATCTTCTTCTGCTTCATGAACGCCTCGATCTGCGGCAGCGTCACGTAGCCCAGCCGCTGCGTATCGATCTGGTCGAAGTGGCTCGCAACCATCGGCATGCCGGCCTGCGCCTGCTCGCGGGTCAGCTTGCCGTCCCGCGTGGTGTTCGCGCCGGCGAAACGCTCCTGCAGCTGCTGCAACGCACGCTCGGCCCGTACTCCACCGGCGCCTGCCGCTGCGGGCAGTTCGGCACTTTGTGCCCAGGCGCCTGCAGAAACAATACACAACATAAGCACTGCAATCATCTTCTTCATGGTGGACTCCGTGGGACGGCCGGCGCCGCCGGCGATAGTCAGGGCAGTTGGCAAGGGGAAATCGATGGGGGAAGCACGTCGATGCGCTCAGACCACGTGGGCGGGCACCCACACACCGCCGGCCCAGTGGCCGGGAATCATGACGGCCGGGCGGCCGACGTAGACCGCGCGCGGTGCGAAATAGACCGTGCGCGGCACCGGTGCGGCGACCACGACACGGACCGGCGGCGGCGGGGCAAGCACGACCTTCGCGGGCGGCGGCACGTACACCGTGGCGGGCGCCGGGGCCGGCACGTAGACCGGCGCCGGGGGCGGCGGCGTGACCACCACCGGCGGCGTGCCGACCGCCACCGCCATACCCGCCGTACCCGCCGTACCCGCCGTACCCGCCGTGCCGACGGCAGCCACAGTGCTTACCGTTCCGACCGTGGCGACTGTCGTGCCGCCGGTCGCTACCGCCGCGCCGTGGACCACCGTAGTGCCGCCGCCGGTGGTCACGACCCCAGGCGCCACGCTGGTGGCGCTGCCCGAGTGCGTGACGGTACCGCCCTGCGCACCGGTCACGGTACCCGAGCGGTAGCAGGTCGAGCCGGCGCAGCTGGTCGAAGCGGCGTGCCCGTAGCTATTGCCATTTGCGCCAGTGACGGTGCCGGACGATGAGTACTGCCCCATGCCTTCGCGGGTCAGGCTGCCAGAGGCGGTGGCAGTCTGGCCATTGGGGCCGGTCAGGTCGCCGCTGTGCGAGCAGGTGCCGCCTGCGCAACTGGTGCTGCCGTCGTGCTGCACCGAGCGGCCGTCGGGACCGATGGCGGTGCCGCTGTTGCTGAACTGGCCCGGCGCGCTGCGTGTGACGGTGCCGGTGCTGGTGGCCAGGCCGCCACGCGGGCCTTCGATGCCGCCGGCGTGCGAGCAGCTGCCGCCACCACAGGCGCCGATATGCCCGGTGTTGAACGTGCCGCGCGGCGTGCAGGCCGTGCCGTGCCCGCCAAATGCGGCAAAGGCGGGCGTGCTCGACAGGATCACCAGCGCACCGCCGGCAATGCCGAGCAGGCGGGGCAGGCGCAGCTTGCGAGTCGGGCGCAGGGAGCTTTCGGTATGGGCGGGGCGTTTCGTCATGGCAGGTCCTTCTGGTTCGGTTCATGCCGCGCACCGTGTCGCGGCGACGGTCGGACTATAGGCAAGCGACCACGGCTTTTCGCGGTGGAAAAGATGTCGCGGTGTTACACCGCCCGCGGCCCGCTACGCATGACATACGGCGAAATAATTGCTGCATGGCGCCGCAAGGGTCCAGCCACTACCTTTGCCTCACCGACGCAGCAAGCAGCCAACCCCGCAAGCCAAGCGTCCCACTTCACCGCACTGGACCCGACATGCACAACCTCGGAAAATTCACGCTCTACGTCACGGCGTTTATCGTGGCGGTATCGCTGGTCGAAGCCTTCGTTCTGGCACGCAAGGCGAACCGCCAGGGCAAGGCCTACCCCTGGCATGAAGTCGCCCTGTCGCTGGCCGACCTGGCAGGCCGCAAGCTGCTGGCGCTGCTGCCGCTGTCGCTGGCCACGCCGGTGTTCGCGTTTGCCTGGCAGCACCGCATCTTCACGGTCGAGATCAACAGTGCGCTGGCCGTGCTGCTGCTCTTTCTCGGACAAGAGTTCTGCTACTACTGGTACCACCGCGCCTCGCACCGCATCCGCTTCTTCTGGGCCACGCACGCGGTGCACCACTCACCGAACGAGCTGACGCTGGGCACCGCCTATCGCCTGGGCTGGACCGGCAAGATCACCGGCACCGCCATCTTCTTCGCGCCGCTGGTTTTCCTGGGCGTTCGTCCCGACGTGGTGCTGGCCACGGTGAGCCTGAACCTGCTGTACCAGTTCTGGCTGCATACCACCTGGATCCCCAAGCTGGGCTGGCTCGAATACGTGTTCAATACCCCGTCGGCGCACCGCGTGCACCATGCTTCGAACATCGACTACCTCGATGCCAACTTCGGCGGCGTGCTGATCATCTTCGACCGCCTGTTCGGTACCTATGTGGAAGAGCGTGAAGAAGAGCCCTGCCGCTTCGGCCTGGTCCACCCGACCACCACGCACAACCCGCTCGTCAACCAGTTCGAGCACTGGGTCAGCCTGTTCGGCGACATGGCCAGGGCCGGCAGCGTGACCAAGGCAATCGGCTACCTGGTGATGCCCCCGGGCTGGACGCCGGACGGCAGCGGCGACACCACCGAAAGCCTGCGCCAGCAGGCCCAGGCGGAGCGGGCGGTGGCGGTGAACGCAAGCTGAACGGAATCCACGGAAGAAAAGCGCAGCGCGGCCTTGCCGCGCTGCGCTTCGTTGTTGTTTGCGAGGCGTCCCGCCGAAGCCCGCCGCAACGCAGCGTCGGCCTAGCCTTCTGCCAGCAGCGCGCGCAGCCGTGCCTTGGCCACCTTCTCCAGCGTCGAGCGCGGCAGACTGTCCACCAGCCGGATTTCGCGCGGCTGCTTGAAGTCGGCGAGCTGCGCCGCGCACACCTGTGCGATGCGCGCCGGCAGCCCGCCTTCGGGAGCCGGCGCGGCGATGACGAACGCAACCGGCACCTCGTCCAGCATCGGATGCTTGCGGCCGACCACCGCCACCTCGGCCACGCCCGGCACGGCCGCGATCACGCGCTCGATCTCGGACGCGGCGACGTTCTCGCCGCCCACCTTTAGCATGTCCTTGGCGCGGTCGGCAAAGTAGAGGGCGCCGTCGTGTCCCAATCGCACGCGGTCTCCGGTGATAAACAGCCCGTCATCGCGGAAGGCTGCGGCGGTGGCCTCGGGGTCGTTGGCGTATTCCAGGAACAGAGAGACGCCGCGCCGGCCGCGCACGTACAAGTCGCCGGTCTCGCCGGGCGCGACCGGCCTGCCGTCGGCATCGAGCACATGGATCTCGTAGCCCGGCGCGGGCCGCCCCATCGATAGTGGCGGATTGGGACGGTGCACCGAGCCGATGGTGCCGTGCGTGATGGTCTCGGTCATGCCCCACCAGCCGATGGTCTTGACGCGGAAATGCGCGTCGGTCGGCGGCGAGCTCACGCCGCTGCCCCACAGCCGGTAGCTGTGCCGCGGCGGCACCGGGTGCGCCAGCAGCGCGCGCACGCAGAACGGCACCATCGAGGTCCAGGTGCAGCGATGCCGCAGCGACACCGGCCAGAATCGCGAAGCCGAGAAGCGCGGCAGCAGCACCGCCGTGCCGCCGACCCATAGCGAGGCCAGCACCGAGTAGACCTGCGCGTTGGTATGGAACAGCGGCAGGTGGACCAGGTGGACGTCGTCCGGGCGCAGGTCTTCGTGCTGCGCGCACAGCCGCGCGCCCCACAGCGCATTGGCATGGGTCCACAGCACCGCCTTGGGCCGCGAGGTGGTGCCCGAGGTGTACTGGATGCCGAACGGCGCCAACGGGTCGTGCGGGCGCTCGGCCAGGGTGGCCGGGTCCGCTTCGACCTGGTCGAAGCGCAGGAAGCCGTCGCCGGGCGCGACAGCCGGCGCGCCGTTGTCGGTGGCGGTGACCGCGATCCACGCCAGCGCCGGCCCGGCGTCCCGCACCTGCGCGGCGAAGCGCGGCTGCGTGATGCCGGCCACCGCGCCGCTGTGGCGGGCGAAGTAGGCCAGCTCGTCGGCGCTCGAGCGGGTATTGGTGGTGACCGGCACCGCGCCGGCATAGGCGCAGCCCAGCCACGCGATCACCGATTCCGGACAGTTGTCCAGGTGCACCAGCACGCGCTCGCGCGGCTGCACGCCGCGTGCCTGCAGGCCGGCGGCAAAGCGGCGCACGGCCTGGCCGAAGGCGGCATGGGTCCAGGTGCGGCCCTCGCCTTCGAACGGCTCCCACACCAGGAACGGGTGGGCGCCGCGCAGCGCGGCCTGTTCGTCGACCAGGGTGCGGATATCGGCATTCTCAAACGGCGTGAGCGCGGTGAGCGGCGTGGGATTCTGGGTCATGAGGGGGCGGCTTCCGGTTGCGGCGGCGCGGGATGCGCAGGGGCCAGTATCGCGAAGCTGCGCCGCCGCACGACTCGTCGGAAGCGACGATATGGGCCGCCGGCGCCGCATGGCGGAATCCACGGCGCCCGCGCTGGTCGAACTGCTCAGCATCGTCCCGATACCAGACACCCTGTCCTCAACCCGCCATGCAACGCGTGCTCCTCATCCTCGGCTGCCTGCTGATCGCCGCCGCAGCAGCCTGGCCCTGGCTGTCTAAGCTGCCGTTCGAGCGCCTTGGCCGCCTGCCCGGCGACATCCATATCGTCCGCGACGGCTTCAGCTTCTACCTCCCGATCACGACCTGCATCCTGGTGTCGGTGGTGGTCTCGATCGTGATCTGGCTGCTGCGGCGCTGACCCCGCGCCACCGGAATCAGGCCGACCGAGCGTCGGTGCGGAACACCGCCATCGCGCGCTGCATCTGCTGCGCCTGCGCCTGCAGCGACTGCGCCGCGGCGGCCGCCTCCTCCACCAGCGCCGCGTTCTGCTGCGTGACCTGATCCATCTGCGCCACCGCCTGGTTGACCTGCGCGATGCCGCTGCTCTGCTCGCGCGAGGCATGGCTGATTTCGTCCATCATCGCCGTCACGCGCCGGATCGCGGCCACGGTGCTGTCCATGCTGGCGGTGGCATCCACCGCCAGCGACGTGCCAGAGGCCACCCGCTGCGCGGACTGCGAGATCAGCGTGCCGATTTCCCTGGCCGAGTTGCCGGCGCGCTGCGCCAGCCCGCGCACCTCGGACGCCACCACGGCGAAGCCGCGGCCGGCCTCGCCCGCGCGGGCTGCCTCCACCGCCGCGTTCAGTGCCAGGATATTGGTCTGGAAGGCAATGGCATCGATCACCGCGATGATGTCGACAATGCGACGCGAATCGGCCTCGATGTCCTGCATGGTCTGCTGCATGCGCCCTACCGCGGCGCCGCCGGCCAGCGCGATGTCCGATGCTTCGCGCGCGAGCTCGCTGGCCTGTGCGGCACTGCCGGCGTTCTGCTGCACGGTGGCGGTGAGCTGCTCCATGCTGGCCGCGGTCTGCTCCAGCGACGAGGCCTGCTCCTCGGTGCGCTGCGACAGGTCGATATTGCCCTGCGCGATCTCGCCGGCGGCAGCCAGCACGTTGTGTGCGCCGGCCTTGGTATCGCCGATCAGCCCGCGCCAGCTGTCCACCAGCGACAGCAGGTGGCGCTTGACTTCGCTGAACTCGTCGCGGCCGTGCACCGCCATGCGCAGGCTCAGGTCGCCGGCATTGATGCGGTCGACCATGTTCCCCACGGTGCGCACGTCGCCGCGCATGCCGCGGCTGAAGCCGCCGAACAAATAGAAGGCCAGGGCCAGCGCGACCACGCCCAGCGCCGGCGATCGCCGAAAACTCGTTGTTGGCGGCCAGCACGCCGTTGATCGCCGCGCTGGCTTCATCGAAATAGGTCTTGGCGTCGATGCCAATGCCGCTGGCGCCGAGCATCCGCACCTTGAGCGTGCGGTAGAAGTTGTCCATCGCCGCCAGCTGCTGCATGGCCGCGTCGACCTGCGGCTGGTATGCCGGCGCATGCCTGCCCACGCGCGCGACATCGCGCCGGACGGCTTCCAGGCCTTCCTGGATCTGCTCGGCGAGCGCGCCCAGGTCGGCCTGCTGCGCGGCATCGGCATAGCCGCCCTGCGCGATGATGCCAGCGCCGCGCCCGCGCGCCAGCGCGCTGTGCTCAGCCAGGCGCGGCATCGGGCCAACCAGCAGGCTGATCAGGTAGTACGCGCCGGCTTCGCCGTCGAGGGCGAGCTCTGAGCGCTCGGCCACGTCGGCGATGAACAGCTGTGTCTGCCTGACCAGCGCGCTGTGACGCTCGAACAGCGGGCCGGGCGTGGTGTTCAGGCCGAGGCCCCGGAGGTGCTGCCAGTCCTGCTCCAGCTTGCGCGCCGCTGGCTCGAGCGCAAAGCCGGGATTGGCGGTGGTGGCGCGCAGCAGTTCGGCGAGGTTGGCCGCGGCCTTGCCGTCGGCCGCGTCGAAGGTCGGCCGGAAGCCGGCGTTGCCGGCCAGTACGGTGTTCGCGGCACCGCGCCGGACCTGCGTCTCGCGCATGAAGTCGAGCGCGTGGCCGACGATGGCCAGGCCGCGCCGTTCGCTGTCGGTGGCGCGGATCGACTGCGCCGAGCCATGCAGCACGACGTACATGGCCCCGCACAGCGGCACGAGGAACAGCACTGCGATCAGGGTCAGTTTCTGGTTGATGTTCAGGCGCGCCATCAGGCGCTCGGCGGGGCGGAAAAAGGCGGTCATCGGCTCGGCTGGACTGGCAGGAAAGGGCTGGCAAGGGATTGGCTTTCCCCCCGGCTATCGGTTGCGTTTTCCAGGCCTGAAGCAAGAATTCCGATCATTTTGACGATGCGCAAACGGGGTGCAGAAAATGCCCCGCATCAGGGCAAAATGCACGCGCCGGGGGCAGGAAATCGTGCTTGCACGCGCAGCGACGGCGATGCCGCCGGAGCGCTTCGCGCAGTCGCCGCGAGCGTCGCCTATCGCTTTCCGGCCGTGGATTTGCTGGCCGCGGCCTGTGCCTGCCTGCGCCGCGCGCGCGGCGGCTGCACGCCAGCCATGGCAGGCACAGCCTCGCGCATCGCATCGATGAACAACCTGAGCCTCGCGGGGTAGAAGCTGGCGTAGGGATAGACCAGGTAGACCGGCAGCGGCTCGGCCTGCCACTCGGGCAACAGGTGCAGCAGATCGCCGCGCGCGATGTCGTCGGCGAAGATCCACGCCGAGCCCACGCCGACGCCCAGCCCTTGCAGCGCCGCAGCGCGCAACGCGTACAGGCTGTCGGTGCTCAGCCGCGGCCGGAACCGGAGTTCGCGGCAGTCGCCGCTGGCCGCGTGCGACAGCGTCATCGCCTGGCGGTAGAAGGTGTGCAGCGCCAGCCAGGGCAGCGCCTCCAGTTCCTCGGGCTGGCGCGGCAGCCGCCGGCCTTCGAACAGCGCCGGCGCGCCAACCGCCAGGCGCGGCACTTCGGCCAGCCTGACAGCAACCATTCCAGGCTCGCGTACCTCCCCGACATGCACGGCGCAATCGATGGCCTCGGCGATGAAGTCCGGGGTGCGGTCATGCAGCAGCCACTCCACCGCGACCTGGCCGTACTGGTGCATGTAGGCTGCCAGCGGCGGCACCATCAGGTCCTGGCCGAAGGCATGCGGCACCACCACGCGCAGGGTGCCTTCGGGCGCGTAGCCGGCGCCGCGCAGGTCAGCCTCAAGCGTCGCCCAGTCGCCGACCAGCGCCTTGGCGCGCTCGTAGCAGCGCTCGCCGTCTTCGGTCAGCTTCATCGCATGCGTGGAGCGCTGCAGCAGGCGCACGCCCAGTTGCCGCTCCAGCGCCTGCAGGCGGCGGCTGACCGTGGGCTGCGTGGTCCGCAGTTGCGCGGCGGCCTGCGACAGGCTGCCCGCCTCGACGATGCGCACGAAGGTCTGCAGCAGTTCGATGCGGTCGGCGCCGGCGCTGGCCGGAGCAGGGTCCAGGCTGTCGGCCCGTGCCTTGGGCACTGCGATGGTTCGCGGTCTGGTCATGCGCGCCTCGTATAGCCGTTGTTCACCGCACACCTCTACCAGAAAAGGCGGGGGCGGGACAACATCTGCATCCATCGCATCCACTGCACCGATTGCGTCGATTGCGGATCTGCCTTTTTCAACGAAATCACCTGATTCAGGGATACCGACCATGTCCTGCCTTTCCACCTCGCCCGCCACTGCGGCCGCGACGCCATCGCCGGCCCCGGCGCCGGCACTGCCGGCGCGCCTGGTATTGATGCTTGCCACTGCCGCCGGCCTCGCCGTCGCCTCGCTGTACTACAGCCAGCCCATGCTCGGCATCATGGGGCCGGACCTGCACACCTCGGGCACGGCTGTTGGCGCCATCCCGACGCTGACGCAGCTTGGCTATGCGCTGGGCATCCTGCTGCTGGCACCGCTCGGCGACCGCTTCGACCGCCGCCGCATCATCCTGGCCAAGTCGGCGGCACTGGCGGCCGCCCTGCTGCTGGCCGGGCTGGCGCCCGGCATCGGCATGGTGCTGGCGGCGAGCCTGGCCATCGGCCTGTCCGCCACGATGGCGCAGGACATCGTGCCCGCCGCGGCGGCGCTGGCGCCCGACGCGCAGCGTGGCAAGGTGGTGGGCACGGTCATGACCGGGCTGCTGCTCGGCATCCTGCTGTCGCGCGTGGTCAGCGGCTTTATCGCCGCGCATTTCGGCTGGCGCGCGATGCTGATCGCCGCCGCCGGCAGCATCGCCGCGATGGCGCTGGTGGCGCAGCGCAGCCTGCCGCGATTCGCCCCGACCGCGGTGATGCCCTACCGCGCGCTGCTCGGCTCGTTGCTGACGCTGTGGCGCCGGCATGGCGACCTGCGCCGCGCCGCGCTGGCGCAGGCGTTGCTGTCGGTCGGCTTCAGCGCGTTCTGGTCGACGCTGGCGGTAATGCTGCATGGCGCCCCGTTCCACCTTGGCAGCGAAGCCGCCGGCGCGTTCGGGCTGGCCGGTGCGGCAGGCGCGCTGGGCGCCCCGATCGCCGGCCGCATCGCCGACCACCGCGGCCCGCAGGCGGTGACCCGGCTCGGCGCCGCGCTCGCCGCGCTGTCCTTTGCCGCCATGCTGCTGGCGCCATGGCTGTCGCCGCAGGCGCAACTCGGGCTGCTGGTGGCCGCCGCCGTCGGCTTCGACCTGGGCGTGCAGGTGACGCTGGTCGCGCACCAGACCATCGTCTATGGCATCGACCCGGGCGCACGCAGCCGGCTGAACGCGGTGCTGTTCGTCTGCATGTTTGCCGGCATGGCGGCAGGTGCAGCGCTCGGCAGCCTGGCTCTGGCGCATGCCGGCTGGACGGGCGTGGCAGCGCTCGCCACGGCCACGTCCCTGGCCGCGCTGGCGGTGCGGATGCTGCCGTCAGGAAACGGGGGGCGCTGATCCCCCGAACGGGGGTTATTTCCGGGTTTTATCGCCTTTTTGCCACTTCTGTCAGCTCTTGGCGTGCGTACGCTACAATGCGCGGCGTCGGCCGACGGGGCTGACCCGATCGAGGAGAAAAAAAGAAATGAAATCCGGAAAGGTGGTATTGGCACTGGCGCTGGCCAGCCTGCTGGCGGGGTGTGAATCGATGGACGGGGCCATGTCAGGCATCAGCGGCGCGCTGGACAGCACGGGCGACGTGCTCAGCGGAGACTTCCGCATGCTGGCGGATCCGAAGCAGGCATCACTGGGCGATATCTGGACAGACTGGAAGAAGAACGAGATCACGGCCAAGAAGAAGTGGGACCAGCAGGCGATCCTGGTGTCCGGCACGGTTACCCGCATCACCCGGGTCGACGGGCTGGCCGGCGTGTCGAGCGACAAGATCGCGGTCTACTTCAAGGATTCGGTCAACCCGAGCTGCACCGGCAAGGCGCTGATGCGGGACGCGCTGATGGTCAACCAGAAGAAGATCAGCAACCTGTCGACCGGCGACAAGATCAATGTCACCGGCGTGCTGGCCACGAGCGACTCGGAATGGGCGCAGAACAGCAACACCGAGTGCTATTTCGCCTTCAGCAAGTCGAAGATCGAACCGGCACCGGCCACCACCGCGAGCGCCGCAGCGCCGGCCAGGGCGGCGGCGAGCAGCAAGACGGCCAAGACCTCGTCAACGAAGCCTGCCACCAAGAAGTAACAAGCAAGGCTTCCAGCGGGCGGTGACGGAGGGCTGCTCCGCTCATCGCCCGGCCTGCGCCCTGGCATGCAGCCGCCACGGCACGATCATGCCGTGGGTGCCAGCGCCTCCCCTTCCTCGCCGTCCTCCTCTTCCGCCGGCGGCGCGAGCGGCAGCTCGATCGTCAGCGTGGTCTGGCCCGGCAGCGATTGCAGTTGCAGCCGCCCGCTGATCGCTGCCGCACGCACCTGCATATTGCGCAGCCCGCGCCCGCCGCGCGTGGCGCCGGTGTCGAAGCCGCGCCCGTCATCGGCCAGCCTGATGCGGATCACCTGCGCCACCGGGTCGGCATGCGCGGCCAGCGTGATCGCGCTGGCGTTGGCGTGCTGCAGCACGTTGGTGATGCCCTCGAGCAGCAGGTACTGCAGCTCCTGCACCTTGCGCGCGGTGAAGTGGGGCAGCACCGGCAGCCGCTCGACCTGCCAGTGGATGGCGATGCCGGCCTCTTCGATGCGCGGCCCCAGCCGGTAGCGCAGATTGCCCAGCACCGCCGCGAGGTCGCCGCCGGTGTCCTGCATGGCATCGATGGAGAGCTTGAGCGAGTCCAGCGCATGCCGCACCTGCCCGGCGATTTGCGCGCGGCTGGGCTGGCCCGACTCCAGCATCGACAGCGTGGTGACCAGCTGGCTGCCGAGGCCGTCGTGCATGTCGCGCAGGATGCGGCTGCGCTCGCGCAGCGCGGTCTGCTCGGCGGCGATCTTCTGCGCGCGTGCGAATACCGCGCGCAACTCGGCCTCGCGCTGCGCCACGGGTTCGCTCAGCACCTGGTTGGCGCGCTGCAGGCTGCGCACCGCGCTGGTATAGCGCTCCACCAGCATCCACGCCATCACCACGCTGAACGGCACCGAGACGTAGCGGGTCATCGAGCGCACCCAGTAGTAGTCGCCGGTCAGCCACACGCGCAGCCAGTCGCCCAGGAACAGCACCGCCGACACGCCCACGGTGGCGGCCAGCAGCCTGGCCTCGCGGCTCGGATGCCGCAGCGCGGCCCACACCAGCGCAACCGAAACCGTCAGGATGATGCCGACCTTGGCCAGCCAGCTCAGTGGGAACACCAGTGGATGGCTCGACAGCGCGGCCAGCGGCGCCAGCACCGGCAGCGCCAGCCACAGGTAGGCGTTGAGCGTGCGGTGCAGCCAGCGCCAGGGCACGCGGATCACCAGCAGGCAGAATTTGGCGATGGCGCCGAGGAAGACCTCGCGCGCGGCGGCGACGATATAGCCCCGCAGCTCCGGCGGCAGTGCCAGGTCATCGACGAAATAGTCGAGCAGCCGAATGCTCCAGGCGATCTCGGCCAGGCCGTACAGGCCGAACAGCGGATCGCGCTGGCGCCACCAGATCAGCAGCGCGATGGTGCCGAGCACGGCGCCGAGGACGGCAACGATGAAGGGCCCGGCCACGCGCGCCATGAACGCGTCCTGGTAGCGCGCGCGCACCGCCTTGGCCGGCCCCACCGTGACCGGCAGCAGGCCGGCTCGTGAAAACGCGCGCGCCGCCACCGTGATGCGCAGCGTATTGCCGTGCTCGCGCACCAGCTCCGGCGGCAACGGCACATAGTACGGGCGCTTGGCCAGCGCGGATGACGGCGCGGTCAGGCTGCCGCCAGCCGCGACCAATATGCCGTTCAGGCGCACCTCGTAGCTGCCGCCCGCCCACGGCACGAACAGCCCTGCCGCTGCCGCCGCCGGCCAGCCGCGGTCGAAGCGCAGTTCGTAGACCGCCGTGCCGGACTTGCCCGGCAGCGCACGGTCCCAGTAGTCCGGCAGCGTCAGCGGCTGCGCCGGCAGCACGCTGCCGTCGCGCAGCGTGGCGCTGCGCACGGCCCGGGCCAGCTCCACCAGCCCGTCGCTTGCGGCCGGCGCAGCGCCGCGGGCCGGCGACGCCAGCCACGACAGCGGCAGCAGTACGGCAAGCAACGCAAGCACGGCAAGCACGGTCCGGGTGAGTCGCAACCAGGTTGGCGGCATGGCGCGGGACGCTACAGGGACTTGAGCAGGCCGAGCTTGGCGGCCTCGAACACGGCTTCGCCTCGCGAGCGCACCGCCAGCTTGCCGTAGATGTTCTTGATATGCGATTGCACGGTATGCACGCTCAGCCCGACATAGCGCGCGGTCTCGGCATAGGTGTAGCCGCGCGAGATCAGGTCGAGGATCTCGCTCTCGCGCGCGGACAGCGCCACGCTGCGCTGGGCGGCGTTATCGCGGCCTGCGGCCTCGGCGGGCTCGCCGCGCAGGCGGTTGACCACCTGGCGCGCGATCAGCGGGCTCATCGGCGAGCCGCCGGCGCGCAGTTCGCCGATCGAAGCGGCGATGCGGTCGGTGGTCTCGTCCTTGAGCAGGTAGCCGATGGCGCCGGCTTCGATGCTGGCCAGCACGTGCTGGTCGTCGCCGAACACCGTGACCACCATGCATTCGCACGCGGGATAACGTTCGCGCGCCTGGCGTATCACGGCAATGCCGCTGCCGTCCGGCAGGCCCAGGTCGCACAGCAGCACGTCGGGCTGGTGCAGCGCCAGCCAGGCAAGCGCGTCGGCGACGCTGCCGGCGCGGCCGGTCACGGTGCTGAAGGGCGCATGCATCTCGACGGCCTGCACCAGGCGGCTCTGCGCCGCCGGGTCATCTTCGACGATCAGGACTCTGGTTGTGCTTGTCATGCCAGTGTGGTTGCGGGGCCTGGCCGTTGCGCCGGCGCGACGGGTTGCCGGCGGATTCTGACATATCCCCCGGAGTCGCGGGCGTGGCACGGGCCGGTTTTCAGGGTAAACACAAGCGCCGCCGCGGCGTGCCTGCACCAGCCCTATCCATGGCACAGCCGCCGTCGCTTGCCCATCCCATGTTTCAGGGAGGCGCCGCCGCGCACGCGCTCCTATCATCGCCGCAAATGAGCCGCAAATGAGCCGCAAGAGCGGCGCAAACGGACGCGGCAGACATCGGGAAATCGGGGAAGGAACCGTGGACAAGCAAAAAGCCGGCACACCGGCAACACGGGGAGCCGCCAGGGCACATGCCATGGGCGGCAGGGAAGGCGGGGGAACCCGCGGGCACCATCCCGGCAGCCGCCACGACGCGGCGGCTTGCCGGGATGGCCGCTTGCGGGCTGGCACTGATGCTGCCAGCGTTGCTCGCTGGCTGTCTAGCCACGGCGCCTAACGCCGCCGGCGTGGCCGCCACCGACCTGGACGCGGGCCGCAAGGGCCCGGTCTCCGGCGTCGGCCCGGAAGGCCACGACATCGTCTCGATGTCCGACCTGATGATGCGCGACATCCTGGCCCAGGCACGTTTCGCACCGGGACCGGACGGCAAGCGCCCGCGCATCGCGCTGGACAGCGCCTACTTCGTCAGCGACAGCGCCCAGCCGATGGACCGGCAACTGATCGTCGACCGGCTGCGCATCAACCTCGACCGCGCCGCGCAGGCGCGCATCCAGTTCATCAGCGTTCGAGCTGGTGGAAGTCGAGACCGGCGAAGTGGTCTGGAGCGGCATCTATGAATTCCAGCGCGCGGCCGCCGATGACGTCGTCTATCGCTGAAGCGGCTCGGCGCCGCCGCAGTGCCGCCGTCTTGCTGGCCGCGACCGTGCTCGCGCTGGCCGGCTGCGCCGCCACGCCTGCCGCCTATACCGGCTGCATGCCATGGCATCAGCAGCAGGAACACCCGGCGTTGGCGGTGTCGTTCCTGTCGCCAGAACTCGCGGACATGGTCGGCGTGCGGCAGGTCGGCACCGCCCGCACCGGCAGCGGGCTGAGCGCCGTGCACGCCGCCTTCCACAACTGCACCGATACCGACGTGGTGCTGCTGGTGCGAACGCGCTTCGGCAACGCGGTACAGCCGGGGCCGGCCGAGCTGCGCAATGCGTTGCTGGCGCTGCCTTTCGTACGCTAGTCCGCACGCCGCGCTGTTGTGGCCATCGAGGCATTTGTCCCGCTTCCGCACCCTGCATCCCTTACAAGGTCTGCAAGGCTTGCATGGCCCGCGGCGTCACCTGCGCCGCAGGCGCGCGGCTGCCGCACGGTACGAATCTTGCCGTTTCCTGATTACCCGTCAGCGGACCTGCGGGCACCTTTGTGCCTGTCCGTATATGGCGTCATTCACATATCAGGAAACCAGCATGAGCTACTACTACGACGAACGCGAACGCCGCCAGGCGTGGGACGACGACGACTGGCAACCGGAATCCGAACGCGACCGCTGGCAAACGCAGCGCCGTCGCCAGCAGCTGACGCCGGGCCAGACCAGCTACGGTGGCCCGGCGCGCCAGGCCGGCGGCTACAGTGACGAGTACGGCGCCCGCCGGTATCCGGAACGGCCGACGCAAGGTGAGTACGGCGGCGGCGGCGATTACCGCAGTGATTACCGCAGCGGTTACGGCAGCGGTTACCGCAGTGACTACGGCAGCCGCAGCCAGCAGCGCTACCGCGGTGGCCAGGACTATCGAGGCCAACAGGACTATGAGGGCTCTCAGGGCTCTCAGCGCTACCAGGGCGATGAAGGACGCCAGTATGAGCGCGACCAGGACGAAGAGCGCTATCGCCGCCGCGCCGGCAGCAGCCTGCGCTACGGCCTGAACGGTGGCTATGGCTGGGAACGCGCCGGCGAATGGCGCGATCCGCAAGCCTGGCAGCGCGATGACGACCACGCCGAAGGCCAGTGGCGCGAAAGCGTCGAACGCGCGCGCGACCCATATGAGTCGGCGCGCGCGCGCAACCGCGACGCCTACTTCCGCGACCTGCGCAGCGACACCCGCTACTGGACCGAGGACCGCGACGAGCGCGAGGACGAGCAGCGGTACGGCCAGCGCTACAGCCGCGAGGCGGCACGGCAGCGTGGCTGGGAAACCGATGACCGGGAAGACTATCGCGACGATGACCGCGAAGACCGTGGCGTGCTCTACAACCTCGGCCGCCGCATCGGCGAAGCGGTCGGCGACCTGTTCGGCACCGACCAGCGCGAGCACGAGCGCAAGGCTGGCCCGCGCGGCTACCAGCGCAGCGATGACCGCATCCGCGACCAGATCTGCGAGCGGCTCAGCTATGCGCGCGGCGTCGACGTCAGCGATGTCAGCGTCGACGTCAAGGAAGGCGTGGTGTCGCTGACAGGTTCTGTGCGCGAGCGCGGCCAGAAGTACTACATTGAGGACCTGGCCGACGGCACCTACGGCGTGAAGGAAGTCAACAACGACATCCGGGTGCGGCGCGAGGACCACGGCACCAGCGCCGGCAGCACGGGCACGTCCGAGGCGACCGGCAGCACGTGGCGCGCGTGAGGTGCGGCAGCAGCGCGCCGGCGTAGCGCCGGCGCGCGCCGCAGATGCCCCCGGCCGGCACTTGTGCCGGCCGGCCTCGTTCCAACGCGCAAGGTGCCCATGCCCGCCATCAAGATCGCCACGTTCAACATCAACGGCATCCGCAGCCGGATCGGCGCGCTGCGCCACTGGCTGGAGCGCGAGGCGCCCGACGTGGCCTGCCTGCAGGAACTGAAGACCGCCGACGAGAGCTTTCCCGCGCGCGAACTGCGCGAGGCCGGCTACGGCGCCGTCTGGCACGGCCAGAAGTCATGGAACGGCGTTGCCATCCTGGCGCGCGGCGCCGAGCCGGTGGAAGTGCGCCGTGGCCTGCCCGGCGATCCCGACGACAGCCACAGCCGCTACCTGGAGGCAGCCGTGCACGGGATCCTGGTTGGCTGCCTGTACCTGCCCAACGGCAATCCGCAGCCCGGGCCCAGGTTCGACTACAAGCTGGCCTGGTTCGCGCGGCTGATCGACCATGCGCAGACGCTGTTCGACAGCGGCCACCCGGTGGTGCTGGCGGGCGACTACAACGTGGTCCCCACCGACGTAGACATCTACAACCCGCGCTCGTGGCGCAAGGACGCGCTGCTGCAGCCGGAAAGCCGCGAGGCCTACGCACGCCTGCTGGCGCAAGGCTGGACCGATGCGTTACGCACGCACTATGGCGAGGAACGCATCTACACCTTCTGGGACTACTTCCGCCAGCACTGGCAGACCAACTCCGGGCTGCGCATCGACCACCTGCTGCTGAGCGCGGACCTGGCCCCGCGGCTGCGCGATGCGGGCGTCGACACCTGGGTCCGCGGCGAGGATCACCCCAGCGACCATGCACCGGCGTGGGTGGTGCTGAATCGGCCCGCCGCCCGGCGCAAGCGCCCGGCATAGGCCAGCTTAGGATTCAGGCCGCCGCGCCCATCTCGGCCGCAAGGCGCTCCCGGGCGAAGCCCAGGAAGGCGCGCACGCCCTCGGGCAACGTGCGGCCAGCCAGCGTCTGCAATTCGACCGCACGGCTGCGCATGCCGCGCTCGCGGATGGCCGCGGCATGCAGTTCGCCGCGCCGCAGGCGGTCGCCTACGGTCACCGCGCCCGAGATCGACAGCCCGCCGCCGTGCAGCACGAAGCTGGTCAGCGTCTCGAAGTGGTTGGTCACCAGCACCGGCTCGAACACGATGCCGCGCTCGCCGCAGGCAATGTCGAACAGCTGGCGCACGGTGTTGTCGCCTTCCGGCAGCGCCAGCGGGTACGGCTGCATCTGCGCCAGCGTGATGCTGCGAAAGCGCGCCAGCGGGTGGTCGGGCGGCATGATGGCGATGACCGGCGCGGGCTGGCGATGCTCGATGCGGATGCCTTGCTCGGCCGCGCGGCTGTAGGTGATGCCGATGTCCGCGTCGCCATGCAGCACGATGCCGGTCACCTCCGCCGGCGCCGCCACGCGCACATGGAATTGCAGCCCCGGATAGCGCTGGCGGAACTCGGCAATGATGCGCGGCAGGAACTCGATGGCAAACCCGGCGGAACTGGCCACGCGCACGCGGCCACGGCGCAGTCCCTGCAGCGCGGCGATCTCCGCCACCACGCGGTCCGCTTCCAGGGCGCCGCGCAGCGCATAAGCGGCGAGCAGTTCGCCGGCCGCGCTGGCGACCATGCCGCGCGGGCGCCGGTCGAACAGCGGCACGCCCAGCAGCGCCTCCAGTGCCGCCACCTGACGGCTCACCGCCGACACGGTCACGCTCAGGCGCTGCGCCGCCTCGGTCAGCGAGCCGCTGCGCACTACCTCCAGGAAGTAGCGCAGCGAAGTGTCCTGCAGGCGGTGCGACAGCATGGGGCGGCTCCCTGGATTGCGGCGGTGCAGCGCTCCGCTGCTTTGCGTTTTACGCAAGGATATTTGAAAAAATCATCGATTGCGTAAAGCCCCGCCGCGCCCGTATGCTTTTTCCCGACACCACAGGAGACACCGGGAGAACCCATGGCGAATATGCCTTCCACCGCGCCTTCCACAACGCCTTCCACCGTGCTTTCCACCGACCCGATCACCGAACTCGATGCCGTCGCCCTGTCGCGCGCCATCCATGCCCGCGCGGTCTCCTGCGTGGAGGTGCTGGAGGCCTTCCTCGGCCAGGTCGACCGCCACAACCCGCGCGTCAATGCCATCGTCGCGCCGGCCGACCGCGATGCGGTGCGCGCCCAGGCGCAAGCGCTCGACACCGAACTGGCGCGCGGCCACAGCCGCGGCCCGCTGCACGGCTTTCCGCAAGCGCCCAAGGACATCAGCCCGGCGGCGGGCATGGTCACCACCAAGGGCTCGCCGATCTTTGCCGGGCAGGTCAGCCAGAGCGATGCGGCAATCTTCGAGCGCATGCGCGCCGCGGGCTCGGTCTTTATCGGCCGCACCAACTCCCCTGAGTTCGGCCTGGGCGGCCATACCTACAACCCCGTCTACGGCACCACCCGCAATGCCTTCGACCCGGCGCGCTCGGCTGGCGGCAGCTCCGGCGGCGCCGCGGTGGCCGTGGCGCTGCACATGCTGCCGGTGGCGGATGGATCGGACATGATGGGCTCGCTGCGCACGCCCGCGGCGTTCAACCAGGTGTACGGGCTGCGCACCTCGGTCGGCTGCGTGCCGCACGGCCCCGCCGACGAGGTCTTCTTCCAGCAGTTCAGCGTGGCCGGGCCGATGGCGCGCAACGTGCCCGACCTGGCGCTGCTGCTGTCGGTGCAGGCCGGCTTCGATGCGCGCATGCCGCTGACGCGCCGCGCCGAAGCGCCCGGCTCCTTCACGCTGCCGCCCGCGCGCGACTGGAAAGGTGTGCGCGTGGGCTGGCTTGGCGACCTGGGCGGCCACTTGCCGACCGAGCCCGGCGTGCTCGAAACCTGCGAGCAGGCGCTGGACCACTTTCGCGCGCTCGGCTGCGACGTCGACGCCGCACTGCCGGATTTCGAGCTGGAGCGCCTGTGGCATGCGTGGATAGACCTGCGCAGCTTCTCGGTGGCAGGCGCGAATGCCGCGCTGTACCGCGACCCGGCCACGCGCGCATTGCTCAAGCCCGAGGCAGCCTGGGAAATCGAGCGCGGCCTGGCGCTTCCCGGCACGCGCGTCTATGAAGCCCTGTGCGAGCGCAGCGCGTGGTACCAGGCGCTGCGCGTGCTGTTCGAGCGCTTCGACTACCTCGTGCTGCCGGCCGCGCAGGTGTTCCCGTTCGACGCCGGATGGGACTGGCCGCGCACCGTCGGCGGCCGCGACATGGACACCTACCACCGCTGGATGCAGGTCGTGGTGCCGGCCACCATGGCCGGGCTGCCGGCGCTGGCCGCGCCCGCCGGCTTTGGCCCGCAGGGGCTGCAGGGGCTGCCCGCGGGCATCCAGATCATCGGGCCGGCGCAGGCCGACGCGGCGGTGCTGCAGCTGGGCCACGCCTACGACCAGGCCGGCGGCTTCTCGCGCGTGCGCAGCCCGTGGCTGGACCAGGCCACCTGATACGGCACTCACGAGCAACCACAACGACACCACGCGGCCCGATCCGGTTCGGGCCGGCGCCCCACGCTTCGCTTTTCCATAACTGCCGGCAGGAGTGATCCCGATGACCGCAATGCCCCCGAAGCTGTTCCTCGCCTGTGCCGCATTCAGCGCGGCAATGGCCACGGCGCCTGCCATGGCGCAAGCGCCGGCCTGGCCCGAGCGCCCGCTGCGGCTGGTGGTGCCGTTCGCCGCCGGCGGCGCCACCGACCTCCTGGGCCGGCTGCTCGCCGTCGGCCTGGGCGAAAAGCTGGGCCAGCCGGTGGTGGTCGAGAACAAGCCCGGCGCCAGCACGGTGGTCGGCGCCAACCAGGTCGCCAAGGCCGCGCCCGACGGCTACACCCTGCTGCTGGCGGCCAGCACCACGCTGACGCTGAACCCGGCGATCCGGCAGCACCTGGGTTACGACCCGATCAAGAGCTTCACGCCGCTGGGCCTGGTCGCCGACATGAGCCTTGTGCTGGTTGCCAATCCCGATGCGCAGGTCAACTCGCTGAAAGACCTGGTGACGCAGGCCAAAGCCCATCCCGACAAGTTCTCCTATGGCTCGTTCGGCACGGGTTCGTCGGTGCATTTCGGCGGCGAGATGCTCAAGTCCGCCACCGGCATCCGCATGGTCCACGTGCCCTTCAATGGCAGCGCGCCGAGCCTGACCGCGCTCACCGGCGGGCAGGTGCAGGTGGCGGTCGATACCGTGGTGGCCAGCCTGCCGCTGATCAAGGGCGGCAAGATCCGGCCGGTGGCGGTGCTGTCGCCGCAGCGGCTGCCGGCGCTGCCGCAGGTGCCAACGGTGGCGGAAAGCGGCTACCCCGGCTTCCAGATGGGCACGTGGTTCGCGCTGCTGGCGCCGGCGGGACTGCCCGCTCCGGTGCAGCAGAAGCTGGAGAAGGCGCTAGCCGAAGTCGCCAATGCGCCCGCCACGCGCGCGCGCATGGTCGAGCTGGCGCTGACGCCGGCCTACGGCAATGGCGCCGCGGTGCGGGCGCGGGTCGAGAAGGAGCTGCCGGAGATGCGCGCGGTGGCAGCGCGCGCGGATATCCGCGCGGAATGATGGAGGCAGGCGCCTGCCTGCCGTTGCAGCGCGCGGCTTATGCGACGTGCGCGGCAAATCCTGCCAGGCCGGGTGCCACGTCTTCGCGCAGCGTCAGCGCCGGAATCCGATAGTCGCCGGCGTTCTGCGGCCGGAACGCAATCGGCGCCGTGGTCGCCAGCGTATCGAGGCGCTGCCCCAGTTCTTCGCGGATCGCGGCGAAGCGCCCGTCATCGACCCGGCTGGTCCGGTACACCACGTACGGCGGCAGCACGTCGAAGCCGGGGTAGTACAGGATGCCGTGCTGGATCGGGAACAGGACGTCGTCGATCGGCCCGTTGATGCCGCGCGCGCTGTAGTGCGATTCCCAGCCGCCTGTGGTGACGACCAGCATGGCGCGCTTGCCGGCGAGCATGCCCTCTCCGTAGCGGTCGCCCCAGCGTTCGTCCGAGTACTCGCCCACGCCGTAGGCGAAGCCATAGGCGTAGACACGCTCGATCCAGCCTTTCAGGATCGCCGGCATCGAGAACCACCACAGCGGGAATTGCAGGATCACCGTATCGGCCCAGCGCAGCTTGTCCTGCTCGCGCGCAATGTCGTCGCTTTGCAGGCCGTTCTCGAACGCATGCTTTGAATCAAGCGACGGATGGAACGGCGCGTCGCCGCGGCGCGCCTTGCTGTCGGCGGCATCGAGCTGGGCTTTCCATTGCATCGCGTACAGGTCGGACACCTGGACCTGGTGGCCGGCATCGCTCAGCCGCTGCACCGCGTAATCGCGGATGGCGCCGTTGAGCGAAGTGGGTTCGGGGTGGGAATAGACAATCAGAACGTTCATGACAGCGGCTTCCTTGCGTAAGCATTGATCAGGGAGAAGCCAGCTTAGGCCGCCGCACGGTATATTGGAAATGAATATCCAATATCACAGGTATTGTCATGACTAATCTCAGGCGGCTCGACCTCAACCTGCTGGTCACGCTGGACGTGCTGCTGTCCGAGCACAACGTGACCCGCGCCGCGCAACGCCTGCACTTCTCGCAGCCATCAGTGAGCGTCCACCTGGCCAAGCTGCGCGACTACTTCGGCGATCCGTTGCTGCTGCCCGGACCGCGCGGCATGCGGCCGACGGCCAAGGCCGAGTCCCTGCGCGAGCCGCTGCGCGAAGCGCTGTCCGCGCTGGAGCACGCGGTGTCGCCCGACAGCCCGTTCGATCCCGCCGCGTCCACGCATACCTGGCGCGTGGCGGCAACCGACTATGGCGAATCAACCATCGTGCTGCCGGCCATGCAGGCGCTGCGCCGCGCTGCGCCAGGCGCGCGGCTGGCGGTGCTGGAGATGGTGCCGTCGCGCATCGCCCGCCAGTGCGAGCAGGGCGAGCTGGACCTGGCTTTCCACACGACCGAAGGCTCACCGCCCGCGTTGCATCGGCGCGCACTGTTCACCGAGCGCTATGTGCTGGCAGGCCGCGCCGGGCATCCGCGGCTGAAGCGGCGGCCGACGCTGGCGCAGTTCTGCGCGCTGGAGCATGTGATGGTGTCGCCCGACGGCGGCGGCTTCTCCGGCGTCACCGACGAGGCGCTGACGCTGGCCGGCATGCAGCGCCGCGTAGTGCTGTCGGTGCCACACTTCCTCTTTGTCACCGCCGTGCTGGCGAGCACCGACCTGGTGGCGATGGTGCCGGAGCGGCTGGTGCGCGATGCGCCGGCACTGCGCGTGGTTGAGCCGCCCGTTGATGTGCCAGGCTACGAGATGTCGATGTTGTGGCATGAGCGCGTGCATCGCGACCCGGCACATCGCTGGCTGCGGGAGCAGATCGTGGCGTCACTGTGACAGGCGTAACTTGACGACGCGACGCGACGACGCCATTTTGCATACAAAACTGGAATACAATCAACGCTTTCAACGTAGCGGCCGGGTGCTTTCCCCGCCGCCTCAGTCTTGGAGGAGACCATGACTTACAGTGCAACCGGCCTGACGTCCCGCCACACGGCCGCGCTGGCCCCGATCGAGGACTACCTGCAGGGCCACGCGACCGGCAACCCCGAGGTGATGCGCCGCGCCTTCCATGCCGACGCCCGCATCGTCTCGTTCCGCGACGGCAAGCTGCATTCGCTGACGGTGGAAGACTTTGTCGCCGCGCGCTGCCCCGGCCATCCGCCGGCCGACGAAGCGCAGCGCCGGCGCTTCATCACCCAGTTCGACGTGGTCGGCAATGCCGGCGAGGCCAAGGTCGTGCTGGAGCATCCGGACGTGGTCTTTACCGACTACATGACGCTGCTGCAGATCGACGGCGCGTGGAAGATCATCAACAAGACCTTCAGCGCGGCGCCGCGCCCGCAGCAGTAACGCACGCGACGGCTGCCCGCGCGGCTCAGCCGGGCAGCACCGCGGTGGCTTCGATCTCGAACAGCATGTTGTCGAGGGCCAGCCGCGGCACCGGGATCAGCGTGCAGGCCGGCGCCGGCCGGTCGCCCCACATCTCGCGCAGCGCGGCGCCGAAGGTGCGCAGGCGGTCGTGCGAGTGGTCGACCACCAGCACCGTGAGCTTGGCGACATCGCCCACGTCGGCGCCCGCGGCCTGCAGCGCAATGCGCAGGTTCTGCATGGCCCGCGCCACCTGCCGCGGGAAATCCGCCGCCAGGCAGCCGGCGGCATCCTCGCCGCCCTGCCCGGCCACAAAGACGATGCGGGCGGGACCTTCCACCACCGCCACGTGCGAATAGCCGTTGGGACGCGGGTCATACAGCGCGGCGGGATTGATCAGGTTCAGCGAAGCATTGGAGCGGGCAAGCGTCAGCATGGTCATCAACTCTGTGTTGAGCGAAGGCGAACAATGGAGCCGCAAGTATCAAACCTCAAGTTAGGTTAAGGTCAAGCGCGGCCATGGTGGTAGCATGGGCATTCCCGCCGCCGCCCGCTACCAGCCATGCCCAAGACTTCCAGACCTGTTCCCCCCGCGCCTGCCACGGCAGATGCGCCGCGCCGGCGCCGGCCAGGACCTGCCGAAGAACTGCTGTCGGTCGGCCAGGTGGCCGAACGCACCGGCATCGCGGTTTCGGCGCTGCATTTTTATGAATCGCGTGGATTGATCGCCAGCACGCGCAGCGGCGGCAACCAGCGCCGCTATGCGCGCGCCGTGCTGCGGCGGCTGGCGGTGATCCGCGTGGCGCAGCGCATGGGGCTGCCGCTGGCGGTGATCGCGGCGGCGATGCAGAAGCTGCCCGACGGGCGCGCGCCGACGGTGGCGGACTGGCGGCGGCTGTCGGCCAGCTGGCGCGATGACCTGGATGAGCGCATCCGCACGCTGACGCTGCTGCGCGACCAGCTCGATGGCTGCATCGGGTGCGGCTGTTTGTCGCTGAAGGCGTGCCCGCTGCGCAATCCGCAGGATGCGCTGGCCGGAGCAGGGCCGGGGCCGCATTTCCCCGGCGAGCAGGGACAGGCGAACGCCTTGTAAGCGAACGCCTTAGCGGAAGGTCTGCAGGTAGCCGAGCAGGTCTTCGATCTGCTTGTCGTTGCCCAGGCCCCAGAACCGCATCTTCGTGCCCGGTACGACCTTGGCCGGAGCACGCAGGAAGGCGCTCAACGTGTCGTGCGACCACACCACCCTGGATGCGCGCATCGCTTCCGAATACTGGAAATCAGTGGTGGTGCCCGCCTGGCGCCCGAAGATGCCGTTCAACTGCGGCCCGAACGCGCCGCGCGCATTGCGGCCAACGTAGTGGCACGACGCACAGCGCGTGGCAAACAGTGCCTTGCCGGCCTGCAGGTCAGGCTCGGCACGCGCCAGGGCGGGGATTGCGGCGAACATCGCGGCGAGGATGGACAAGGCAAGGGCGGACGCTGCGGGCAGGACGGTACGGCGCATGGGCAACACGGGGCAAAGGACTGCGAGGCTGCATGATACAGGGGCGCGGATTGGTGGGCGGCGGCGGGGCGGCGGGGGGTTCGTGGACAGGTTACACCACGTCACACTTGCAACACTTCGAGCGCCCAATATTACGGACCCTGCCCCTACAGTGAGCCCATGTCCAACGCCCCTTGGGAGGCAGCCATGAAACGAATCCTAGCAATGGCAGTAGCAGGCGGTGCATTGCTGGCGGCGAGCGCCGCGGCCCATGCCGGCGTCAGCGTCGGTATCAATATCGGGGCGCCCGCCGTCGTGGTGGCCGAGCCCGCGCCGGTCTACCGCCCGGCCCCCGTCTACGCGCCGGCGCCGGTTGCGTATGCCCCTGCCCCCGTCGCCTATGCCCCGGCGCGCCCGGTGGTGGTCGCCCCGGTGCCGGTGCGCTATCGTCCCGACTATCGCCCCGACTATCGGGCTGACTACCACCCCGGCTATCACCGCGCAGAATACCGTGAGGCTCGCCGCGAATGGCGCGAGCGCGAATGGGCCCGTCGCCATGACGGGCACCACGATCACCGCGGTCCGGGCCGCCACTGGGACTGACGCGCCGCTGCCGGCCGGGCCCGCCAGCCCGGCCGCTGCGCAAAAGACCCTTCCAGCAAAGATCCGCAAGTCAGGCTACCCTGTCGGCCAACATCCCGTTTGAGCCTGCCAGCAAATCGCCATGACCCAACCCCTCAGAATCGACTTCGTCTCCGACATCGCCTGCCCCTGGTGCGCCATTGGCCTGTCTTCGCTCCAGCTGGCGCTGCAGCGGCTGGGCGACCACGTCGACGCCGAGATCGTGCTGCATCCCTTCGAGCTGAACCCCGACATGGGGCCGGAAGGCCAGGCCATCGTCGACTACCTCGGCAAGAAGTATGGCCGCACGCCCGCGCAGATCGCCGAAACCCAGGCCATGATCCGCGAGCGCGGCGCCGGCGTGGGCTTCAGCTTCGGCGAGCGCGCCTTTGTCTACAACACTTTCGACGCCCACCGGCTGCTGTACTGGGCCGGCCTGGAAGGAAAGCAAGTCCCGCTGAAGCTGGCGCTGCTGCGCGCCTACCATACCGATGGCAAGGATCCGGGCAACCATGCCGTGCTGATTGAGGCAGCGGCGTCGGTTGGCCTGGATGCGGTCGCTGCGCGCCAGGTGCTGGAGAGCGGCCAGTACGCCGACGACGTGCGCGACGAAGAGCGCCAGTACCAGCAGATGGGCATCCAGTCGGTGCCGTCGGTGATCTTCAACAACCGCTACCTGGTAACGGGCGGGCAGCCGGTCGAGGCTTTCGAACAGGCGATCCGGGAAATTGTGGCCGAGGCGCAGCAGGCAGGTACGCCGCGCTAAGGCACGGCGCGCAGGCCGGTAGCTTGCAGGCTAAGTATTGCGCTTGAGGCCGCGGCGTTCGTCGACCGCGTCGCTGAGCATTTCCAGCATGGCCAGGGAATCATCCCAGCCGATGCAGGCATCGGTAATACTCTGCCCGTATGTCAAGGTGGACGGGCTATGCTGCCCTGGCGTGAACTTCTGCGCGCCGGCCACCAGATTGCTTTCGACCATGACCCCGAAGACGGACCGGCTGCCGGTACGAATCTGCTGCGCCACATCTCTCGCCACATCGATCTGCCGCTCATGCTGCTTGCTGCTGTTGGCGTGACTGAAATCCACCATCAGCGCGTCGCCCAGCCCTGCCGCCTGCAGCTCCCTGCAGGCCGCCGCCACGGAATCCGCATCGTAGTTGGGGACCTTGCCGCCGCGGAGGATGACGTGGCAGTCCGGATTGCCCTTGGTGTGCACGGTCGCGACCTGGCCGTTCTTGTGCACGCCCAGGAAGTGGTGCGGACGCGATGCGGCCTGGATCGCGTCGATCGCAATCCGGATGTTGCCGTCGGTGCCATTCTTGAAGCCGATCGGCGCTGAACTCCCCGAAGCCAGCTCGCGATGCACCTGGCTTTCCGTGGTGCGGGCGCCGATCGCGCCCCAGCAGATCAGGTCGCCTATGTACTGTGGCGAGATCACGTCCAGCAACTCGCCGGCCGCAGGCAAGCCGAGTCGGTTGATGTCGACCAGCAGGCTGCGCGCAATGCGCAGGCCCTCGTCGATACGATAGCTCTCATCCAGGTATGGGTCATTGATCAGCCCTTTCCAGCCGACCGTGGTTCGGGGCTTCTCGAAATACACGCGCATCACGATCTCAAGCGTCCCGGCATGGCGCTGCCGCTGCGCCAGCAACAGCCGCGCATATTCAAGTGCCGCCTGCGGGTCGTGGATCGAGCAAGGCCCCATGATCACCAGCAGCCGGTCGTCCTGGCCATGCTGGATACGTGCGATGCGCTGGCGCGTCTGCGTGATCAGCGACTCGACGGCCGTGTTCCGGATCGGGAAAAAGCGGATCAGGTGTTCAGGCGGCGGCAGCGGGATGATGTCTTCGACATGGGCGTCGTCAGTCACGCTGGTCCGGTCCGGCGGTGACTGCCATTCATCGGCGATGGTAGACGAAAGCTTGCGGGGTTCGTTCATGGCGAGGTCGACCAGGTTTTGCTAGCAAACGATGGTGCTACACCAATGGCGGGGGCGTCAAGGCAGCGGAAGGCCGGCCTGACTCTGATCCGTGTTAACGGGCACATTGGCCGCGCACTGGATGGCGGGCGGTCGCGTGCGTGACTACGTTGCGCAGCGATGCATTGGCATATCCCTCCTCCGCAATCACCGATGATGCCGCCCTCAGCAACGCCTTGCGCTTCGCTTCCTGATCGCCGTCCGGACGACCCGGGGTTGAGACCTGCTCGCCGTCGCCATCACTGCGCATTGTCCCGACCTGCCCGTTGAGGGTTTCGCTATTGGATGCAGCCTGCGCTAATGGCTTTCACCTAACTCCATCGGGTATATCGCACGCATCCCCTACCTAAGTGGGGAGCAACGGGTCCTGGATCAGAAGCGGTCGTTGGACATCAGTATCTGGATGGTCGACAATCGCCGAACGGGTACCGCCGGGCTGGCCGAGCCTGGCCCCGTCAATTGCCCAGGAAAGGAGCGCACCATGGCGACCCTGTCCCTTTCGAGCGGTACAAGAATCGACGAGATTGCGAACCGCATCTATCGCATCTCCACGCCGGTCGAGATCCCAGGTGGTGGCGGATTCTCTTTCAACCAGTATCTGATCGACGACGACCAGCCGCTGCTGTTTCATACCGGCCTGCGCAGGCTATTTCCGGTCATCGGGGAAGCGGTCGGGCGGATCATGCCAATCGATCGCTTGCGCTATGTCGGCTTCTCGCATTTCGAGGCCGACGAGTGCGGCGCACTCAATGAGTTTCTCGCGGCCGCGCCGGGTGCGGAACCACTGTGCGGCCAGGTCGCGGCCATGGTCTCGGTTAGCGACTATGCCGACCGGCCGCCACGTGCGCTGGAAGATGGCGAGTCGATCTCGCTCGGGCAGCATAGCGTGCGCTGGCTTTATACGCCGCATCTGCCGCACGCCTGGGAATGCGGATTCCTCATGGAGACCGCGTCGGCAACGCTGCTTTGTGGCGATTTGTTTACCCAGGGCGGTTCTGAGCACCCGCCGCTTACCGAAAGCGACATCCTCGAACCGAGCGAGGCTTTCCGTCGCAAGATGGACTATTTCTCGCACACCCGGAACGCCCGCGCAATGCTGGAACGCCTTGCCGCATTGCAGCCGACAACGCTCGCCTGTATGCACGGCAGCGCCTGGAGGGGCGATGGCGCGGCCTTGTTGCGCGCGCTCGCCGACAGCATCGAACGCGGCTAAGCGCCGCGCTGAAGTGCCACCCGCTCCGGAGTGGCCCAGATGCGGCGGCGGATCCTGAGGGAGTCTCCAGATGACCGACAGCAACGTGAAATCCAGTCTTCGCAATACGTGGGAGTCGGCAGCTCCCGGCTGGGCGAAGTGGGAGCATGTGTTCGCCACCAATCTTTCGGGCGCCACGGACGCGCTCATCGATATGGCCGGTATCCGGCCGGGCATGCGCGTTCTCGATCTGGCCTGCGGTGCCGGCAGCCAGAGTATCCAGACAGCGATGCGAGTGGGCGCCGGCGGCGAAGTGGTCGCCAGTGATATATCGGGCACCATGCTGGAGCATGTCCGCCGAAATGCCGCTCGTGCCGGTCTCCGGAATATCGAAACGCTGGAATGCGCAGCAGACGAACTGGACGAGACGCTGGCCCCGTTCGACGCGGCGATATGCCGATTGGGCTTGATGCTTTTTCCGTCACCTGGCGAGGCACTGAAAGCTGTCCGGCGCGCACTCAAGCCTGGCGCGCGTTTCGCGGCGCTGGTCTTCACGACGCCGGCCAACAATCCCTTTATGGCGGAACCGATGGCGATCCTTCTACGCCACGCGGGCAAGTCTCCTCCCGCGCCCGGACAACCCGGAATCTTCGCACTGGGAGGCGAAGGCGCGATGGAACGCCTGTTGAACGACAGCGGTCTTGGCGATGTGAAAACACAGCACGTTCGAGCGCAGCTCGTCTTGCCGAGCGCGTCCGATGCCCTGCAACTGATGCAGGAAGCCGCCGGGGCATACCGGGCCGTGGTAGCGGACCTCGACGTCGCGGCAAGATTAAAGGCCTGGAACGATGTTCATGAATGCCTGAAGCAGTTCGAAGTCGCTGAAGGCTTCAAGACCGAGCTTGAACTCATCATCGGGTCAGGCGCCGAGCCAAGCTAGTTTTCGTGCCGTTGGGGACTGGAGGTCGCCTGCTGGTGAAATCGTGTCGCCTCATGCTCGACACCGTCCCCAACCGTTTCGCCAGCGCATTCCCTTCGATTACTTCGTACCCGAATCCGGCGTGATCAAGCATGCCGCGGGAGCCGGCATTCCGTCCCGAGGTGTCCTCGCCGGCGCGCAAGGCCTCGGCCGCTGAATCCATGGAAAACGGCGTAGACACAGCCATATTAACCGTCTTATGCTTTTCTACTGGCACCATTAACATCACGTTAATCATCATGAAGATGAACCTCCGCCAGATAGAGGTATTCCGCGCGATCATGCTGACCGGGTCGATCAGTGGCGCATCGACGCTGCTCTTTGTTTCCCAGCCCGCCATCAGCCGACTGATGGCGCACACTGAGCAACGGCTTGGATTGACCTTGTTTGTCCGCGCCAAGGGCCGTCTTCACCCTACGCCCGAGGCCCGTCGACTGTTAGGCGAAGTGAATGCCGTCTACGAAGGCGTAGAACGCGTGAACGAGGTGGCAGAGGATCTGGTGGCCAATCGCACCGGCAGCGTAAGGATCTCATGCAGTCCGAACATGGGACAGACGTTGTTGCCAAACGCCATTGCCAAATTCCGCAAGGCTCATCCCGCCGTGCGCGTGGTGGTTCGCACCCAGATCGCGAGCAACATGTTGCGCAGCCTTCTGTCAGGGCAGGTGGATCTGGCGGTGTCGAGCATGCCGCTGACCCACCCGAATCTGGAGTCCCGGCTGCTGGTAAAGAATCCCATTGTGGCGCTGATTCCGACGGGTCATCGGCTCAGCACGCGCACCTGGGTACGCCCTCAGGATCTCGTGAACGAAGACCTGATCGGCTATGGCTCGGACGTACCATTCAGCCTGCTGGTGCACCACGTTTTCGGCAAGGAAAGCGAGCAACCCGATGTCAAGGTGCAGGTCGAACAAGCGCATGTGGCACGCGCCCTGGCCCAGGCTGGGGCGGGCATCGCGCTTGTCGATGCCATGACGGTTTTCGGCCAGGCCTGGCGGGACATTGTCGCGGTGCCTGTGCGCACGGAAGTCAATGCCTCGGTTCAAATCTACAACGTCAACATCGAACCACTGTCGAGGCTTTCGCTGGCTTTCGTCGACACGCTGAATGCGATTGTGAAGCGGCAGGCCGCTTCCGATATGAGGGAAACCAGGAAAAACGCTTCGTAAGCGCGCCGGAGGTAGCCCCATCCGCTTCCCGCTCTCACCGCACCAGGTAGACAGGGCGAGATGCAAGCAAGGCGTCACCCCTCTCCAGAATGCGATCGGTTACCTGGTGATGCCCCCGGGCTGGGCACCGGACGGGCAGGGCCAGACGACAGAAGTCCTGCGGCAGCAGCAAGCCATGGAGCGTGCGGTGGCGGTGAGCGCGAGGTAACAGGCAAGACAGGCGGAAAAGAAGCGGGCAGCGCAGGCTGTCCGTTTTTCTTTATTACACTGAGCCTTCAACACGCATTTCAACACGCATTTCAACACGTTACGCCGCTTCCGGAGAGACACCCATGAAGGCCTGGATTGCAAAGGCAGTTGGAGCGCTTGCCTGTGCCATGGTATGCCTTGCAGGTCCGGCGAGCGGCGCCGAACCCGCCACGCTGGTCGTTGCGGCTGGTACGCAACAACGCAGCTGGACGGCCGAGGCGCTGCTAAAGGACCGCCGACTGGCTGACGTGACGGTCGACGATGACAACCTGAAACGCCGCCTGACGTTCAAGGCGATCCCAATGGCTTCCCTGTTGCGCGGCATGCCGGCGGAGGCCGGCGCGACTGCCACGACAGCAGCCAGCGATGGCTATGTCTCTCACCTGCCGCTGCGCATGCTGCTGGCCGATAGCGCCGACGAGCCGCGGGCCTGGCTGGCGGTAGAGAATCCTGCGAGGCCGTGGCCGAAGCTCAAAGGCCAGGGCATCGGCCCGTTTCGCCTGATCTGGACATTGCCGTCGGGGCGCGCCGCATCCGTGGTCAACGAAAGCCATTGGACCTACAGCATCGTGCGCATCGATATCACCGCATCGCCCGCGGAGCGCTTCGCGGCCATCCGGCCTGCCTCCGACCAGCCAGCCGACGGCCCGGTCATGCGCGGCTTCGCCACCTTCCAGCGCGTCTGCTTCTCGTGCCACTCGCTGAACAAGGTCGGCGATGCCCACCTCGGTCCGGACCTCAATGTGCCGCACAGCGCGGTGGAATATATGGGCGACGACAAGCTGGCCAAGTTGATCCGCGACCCGCAGTCACTGCGTTGGTGGCCCGGCGCGCGCATGCCGGCAATCGACGACAAGGCGCTCTCCGATGCTGACCTGAAGGACCTCCTGGCGTACCTGCATCATATGGCGGGACGCAAGGGCTCCTGAAGCCAGGTGCCGCATTCATACTGGCTGCGGATGTCAGACCTGGCCCGTGCCTGGCCGAAGATCCGTCATGATCTGCTCGGCAAGGAAATCACAAGGCGGCCGCTTCGACTTCGCGCTTCGGGCAAGGATCAGCTCGAGCGGAGGCAGGTCGGGCAGTCCGTGGGCCTGGCCAAGCACGGTCAGTTGTGGCGGGATCGCGCAGCGGGCCAGCGCCGCGACGGCCAGGCCTGCCTCGACCATGCTGAGCAAACCCAGCAGGCTCGGACTCTCGTACGACGTTCGATGCGGAATCCCTGCGCGGTCCAGGCTGCGGATCGCGTTCTCGCGCGCCACGCTTCCCGGCATGAACACGGCGATAGGCAACGGCCTGTCCTCCCAGACTTGCGGCCCGTTCGCCATGGCGGCCCACGCCATCGGCTCGTGCCGGATGAAGTCGCCGGACAAGCCCTTCACGCGCGTGCCGCAGACCAGGTCGACCGTGCCGTCCTTGACCAGTGGTGCGAGCGCGCTGCTGGGCAGGCCCACGACCTGGATCTGCACTTTCGGATACGTCGTCGAGAACTTCTTCAGCACGGATGGCAGCAGCGATGACGCGTAGTCGTCGGGCACCCCGATCGCTACCTTCCCCGTCACTTCCGGCCGTACCACGGCAGCCCAGGCTTCGTCGTGCAGGGCCAGCATCCGCCGTGCGAAGCCCAGCAGCACTTCACCCTCATGCGTCAGCACGATGCTGCGCGGCCGCCGCACGAACAGGGGCCGGCCCAGTGCCTCCTCGAGTGCCTTGATTTGCATGCTGACAGCGGACTGCGAGCGGTTCACCGCCTCGGCCGCCCGCGTCATGTTGCCGCTCTCGGCGACGGCGATGACCGTCGCCAGGACATCGTGGTCGAGCATCTTCATAGGTATCAGGAAAACTGAACACAATAATCAATATTATGCGTTTTCCTTCTTGAAAGCGGCATGCGATATTTCGTCAACAACAAACCGGAGACGTGGACCGCAATCTCGCGCCATGTCTCGACCGCGGGATTCCGGTATCCGCCATCCGAGCATGGACAACAAAGCCGCTTCGTCACTCGTCGACCACCCGCTGCGCGCCTCCCTGGTCGCTGAATTGCACGCCCGCCCCTTTCTTCGGTTCAGCGGCAGCGTGTCACTGACCCACTACGCGATCTACTCGGATGAGGATCCGGCGATCCACGAGTATCTCGTGCGCACCTTGTGCGAACAGACCGGCATGGCGCTGCCGGTGGACGGGGTCACGCACTACGCCGTGCAATCTCCCTTCGGCTGGCATTTGAAGTGGGAGCGGCACACCGAGTTCTCCACCTTCACATTCGTCAGTCCGCGCAACGACACCGACTACTTCAACGACCTCGCCATCCATCGTGTTCCGGCGGATTGGCTGGGCCTGCTGGCGGGCAAACGATTTCATGCGGTCCGGATGGAATTGCTGTCAGGAAACGCCGCGGCTGAGGTGAGCGCGAACCTGCGCCATTGGCTCGACGGGCCGATTCTCGTCGGCAGCGATGTCCTGGGCGGCGGCAAGGTCTACTGCGACTGGAATGTGCGGGCCGACGGCTACATGCGCATCCTCGCGATCGACGAGGACTTCCGCGAGGAACAGGGCGGCAGGCTGCTTCAGCGGCTCTATGAGATCGAGACATATCGCATGATGGCGTTGCTGGCGCTGCCGGTCGCACGCAGCCTGGGCCGCGAGCTCGACGGCATTCACGGCTCGCTCCAGGAACTGATGCGGGCCATGGATGCCCGTCGCGCCGGCGAGGACGATGCGGAACTGCTGGACAAGCTCACCGAACTGGCCGTGCGCGTGGAATCGCTGTCCGGCCACAGCGGGCGCTTCAGCGCTTCGCGTGCGTATGAGCGAATCGTCCTGGCGCGAATCCAGGAGTTGCGGGAACAACGAATCGAGGGAATGCCGACGATAGCGGAATTCATGGAGCGGCGCTTCGCGCCTGCCATGGAGACGTGCCGGAGCGTCTGGTCACGCCACGAGCAAATCGCGGCACGGGTCGCACGGGCCGTCGACCTGCTCCGCACCCGCGTCAACCTGGCCCAGGAACGCGATGTCACAAGGCTGCTCGCCGGACTGGATCGTACGGCACGCAACCAGTTGCATCTGCAGCATGCCGTCGAGGGGCTGTCTGTCGCCGCGATCTCGTACTACGTGCTGTCCATCGCGGCAGCGGGGCTGAAGGCGCTGCATGTCGTCAAGCTGCCTGTCGATCCCGAGCTGGCGGAAGGCCTGTTGATCCTTCCTGTGGTGATGATCGTGTTCGGGATCATCAAACGCAGCCGGACGCAGAAATCCCGCGATGGCCACGTCCAGGCGGGCTCCGCCTGACGAGGCGATGATCTGAAGAGCTACTTACCGGGAAACGCATATGAACGCCACGACAAGCATAGCCTCCGTTCACTTATCTTTGCCTGGCGCTAGCCGGCAGGCCGCGCAGACCAGGCCGCATTGGGCGAGCCAGGCTCGACCCGAGTCTCGCGCCCTCGGGCAACGGACCCCTACGGAAGTGCTGACGGACAACTCGAACGATCGGCCAGACGTCGCGACGATCGCGGTGCTGGGCTACAACTGACGCAAAAAAACGCCCGCCCGGAAACCGGGCGGGCAAGTACTGCCTCTCCTTACCTCTTGCTGCTTCAATACTGCCTCGTAGCCGCGCGCTTCAGCGCGCCGCCGCCTTCATCCTCACGGCCGCCGCGTCCGCCGCGGCCGGGGTGCGGTTCGCCAGCCCCAGCACCACCTGCCAGGCAAACGACACCGCGCCGACGATAAACACCACGTCGCCGAACGTGCGCACCCAGCGCAGCGTCTGCAGGATCGGCTGCTGCATGAACTCCTCGCTGCGCGAATACCACGTGCCATGCTCGACGCTGGCCAGGAACTGGATGATGCCGACGGGCAGCAGGCTGGTGCCGATCATCAGCACCAGGCCGGCGTTCAGGCCCCAGAAAGCCGTCTTCATCAGCGCCGGGCTCAGCCGGTAGGCCGGCCGCACATAGCGCAGCACCAGCAGCGTGAAGCCCAGCGCCAGGAAGCCGTAGACCCCGAACAGCGCCGCATGCGCATGGACCGGCGTGGTGTTCTGGCCCTGGATGTAGTACAGCGCGATCGGCGGGTTGATCATGAAGCCGAACACGCCGGCGCCCAGCATGTTCCAGAACGCCACCGCGACGAAGCACATCAGCGGCCACTTCAGGTCTGCCATCCACGGCGCGCGCTGCTTCAGGCTCCAGTTCTCCCAGGCCTCATGGCCCAGCACGATCAGCGGCACCACTTCCAGCGCGCTGAACGCGGCGCCGACCGCCATCACCGGCGTGGTGGTGCCGGCAAAGTACAGGTGGTGGAAGGTGCCGGGGATGCCGCCGAGCATGAACAGCGACGCCGAGGCCAGGCTGGCCGCGGTCGCCATCGGGCGCGACACCAGCCCCAGCGTGGCGAAGATAAAGGCCAGGGCGGTGGTGGCGAAGACCTCGAAGAAGCCTTCCACCCACAGGTGCACCACCCACCAGCGCCAGTACTCCATCACCGTCAGGCTGGTGCGCTCGCCGTAGGCCAGGCCCGCGCCGTAGAACAGGCCGATCGCCACCACCGACGAGGTCAGCAGCGCCAGCAGGTTGCGGTCGGTGCCGCGCGCGCGCAGCGCCGGCAGGATGCCGCGCATCATCAGCACGAGCCAGATCAGGATGCCGGCGAACTTGCCGATCTGCCACAGCCGGCCCAGGTCGACGTATTCATAGCCCTGGTGGCCCAGCCAGAAGTTCAGGTGCGGCGGCAGCTTCTGCGCGATCGCCAGGTAGTTGCCGGCGAACGAGCCCACCACCACGACCACCAGTGCCCAGAACAGGACATCAACGCCGAGCCGCTGGAACTTCGGGTCCTTGCCGCCGTTGATCAGCGGCGCCAGGAACAGGCCCGCGGCCAGGAAGCCCGTGGCGATCCAGAACAGCGCGCTCTGGATATGCCAGGTGCGCACCAGCGCGTAGGGGAACCACTGCGATACGTCGATGCCGTAGAACTTCTGCCCCTCGACGGTGTAGTGCGCGGTAAAGCCGCCCAGGAACACCTGGAACACGAACAGCGCCACCACCAGGAACAGGTACTTGCCGAGCGCGCGCTGCGACGGGGTCAGCGCCACCGATAGCAGCGGGTCGCGCGCGGGCGCCTGCGGCGGCGTCTCTTCCTTGCCGCGCAGGAAAGCCCACGCCCACACCAGGAAGCCCACGCCAGCCAGCAACACCACCACGCTGATCACCGACCACACCACGTTTTCGCTGGTCGGCTTGTTGCCGATCAGCGGCTCATGCGGCCAGTTGTTAGTGTAGGTGGCTTCCTGCCCCGGGCGCGCGGTCGAGGCGACCCATGCAGTCCAGAAGAAGAACTGCGTCAGCTGCTGGCGCCGCTCGGCGCTGGGCAGCGTGTTCTCCTTCATGGCGAAGTGATCGCGCGTGGTGTGCAGCGCCGGCGCGTCGGAGAAGAGCTGGTCGTAGTAGGCCGCGGTGTTGGCGATGGCCTGTGCGCGGCGCTTCGACACGGTCAGCACATTGGTGGCCGGGTCGGTGGCGTTGCCGCGGTATTCCGTGCGCAACTGCTCGCGCAGCGCGGCCTGTTCGGGCGCGGCCAGTTTGGCGTACGGACGGCCGTACGTATCCTGCGCCGCCAGTTCGAGCCACGCGGTCAGTTCGCGGTGCAGCCAGTCGGCGGTCCAGTCCGGCGCCTGGTAGGCGCCATGGCCCCAGATCGAGCCGAGCTGCATGCCGCCCACCGACTGCCAGGCCGTCTGGCCGTCCAGGATCTCTTCGCCGGTGAACAGGGTGCGGCCTTCGGCCGTGACCACCTTGTCCGGCATTGGCGGGGCCTGCCGGTACACCTCGACGCCGTAGTAGCCGAGCAGGGAGAAAGTGACCGCCAGCACGGCGATCAACAAGAACCAGAGTCTGCGGTAGGAACCCATGATGCGATTTCGTTGGTTGTGATGGGTGGTGCGCGGTTCAGGCGTGGCTCGCGCAGCCGCAACCGGTGGCGGGCACGGTGGCGGCCACTGCGGCGTTCTCGAACAGCACGTTGTTTTCCAGGTGGATGTGTTCCATCAGGTCTTCGCGCAGCGCGCGCAGGCCCAGGTAAAGCGCGCGCCAGGTATTGCAGGCCGCGCGCGGCAGCGTGATGTCGTTGGTCAGCGCGGCCATCCGCTGCAGCGCCACGCCGTGGTCGTCATGCTCCATGCGCATCACCGCGATGGGGCGGCCGGCGGCGGCCTGCAGGCCGCGCGTCAGCATCGGGAACAGCACCTGCTCTTCCTTCTGCATATGGGTTTCCAGCTCGCCGAGCATGGCGGTCAGGTGGTCGGCCAGGCCGACCGGGCAATCGGGCCGGTCGCCATGGACCTGCTCGACCCGGCTTGCGAGCCGGATCAGTTCGGGGAGCTGCTCGCGGTGACGGGCGTGAAAGCGCGTCAGGATATGGTCGATCAGCGCGGCCGGCGTGGCGGTGTTCCAGTCCTGTCCGGCGGGTGCGGCATCGTCGTGCAGGGCATGCAGCCGCGCTTCGATGCTGTCGATGGCGGCGGCATCAAGGCCCTTTTCGAGCGCGGCATCGCGCAGGGTCTGCTTGCCTCCGCAGCAGAAGTCGAGCGCGTAATCATGGAAGATGCGCGTCGCGCCGGGGATGCGGCGGGCCAGTTGGCCGAGCGATTGGTCCTGGAAGGTCATGAGGTGCTCCTGTGTGGGAAGTTGCGTCTGCCTGACATAACGCGAGGAGCGTGCCTGAAAAAAACCATTCCAGATCAATGGGTTGCTATACGAATGGTTATAAATACCTTACACTTCCCATGGTACTAATTACCTTATCAGGTGTTTTTCACCATGACGAATTCAGCGATCGTTCCCGAATTGCTGGCTGACCTGGTGGCCGACCTGCCCCACGCCGTGCGCCTGCAGCGCCTGGTCAGCGGGCTGCGCGGGCATTTCCGCTGCGGCGCCGTGGCGCTGCTGCGGCTGGAGGAAGACCACCTGCGTCCCATGGCAGTGGACGGCCTGGTCCGCGACGCGCTGGGCCGGCGCTTTGCCGTAGCCCTGCATCCGCGCCTCGCGGCAATCCTGGCGCGGCGCGGCGTGACCTGCTTCCACCATGAAAGCGTGCTGCCCGACCCGTACGACGGCCTGATCGACGAGCACGTGGGCGAGCCGCTGCCCGTGCATGACTGCATGGGCACCAGCCTGGAGGTCGAAGGGCAGCCATGGGGCGTGCTGACCCTCGATGCGCTCGCCGTGGGCACCTTCGACGCCGCCGCACAGGCCGAGCTGCAGCGGCTCACCGTGGTGGTCGAGGCAGCGATCCGCACCACCCGGCTCGAGGCCGAGATCCTGGCGCTGCAGGTGGCACGGGGCAAGCCCGTTGCCGACGAAGGCACGGCGGGCGCCGGCGACATCACCGGCGAGATCGTCGGCCAGAGCGAGGCCATCGCCAACCTGCTGCACGAGCTGGAAGTGGTTGCCGATACCGAACTGCCGGTGCTGCTGCTGGGCGAGACCGGCGTCGGCAAGGAGCTGTTCGCGCACCGGCTGCACCGCCAGTCACGCCGGCGCGCGCAGCCGCTGGTACACGTCAACTGCGCGGCGCTGCCCGAGTCCCTGGCCGAGAGCGAGCTGTTCGGCCACGCCCGCGGCGCGTTCTCCGGCGCCACCGGCGAACGCCCGGGACGCTTCGAGGCCGCCGACGGCGGCACGCTGTTCCTCGATGAAGTCGGCGAGCTGCCGCTGTCGATCCAGGCCAAGCTGCTGCGCACGCTGCAGAACGGCGAGATCCAGCGGCTGGGCTCGGACCGGCCACGCCGCGTCAACGTGCGCGTGATCGCCGCCACCAACCGCAACCTGCGCGAACATGTGCGCGATGGCTCGTTCCGCGCCGACCTGTACCACCGCCTGTCGGTCTACCCGATCCCGATCCCGCCGCTGCGCGAGCGCGGCAACGACGTGCTGCTGCTGGCCGGGCGCTTCCTGGAGCTGAACCGCGCCCGCCTGGGCCTGCGCAGCCTGCGCCTGTCGCCGGCGGCACAGGATGCGCTGCGGCGCTACCGCTGGCCCGGCAACGTGCGCGAACTCGAGCACGTGCTCAGCCGCGCCGCGCTGCGCGCGGTCAGCCGGGGCGCCGGCCGCAACGACATCGTCACGCTGGAGACGGAGCTGCTTGACCTGGACGGACTCGATGCGCCGCCTTCGGGGCTGGCGCAAGCCGCGCATGCCGCCCATGCAGCGCTGCCAGCGATCGTCCCCGGCATGAGCCTGCGCGACGCCGTCGACCAGACCCAGCGCGCCTGCATCGAGCAGGCGCTGCAGGCCCACGGCGGCAACTGGGCGCAGACGGCGCGGCAACTCGGCGTGGACGCCAGCAACCTGCACAAGCTGGCCAGGCGCCTGGGCTGCAAGTGAGGGCGTGCGCGGCATCGGCGATGGCAAAGATCGTCTGATCTGCTTAAGCTAGTCAGGCGTCGTTTGCAGTGCAACATGCATGTGCTGTCATCAGCACCCTGCGGCCGGCGCAACCTGTGGATCCAACCGGAGATGCCCAAGATGATGACCGCAACGCAAGCCTTCTGGCCATTCCCTGCCGTTTTCACGGCAGGCTTTGGCAGCCTGCAACAGTTCCAGTCCATGCAGGCAGACCTGGCCGACACGTGGCGCCGCATGGCCGAGCTGAACCTGGAATTTGCACGCAGCATGGCGGACGAACTGCGCTTCGACGCCGTGGGCCTGCTGATGGAACAGGATCCCGAGAGTCTCTACGCGCGCGAGATCGCCAGCGAGCTGCCGCTGCTGGGCGGGCCGCTGCACTATGCGTCGGCCATGCTGGAGCTGCTGGCGCGCGCCCACCAGAAATGGATCGATGGCTGGGGCCACCTGCTCATGCAGGGCCCGCTGACCGACTGGACCACGGGCGCCAAGGCCGTCACGGACATTCCCGCCTGGCTGGTCCGCGAGACACCGCGTCCGCGCGCGAACTGACCCGGCTCGAGCGCCGTGGCGTTGCGTGCCGGCACGCCGCGGCCAATTTTTCCTGCGTGCCTTGCCATGGCAACCCGCGCGCCCCGGTATCATGCAAATCATGACACCCCGATCCGCCTGCGCCGCCGTCCCGGCTGGCGGATCTCCGCACAGGACTGGTACAGGACGCGCCCCGGTACATGCCCTCATATCCACTGGTCCTGCTGCTCACCGTCGCCGTCGTCTGCTGCATCGGCATGGCCATCGCCACCTGGCCCCGGCGCGACGACCCCACCGTCCAGGCGTTCCTGGTGCTGGCCTTCGGCGCGGTGGTCTGGAGCGGCGGACGCTTGCTTGAGATCAGCTCGACCGACCTGCCCGGGCGCATCCTGTGGGCCAAGATCCAGTACATCGGCATTGTCGCGGTGCCGATCGGCTGGCTGGTGGCGATGGTGCACCTGAGCCGCCCGCGCTACGTGGTGCCATGGTCGCGGCTGTGGCTGCCAGTGCTGGCCGCAGTGGTGACGGTGGTGCTGGTCTTCACCAACGAGCGCCACCACCTGGTCTGGACACGCATCACGCTGATGCCGCCCGGGGTCGCGCCCGGCGCGGTGTTCGAGCATGGCGCGGGCTACGCCGTCGCGGCCTTCTGGTCTTACTCGCTGCTGGCGCTAAGCTGGTATTTCCTGGTAACGGCCGAGGTGCCCAACGACGCCCTGTCGCGCCGCGGCCGCGCCATCCTGGCCGGCGGCCTGGCGCTGCCGCTGATTGCCCATGTCGCGTACCTGTACCGCTGGACCGGCCCGCTGGGCGGCGACCTGACCCCGGCCACGTTTTCGCTGATGGCGGTACTGGTGTGGTTCTGCGCGCTGCGCACGCACCTCGACGATATCGGCCACTACGCCCGGCTGCGCGTGTTCGATGCGCTGCGCGAGGGCTGCGTGATCGTCGACGCCAAGGGCACGGTCGTGGAATTCAATCCCGCCGCGACCCAGTTGTGGCCGGCGCTGCACCGCGGCGGGCCGGTGCCGGCGGGATGGGAGACGGCGCTGGGATCGGCGCTGGGATCGGCTCAGGGTTCGGCGTCTGAATCCGCGCAGGCCGCGCCCGGCCTCGCACCGGCCACGCCGTTCGTGCCGCCGGGCGCCCCGTTCGAGCTGGCTGTCGAAAGCGTCGCGCGCCTGGACGGCAGGCAGATCGGCAGCCTGGTGTTCATGCGCGACATCAGCCGCTTCCAGTCGCGCGAGCTGGCCTTGACCGCGCGCCTTGGCCAGACCGAGGAGCAGCTGTGGCAGGTGCAGGCCGACCTCGACGTCGATGCGCTCACCGGCATCTTCAACCGGCGCTACTTCCAGCGCGAGTCGCTCGCCGCCGTGACGCGCGCGCACGAGCGCGGCCAGCCTCTGGGACTGCTGATCCTGGATGTCGACCTGTTCAAGCAATACAACGACCTGCATGGCCACCTGGCGGGCGACGACTGCCTGCGCCAGATCGCCTGCACGCTGGCGGGCACGGTAGCGGGCGAGCAGTTCTGCGCGCGGCTGGGCGGCGAGGAATTCGCGGCGGTGCTGCCCGGCGCATCGCGCGAAGAAACCCGCGAGGTGGCGCGCCGCATGGTCGCCGCGGTACGCGAGCTTGGCATCGCGCACCGCGGCACCCCGGTGCAGCCCGTGGTAACGATCAGCGTCGGCGCGGTCTGCGCCGTGCCCGAGTCGCCGCGGCTGGAGCCGCTGCTGCACCGAGCCGACAGCGCGATGTACCGCGCCAAGCGCGCGGGCCGCAACCGGTACATGCTGGATGGCGAAGCGGCCTGAACGGCCGTGGCCTGGCCATGCCGCCGGCTAGCCCGCGCGTACCGTCAGCGCGCCCTGCAGCGCCACCAGCCGCGCCGCCGCCTGGCTGACCCACGCCGGGCGCGGCGCCGCATCGAGCCAGTACTTGACCTCGAGCCCGAGCGCGGTGTCGCCGCTGATCACCAGCTTGCGCTGGAAAAACAGCGTGTCGGTGTCGGCCTCGCCACCGAGCAGCCGCAGGTAGTCCACCGCGGCGGCGCGCAGCGTCAGCGCTGGTTCGCCGCTGCCGGCACTGGCGGTACGGAAGCGCCCGCCTTCGCAGCGGAACGGCACTTCCAGCCCCAGGTCCTGCACCGTCAGCAGGAACACATGGCCTTCCAGCGCGGCCGGCGGCTCCAGCCAGCCGGCGCGGCGCGCCAGCTCCAGCGCCGCCACCAGCGGCAGCGCGCGCGCCCGCGCCGGCATGCGCCGGTGCACGCCGGTCATCAGCTTGTGCAATGGGCTCGTGTTCGCATTCATGCCCGTGCCTCCCACGCGATGCCGGCGCCGCCGTGCCAGTAGCCATTGCAGGGCTGCGCCCCCGCCGGCGTGATGCCGCTGGGCGCCGGTGCGCGCTCACCCGCGCGGATCGCCGCCAGTTGTTGCACCACCTCCAATGTGCCGGTCGAATGCGGGCTGACGCGCAGCATGTCCACGCCCATCGCGGCCATGGCGAGCGCCTCGCCGCACAGGTCCAGGCAGGTCGCGCTCTGCGTCTGCACGCCGTTGAGCGTGAAGAACGCCTGGCCTTCGCCGGTGGCGGCGACCAGGCCGTCCGGGTAGTCCATGCAGCGGAATTCGCAGCTGTCCTTGCGCAGCCGATGGTGGCGCGCGGTGAAGCAGCGCGCCGAGAACGCCAGCGGCATGCGGCCCCAGACAAAGGCTTCGACGCCGACACCGCCCGGTCGCGCCGCGGCCAGCGCGGCCAGCGTGCGGCCGTCCATTTCCACCGGCACGACGCAGCCGGCCGCGCCCAGTCCGGACAGCCAGGCCAGCGTGTCGGCATGGTAGACGTTCAGGTGCGGGCCGGCGATGAAAGGCCGCCCGCCCATGCAGCGCACCGCGCCAAGGTCGTTGGCCTCGACCAGGTAGCCGTGCTGCTCGCAGGCGCGGCGCATCCAGGCGATGTCGGTATCGGACTCCACCAGCACCGGCGTGGACAGCACCACCTCCTTGCCGGCATCGCGCAGCATCCGGGCGATCTCAAGCCATTGCGCGTGGCGCAGCTCGTGGCGCCGCGTGCAGACGGTCTCGCCGAGGTAGACGCGGTCGACCGGAGCATCGGCGACCGCGGCGTAGAACTGCAGCACGCGCTCGCGCGGCCAGTAGTACAGCAGCGGGCCGAGGGCGATGCCGAATTGCGGCGCAGTATGTCGTGAAACAGCTTGCGGCGCTGTCGCCGCGGCGGTGTCGGGCATGGCGGGCTCCATCATGGCAAGGGTGGCGGCGGAATCGACGGGGGGATCAAGACGGGTCGCATCCATCCGCATCACCGCCATGGCCGGTCGTAGGCGCCCTGGGTCACCTGGTCGCCCTCGGCATGGCGGCCCAGCGTGGCCTGCCATTCCTGGCGCGGCGCGAAGCGGGCGGGATCGCCGCAGGCGTCGTCGATGGCGGCGCGCAGCACGCCGACCACGTCGGCGACATAGCGCGGGCTGCGCTGCCGGCCCTCGATCTTGATCGCGGCGATGCCCATGCCGACCAGCGCCGGCAGCAGCGACAGCGCGTTGAGGCTGGTGGGTTCTTCGAGCACGTAGCCGCGCTCGCCTTCCACTTCAAAGCGGCCCTTGCACAGCGTCGGATACCCGGCCGGCTCGCCCGGCGCGTAGCTGTCGATCAGGATGCCGGACAGGCGCGCCTGCATGGTGCCGTCCTGCTCGGTCCAGCGCACCGCATGCGCGGGGGAGCAGACCCCCTTGTTATTGGGCGAATCGCCGGTCGCGTACGACGACAGCAGGCAGCGCCCCTCGGCCATCACACACAGGCTGCCGAAGCCGAACACTTCCAGTTCGACGCTGGTCTGCCGCGCCAGCTTGCCGATCTGCGCCAGCGACAACACGCGCGGCAGCACCACGCGGCGGATATTGAAGCGCTCGCGCATCAGTTCGATGGCATCGGCATGCGTGGCCGAGCCCTGCACCGACAGGTGCAGCCGCAGCCCGGGATGGCGTTCGCAGGCATAGCCCATCAGCCCGGCGTCGGCCATGATGACCGCGTCGGCGCCCAGTTCCGCGGCGGCGTCGACGGCGCGGTGCCACTGCGCCACCGCGCCCATCTGCGCAAAGGTGTTGATCGCGAACAGCACTTCGGCGCCGCGGGCGTGGGCTTCGGCGACGCCGGTGCGGATGTCGGCCTCGGTGAAGTTCAGGCCGCCGAAGTTGCGGGCATTGGTGGCATCGCGCAGGCCCAGGTAGACCGCGTCGGCGCCGTGCTGCAGCGCCATGCGCAGCGCCGCCAGCGAGCCGGCGGGCGCGACCAGCTGGGGCCGGCGTGGCGCGCAGGCAGGCGCTACGGTGGCCGCATCCGGGCCAGTACAGGCAGTTGTCATGGTGTGGGAAACAAGACAAGGAAAACAGGACAGGAACAGCGGCTGATGCTAGCCACGCGCTGGCGATATGGGCTTGATCGCGCGCAAACCGGCACCAACCGCACATGGCTGGCGCCGGCGTATGCCAGTTGGCGTAGGCCGATGGCAGGCAGCCCTCGTGGCCTTGACCTGCGGCAAACGCAGGGTCTTTCCGCTGTGCCACGCTTCGCCAGTCACCCCCCGCGCCAGGCCGGCTGCCGGCCACACGCGACTTACCTTCCGGAGATCCCATTTATGAACGAACACTGGCTGAAGCTGGCCGGCCGCCGCCTGTTGCCCATCGTGCAGGGCGGCATGGGCATCGGCATCTCGGCGCACCGGCTTGCCGGCGCAGTGGCACGCGAGAACGGCGTGGGCACCATCGCCAGCATCGACCTGCGCCACCACCACCCCGACCTGATGGCGCGCACCCGCGGCGGGCGCGACAAGGCGGCCATCGAAGCCGCCAACCTGGAGGCGCTCGACCGCGAGATCCGCGCCGCGCGCACGCTGTCGGAAGGCCGCGGGCTGATCGCGGTCAACGTGATGAAGGCGGTGGGCTCGCACGCCTCGCTGGTGCGCCAGGCATGCGAAAGCGGTGCCGATGCCATCGTGATGGGCGCCGGACTGCCGCTGGACCTGCCCGAGCTGGCCGCCGGCCACCCCAGCGTGGCGCTGATCCCGATCCTGTCCGAGTCGCGCGGCATCGGCCTGGTGCTGCGCCGCTGGATGAAGAAGGGCCGGCTGCCCGATGCCATCGTGGTCGAGCACCCCGCCCATGCCGGCGGCCACCTTGGCGCCGCCACGATCCAGGACCTGTCCGAGCCGCGCTTCTCGTTCTCGCGCGTGCTGGCCGAATGCCGCGAGCTGTTCCAGTCGCTGGGGCTGGCATGGGACAGCATCCCGCTGATCCTCGCCGGGGGCATCGACAGCCATGCCAAGGTGCGCCACTGGCTCAACGAGGGCGCCGCGGCGGTGCAGCTCGGCACCGCCTTTGCCGTCACCGAGGAGTGCGACGCGCATCCGGCCTTCAAGCAGGTGCTGGCCACGGCGCGGCCCGAGACGCTGCGCGAGTTCACCAGCGTGGCCGGGCTGCCGGCGCGCGCAGTGCTGACGCCATGGCTGTCGCGCTACCTGTCGAGCGAGGCCAGGCTGCAGCGCCGCGCCAAGGTGCGCGAGTGCCTGGAAGGGTTCGATTGCCTGCAATCGTGCGGCCTGCGCGACGGCATCGGGCGCATTGGCCAGTTCTGCATCGACCTCAAGCTGGCGCAGGCGGTGCGTGGCGACGTGGAACGCGGGCTGTTCTTCCGCGGCAAGGGCGCGCTGCCGTTCGGCGAGGCGATCCGCCCGGTGGCCGAGCTGATCCACTACCTGATGACAGGGGAAAAGCCAGCGGCGCTGGTCCCTGCCAAGGTGGCCGCTACGGCCTGAACCTGCCTGCCGCGTGCCGGTTCGCCGGCACGCGGCGCCTGACTCCCCGACCGGGCGTCAGGCCACCGCCAGTTCGCCCGCGCCGGCCTGGCGCGCCAACCCATCCGGATCGATCAGGTAGATCTTGCCGCGCTCGATCCGCACCAGCCGCTCGGCGCAGAACCTGTGCATCACGCGCGACAGGGTCTCGGGCGTAATCCCCAGCTTGGACGCGATCACGCGCTGCGTGCAGGCCAGCCAGGTGCGCCGCGTGGCAAACGCCTGCTCGCGCAGGAAGCCCGCCACGCGCTGCAGCGCGCTCTGCAGGCTGATCGCCTCGATATCGCGCATCAGCCCATGCAGCCGGCCCGACAGGTTGCGCAGCAACTGCGCCGCAAGCAGCGGCTCCTGCATGACGGCCTGCCACAGCGCCGCCTTGCCGATCTGCAGCACCAGCGTGCGCGTCTGCGCCTGGCAGGCCATGCGGCCCGGCACGTCCAGGCAGAGCAGGTCTTCGCCGAAGGCCGCGCCCGGGCCGAAGACCTCGATGGCGCGCTCGCCGGTGGACTCGTCGCCGGCCGGCGGCTGCAGCGCCAGCTTGAGCAGGCCTTCCACCACGATATAGAGGCCGGCGCACGCCTCGCCGCCGCGGAACAGGTATTCGCCCTTGCGCAGGCAGCGCAGCGTTGCCGCCGCGCGCAGTTGCGCCACCACGGCTGCGTCGACGCCGCGGAACAAAGACAGGGCTTCCAGGTTGATGGCTTCACCCATGGTGATGACCTCCTTCGGCATGACTGCCTTCAGCATTCCAGGCCGCATGGCGCGGCGGCAGGCCGCCACGGCGGCGCATCTGCCGCGTGCAGCGCAACGCGGACAACAATTGCCAGCCCAGCCAGGCATTGGCCGCGGCGAGCACCAGGCCGGCGGCGCGCGCCAGTGCCACCGGCGCCAGCGGCAGCGCCAGCAGCAGCAGGTAGGCCGCCAGCAGCAGCCACGCCTGGCGGCGCTGCCGGTCGGGCACGATGATGGCCTGCATGGCCGGCACGCGCGCGCGCGGCGGCAGCAGCCGGCGCAAATGCAGCCAGACCAGGAACGGCACGATCTTGCCGAGCATCGCCGTGACCGGCAGCACGCCGGTGCCAATGAGCGCCATGGTGCCGGCCCACCACGCCAGCGGCGCATCCGCTGCGGGCCACACGATCGCCGCCGCCCCCACCACGGCAGCGCCCAGCATGCTGGCGCAGGCCACCGGCCACAGCGGCCACAGCGGGTCCTGGCGGCGCCGCGCGCGCAGCGTGCCAGCCAGGCCAACGGCGGCCACCACGGCGACGAACGCCAGCCACGCCAGCAGCACCGCCTGGCCCAGGGCAGGCTGCCCGGGCCAGAGCAGGGTTACGCCGCTGAACAGCGCCAGCGGCACCCAGTGCGCCATCGGCAGCCCGCGCGCCAATGCCGCCGGCAGGCGCCGCGTCTGCCAGAACATCGGCAATACGGTCGTGGCCACTCCGGTCACCAGTGCCGCCAGCCAGCCGCCCAGCGCCCAGGCCATATGGATGCCGAGCACCGGCGCCACCGGCACCTGCCACCAGCCGCCGAAGGTGCCGGCCAGCGCGATGCCGCACAGCACCGCGGCCAGCAGAGGCGCGCCGATGCCGGCCAGCGTGCGCGTGGTGGCGTCGACTGCGGCCACACGCCACCCGGCCGCCAGCAGCAACGCACCGGCCAGCAACAGCAGCACGCCTGCCCCCGCCGCTGCATGCATGCCGCCCGGGCTGCCGCCGAGCAGCCCGAAGCCCAGCCCGGCGGCCACGCCGGCACCGGCCACGGCGACAAACGGTGCCAGCACGCCGGCACCCGGCACGGCCACGCCCGCCACCACCGGCATCATCTGGAACAACGCGCCCACCATCACCGGCATCAGCATGCCCAGCGCGAGCACATGGACCGCGACCAGCGCCAGCGGCGCAAAGCGGTCAGGCAAGCCATCGGCGGGCCCTGCCGCGAGCAGCAGCCCTGCCACGGCGCCCAGCCATGGCGCCGGGACCAGGCAACCGAACACCACCGCGGGACGCGGCGCGCGCTCGTAGTCGAGGTTGGCGGCCTTCATCTCGGTTGCCCTGCCTCGCCAGCGCTAGGCAATGCCGTCGAGCACGGCATCAAGACCCGGCACATGCGCGCGGCACATCGGGAACAGCACGTTCTCTTCCTTGATGTTGTGCTGCTGCAGCAGCACCATCAGCGTGTCGGTCTCGGCCGCGAGCGCATTGGCGTCGCGCAGCGACAGCCATTCGCGCACGTTGTCCACCAGCGCGCGCACTTCGTCGTGTTCGTGGCGCATCACGGCGGTCGGGCCGCCGGCCATGCCGGTGGCCTGCTCGAAGGCGGGGAACAGCCGTGCCTCTTCCGCGCCGAAGTTGCCGGCCAGTGCGGCCTCCAGCTCGGCGAAGGCCGCCGCTGCCTCTGTCCAGTCGGCCTCGCGCAGCGCGCCTTCCAGGCGTGCCAGCGCGGCGTCGCAACTGCGGTGCTGCTGCACAAGGGTGTCGATGCCATCAGACATGGTGTGGATTCTCCGGACCGGTATTGACCGGATGCTAGGGCGCAGCCCGGCGTGGGGATTTGATCGGGGATAAGTCGGGCGCCAATAGCCGGTGTAAGAGCGCCAGCGTGTCGATCTATCACAACGTGATATGTCAATAGCGCCGTATTCATCACCATCCCCCTGACGGCGGACGCGCAATGCGGCCCCGGGCGCACATGCGAACTGGCCGGCCTCGCGTTTTGTTGATCTGGCGCAGGTAGTGCGGCGCCTGTCACGCGGAGAATAGCCTTCCAGACGCGCGCGCGGCTGACAGCACGCCGGCGTTCCCCTGACAGGTAGCCCCCGATACCGAACCATGCCTTACACCGATCCACCGGCCGATCCCCCGGCCGAAGCGCAGGCCGCCACCCCGCTGCGCCATCGCCTGTCCACGCGCATCATCTCGCTGTCACTGGCCGTGCTGCTGGTGGTGCTCGGCATGATCTCCGGCACGCTGTGGCTGTCCTGGAAGCTCGAAGGCGCGGGCGCGGCGATCAATGACGCCGGCAGCCTGCGCATGCGCGCCAACCGGGTCGCGATCGAGCTGACGCTGGCGCACGCGCAGCGTGGCAACGCGCTGGCGATGCAGGTGCAGGCGCTGGACGGCACGCTGGCGCAGCTGCGCCGCGGCAACCCGTCGCGCCCGCTGTTCCTGCCCGACGAACCCGCCATCCACGCCCAGCTCGCGCGCGTGACGCAGGACTGGCACACCCGGCTGCGCCCGATCGCCATGGCCGGCACCGACAGCACCGCGCCGGCGCGCTATATCGCCGCGCTGCCTGGCTTCGTGGCGCAGGCCGACACGCTGGTCGGCATGATCGAGCACGACAGCGCGAGCAAGACCGACCTGCTGCGCCTGTCGCAGACGGCGTTGGCGCTGATGGCCTGCGTGGGCACAGTGGCCGTGATCTACCTGCTCTACCTGTGGATCATCCTGCCGGTGCTGCGGCTGCAGGACGGCCTGCGGCGCATGGCCGCGCGCGAGTTCTCGCTGCGCCTGCCGGTGGAGACCCGCGACGAGTTCGGCACCCTCAGCGAAGGCTTCAACCGCATGGCCGGCGAGCTGCAGGGCCTGTACCGCGACCTGGAGGCGCGCGTGGCACAGAAGACCGCCGAGCTGGAACGGCAGAACCGCGACCTGGAAACGCTGTACGACATCGCGGCGTTCCTGAACCAGGCCAGCGACGCCGACACCATGGCGCGCGGCTTCCTGGCGCGCGTGATGCGCCAGTTCGACGCGGAAGGTGGCAGCGTGCGCGTGCTCGACCCGCGCCACGGCCGCATGCACCTGCTGGCCAGCGCTGGCCTGCCCGCGGCGCTGGCCGAAGCCGCGTCCTGCGCCGCCACTGACGCCTGCCACTGCGGCGAGGCCACGCGCGAAGCGGTGGTCACGATCGCCGACCTGCGCGGCTTGCATCGCGCCGGGGACCCGGACGGCGCGCCGTGCGCGCGCAACGGCTTCCGGGCGCTGGCGGCGTTCCGCATCGAAAGCCAGCGCGGCGCCACCGGGGTGTTCGCGCTGCATTTCCGCAGCCCGCGTGCGCTGCCCGCCTCCGACCGGCAACTGCTCGAAACGCTGGGCCAGCACCTGGGCACGGCGCTGGAGCACTTGCGGCTGTCGGCGACGGCGCGCCAGCTGGCGGTGGTGGAGGAACGCAACCTGGTGGCGCAGGGCCTGCACGACAGCATCGCGCAGGGCCTGAACTACCTGAACCTGCAGGTGCAGCTGCTTGACGCCGCGGTCGCGCGCGACGACCTGGCCGAGAGCCGCGAGATTGTGCCGATGCTGCGCCACGGCGTGGAGGAGAGCTACCAGGACGTGCGCGAACTGCTCAATAATTTCCGCTCGCGCCTGGGCGGCGGCGAGCTGCGCCCGGCAGTGGAAGACACCGTGGCGCGCTTCCGCCGCCAGTGCCGCACCGAAGCCACGCTCACCATCGACGAGCACGCTGACGGCATCGGCGCGGGTGGCCGGCCGCTGGCGCCGGAACAACAGCTGCAGGTGCTCTTCATCCTGCAGGAAGCGCTCTCCAACGTGCGCAAGCACGCGCTGGCCGCGCACGTGACGGTGGCGCTCAGCCACGGCCGCGACTTCCGCCTGGTGGTGGAAGACGACGGCGAAGGCTTCGATCCCGCAGAACTCGCCACGCGCGCCGACGCGCATATCGGCCTGAACATCATGCGCGAGCGCGCCGCGCGCCTTGACGCGCAGCTGCACGTACAGGCGGCCCCCGGCCGCGGCGTGCGCATCGAGCTGGTGCTGCCGCGCCACGCCCCACAGACCACCGAGACCCAGCCATGACCATCCGCATCCTGCTGATCGACGACCACACCTTGTTCCGCTCCGGCATCCGCGCGCTGCTGCAGCGCCAGTCCGATTTCGAGATCGTCGACGAAGCCGCCGATGGCGTGGAGGGCATCAAGCGCGCCAAGCAGCATCGGCCCGACGTGATTCTGCTGGACCTCAACATGCCCGGCCTGTCGGGGCTGGAGGCGCTGCAGCTGCTGGTGGAAGACCTGCCGCAGACCGCGGTGATCGTGCTGACGGTGTCCGAGGAAGCCGAGGAGCTGGCCGCCGCGCTGCGCAGCGGTGCGCGCGGCTACCTGATCAAGAACATCGAGACCGAGGCGCTGATCGCTGGCATCCGCCGCGCCGCGGCGGGCGAGCCGGTGATTTCCGACAGCATGACGGCCAAGCTGGTGGCGCAGTTCCGCACGCCGGCGCCTGCCGCCGCACCGCGCCACGACGACGCGCCGCGCCTGACCGCGCGCGAGCGCGAGATCGTGCAGGGGCTGGCGCGCGGCGAAAGCAACAAGGAAATCGCGCGCGATCTCGGCGTGGCCGAAAGCACGGTGAAGATCCACGTGCAGAACATCCTGAAGAAGCTCAACCTCGCCAGCCGCGTGCAGGTGGCGGTCTACGCGGTCGAACATGGCCTGACCGAGGCGGGCTGAGCGCGCGGCCACGCCTGCGCCAATGTGCTGCGCGAGCCGTTGTGCAGGGCGCCAAAGCCACTCGCAGCGCACCGAGAGTCGTCCGATTCCTACACCGATATCAGCCCCTGCCCGGAAGGATGCGGGCGAGGCTTGGCATAGGCTGAACCTTGAGCAGTGGCCTTTCAGATGCGCGGCCGCTTCGGTACGGAAGCCCCGGCGTCCCCGATCCACGAACAAGGAGCACACCATGGGAATCGGCACTATCCTTCTGATCATTCTTGTCCTGCTGCTACTGGGTGCCCTGCCGGCCTGGCCGTACAGTTCCGGCTGGGGCTACTGGCCAAGCGGCGGCCTGGGCCTGATCGTCCTGATCGTGCTGCTGCTCGTGGTTCTCGGCCGGATATAGCGTTCCGGCCGGCCAGCAGGCGGTAGCGGCCAGCAGGCCCCGGCATGGGCGGCATCGCTGCGGCGTTGCCGCCCATGCCGGGGCCGCGGCCGCGTTGCCCGTTTTTCCGCCACCCCATCTTTTCTGCCACCCTCCAAGGAGACTGACATGCCAGCCAGATCAAAGGCGCAACAGCAGGCCGCGGGAGCGGCGCTCTCCGCCAAGCGCGGGGATACGAAGGTCGGATCGCTGAAGGGCGCCTCGCGCTCGATGTACAAGTCGATGAGCGAAAAAGAACTCGACAAGATGGCATCGACCAAGACCAGGAAACTGCCGAAGCACAAATCGGAGCGCTGAGGCGTTCCCCCCTCCTCCCGTCGTTCCCGCTGGCGCGGGAACGGCGCGCCGTTCGTTTAGTCGTTCGTTTAGTCTCCTTCAGTCCTTCCCTTACTCGTTGTTTGCCGGCCCGCCGCAAAATCCCGGCAGCCGCCTGGCCTTGCTGCTGCGCGCCAGCTTGATCGATTCCGACAGCGCCAGCCCGAAGCCCGCGATGCTGTCGAGGTCCTGCCGCACCCGATCGCGCAGGAAGCCGGCCCAGCAGAAATCCCCATACGCCCCGGCCGGCTTGCGGTAGGCGCCGGCCGCGCGCGCAAACGCTGCCAGGCTGCGGTACGGATCGTCGCGCATGCCCATCACGGTGGGCGGCAGCGCCTTGGGACCGTGGAGCTTGCCGTGCTCGTCGTACGGGTGGACGTGGCCGAGCCGGCGCATGCGCTTCCAGAACGCGGACGGGCTCAGTGCGCTCAGGTCGTGCAGGATGCGCACCGGCCCCCACTGGTATCCCAGCGCCAGCCAGGCCCGCGCCCAGTGATGATGGTCGACGATATAGAGGCTGCCGCCGGGGCCCGCCACGGTCTTGATGCGATGCCTGCGCATGAAGCGCCGCAGCGCCGCGCGGTCGTTGGGGTCCGCGTGGCGCTGCGTGACTTCCATCTTGTCCCTGACATGGGCATAGCCCAGCGTGAGCTGCGTAGGACGCAGCCGCGCCAGTTCCGCAATGGCATTGCCGTTCCTGGCGCTGGCGCGGCCGCGCCGTTCAGTCGTGTTCGACACGCTTCTGGTTGACGAAATGCTCGAGTTCGCTGCCAGGATCCTCGTTGCCCGTGGATTGCTCGGCTACCGATTCCCGTGCCAGTGGCCGCGGCCAGTACTCGCCCTCGCCCCCCTGCACCGGCTCGCCGTGCACGTTCGCGTCGAAGTCGGTCCACTGGCCGCATTCCCAGCGGCCCTGCGCGCGCTCCAGGTGGCTCGCGCCGGCTTCGCGCAGCACGTCGATCGCGACCGACGACAGGCCATTGCCGACGCAGGCAGCCAGCATCACGTTGGCGGCGCTGTCATCGGCGCTGTCATCGGCGCGGGCATCGTCATTTGTCCCGGCCTCCGCCTCGCGTGGCGGCCGTACCGACATGATGGAAACGTCCCATACCGAAAAACCCCGCGCGAACAAGATCCGCGCCGCGTCTTCGGCGCTGGCGATGGAGTCGAAGCGACCCGCTACGATCGGTGACATGGTGGCTCCCTGGTATCGATGAATGGATGCGGTACTTTCCAAGGCCGCTTGCAAGAGCCACGCCCGCGCCGGACCTGCACGATGGCGTCCGTGGCAGCGCGCGGCACGTGCAATTTTTGCAAGCGCGGCGCCCGAACTACATGCGCGGCTTGTGCGGCAGGTGCAGCTTGTGCGGCAGGTGCGCGCGGCGCCGCCCGCTCAGCCGTTGACGACCTCGCCGCCGTTGATGTGCAGGATCTGCCCCGTGATATAGCTGGCCGCATCCGAGGCCAGGAATACGAAGCCCGCTGCCACTTCGAACGGCTGCCCCGGCCGGCCCATTGGCGTCTTCTTGCCGAACTCTGCAACTTCCTCCGCCGTAAAGGTGGACGGGATCAACGGCGTCCAGATCGGGCCCGGCGCTACACCATTGACGCGGATGCCGCGTTCGACCACCTGCAGCGCGAGCGAACGCGTGAACGACACGATCGCGCCCTTGGTCGCCGAATAGTCGAGCAGGTGCTTGCTGCCACGGTACGCCGTCACCGACGTGGTGTTCAGGATCGACGCGCCCGGCTTCATGTGGGGCAGCACCGCGCGTGTGAGGTGGAACATGGCAAAGACATTGGTGCGGAAGGTGGCCTCGACCTGGCTTTCGTCGACGTCTTCCAGGGATTTCTCGGGATGCTGCTCGGCAGCGTTGTTGACCAGGATATCGAGCTTGCCGTATTGGTGCAGCGTCTGGCGGGCAACCCCTTCGGCATGGCTGCAGTCGGCCAGATCGCCCGCGACCGCGAGGCACTTGCGTCCGGAGGCTTCGACCAGTTCGACGGTTTCGCGGGCGTCGGCATGCTCGTCGAGGTAGGCGATGGCAATGTCGGCGCCTTCGCGCGCGAAGGCCACCGCGATGGCGCGGCCGATGCCGCTGTCGCCGCCGGTGATCAGCGCCACGCGCCCTTGCAGGCGGCCGCTGCCGACGTAGTCGTCCGCGCCGCTGTCCGGCTGCGGCCGCATGGGTGCTTCCAGCCCGGGTTGGCGATCCTGGTGCTGGGGTGGAACGCTCTTCGGTGTGGACATGGCTGACTCCTGTCTGTGGAGGGCACGCCGGCCCCTGCGCGTGCCGCGCAAGTTCCATGCCGCTGGGATGCGCCCGGCATGCTGCCGCGGCGGCGCGCCCCGCCAACTGCGGTGACGTGGCAGCCGCCCGTAACCGTTACATCGCCCGGCAATCCTTACAGCGCCGCAGCGCGCGCCGCGGCGTGCCGGCGCGGTAGCGAAGGGGCACGGATTTTGCGGCTTTCCGGTTGCGGCTTTTCCACTGCGGAAGCCGCTGCACTTCAACGGCCCGGCGCCCAGCCGGACCATTCAGCCAGGAGGCAAGCAATGTTCAACTTCCGCAACGACCGCGGCAGCCGCCGGGGCAATCAGGGCCAGGCCCGGCGCGACGAGGGCCGGGGCAGCGGCTCGGAAGACTGGGGCCAGGAATGGGGCGAAGACTGGCGCGGTGATGAGCGCGCAGAGCAGCGCGAGGCCCGCGGCGGCGAATCCGCGCGCCACGGCGGTCCGTGGTACCAGCAGGACACGCCCGCCGGCCAAGGCCGCGGCCGCTGGGGCCAGCCGGGCTATGGCGCTTCGGATGCTGGCGGTACTGGCCATCCCTATAGCAGCAGCTACGGCGGCTACCGTCCGTCGGCGCAAGACAGCGGCTATCGCAGCCAAGAGCGGGAATCGGGCTATGGTTACCGCGACGAAGACCGCTTCGGGCCGCGCGGCCGCGGCGGCGAGCGCGACGACCGGGGCGGCGGTGGCGAGCGTGGCGGCCGCGCCATGCACTGGCGCGAAGGCATGGAGCGCGACCGCAGCCAGCGCGGCGGCGAGCCGAGCTATGGCAGCGGCTACTATGGCGATTCCGCCAGCGGCGGCCAGTCGTTCAGCGGAGGGCAGCGGGTCTATCCGGACGATTACGGCTACCGCCGCAGCCGGGCCTTCGGCCAGCAAGCGGCCGCGCAGCATGCTGGCCGGCGCATGACCGGACCCAAAGGCTACCGCCGCTCGGATGAGCGCGTGCGCGAGGATGTCTGCGAGCGCCTCGCCATGAATCCGTATATCGATGTCGGCGACGTCAGCGTGGAAGTCGCCAACGGCGTGGTCACGCTGGACGGCACCGTGCGCGAGCGCCGCGAGAAGTATGTCATCGAGGAAATCGCTGACGCGGTGTTCGGCGTGACCGAGGTCGACAACCGGTTGCGCGTGGCACGCGGGCAAGGTGACCAGGGCGCGCGGGGCTCGGCCTGGGCCGCCGGCTCGGAAGTCGGTGGCGAAGACATCGGCATGGCGGGCGACACCGGCACATCGCCGGAACGCACGCTGAACAAGAGCTGAACCAGCCATCCGGCGCGGCGCGGCGCGACCAAGCGTCGGGCCGCGCCGCGCCGACATGCCGCGCCAGCCACGCAAATTCCGTCCCGGCAGCAAGCTGATGGTGCCCCTGGACGCGCTGCACCCGACCCAGATTACTGTCGGCGGCTACCACGTGGCCCAGAAAGTCCACGTGACACGCCGCGTGCCACCCGAGCACCGTGCTGCGTTCCTGGACCGGCACCGCGTCCACCTGGTGGTCGGGCCGGAACAAGGCCTCTACGTGGTCGACCACCATCACTGGGTGCGTGCCTGGCACGACCTTGGCCTGACCCAGGTGCCCGGCGTCGTCCGCGCCGATGTCAGCGATCTCGACGTGCCGGCGTTCTGGCGCTACATGGTGGCCAACCACCTGGTCCACCCGTATGACGAGCACGGCCGCCGCCGGCCGCTGACCGAGCTGCCCGAGGCCATCCACGACATGCTCGACGATCCCTACCGCAGCCTGGAGGCGTTCGTGCAGCTGGCCGGCGGCTATCGCAAGGTCAAGACCGCCTACCCGGATTTCCGCTGGGCTGACTATTTCCGCCGCAACGTGCCGGGCCCGTTCGACACGGCGCATCACTTTGCCGCCGCACTGGCGCGCGCGTTCCGCCTGGCGCATGCCGATGGCGCGCGCGAGCTGCCCGGCTATCTCGGCCCGCTGCCTCGCTGACGCGCGTGCCGGATGGCCACCCGCACGAACTGGCGCCCACCGAATACCCGCTCAGCTATCAGCTATCAGCTATCAGCTATCAGCTATCGCGCCGCGGCCAGCAGGCGCAGCAAGCGGGCTTCGTCCGCACGCAGCCTGGCCACCGATGGGGCCCTTCCGCGCGCTTCGAGCACACCGCACAGGTAAGCCTCGATGACGCCGGGGTGCACATAGCACTTGCGGCAAACCGCCATGGTGTTGCGCAGCTGGTGCGCCACCTCGCGGATTGCGTCGGCCACGGCCTTCTTGCGTGCGGTGTCGCTGGCTGCCGGCGGCAGCTTGCGCAGGATCGACAGCGCATGCACGCTGCCGGCCCAGGTGCGGAAATCCTTGGCGGTAAATTCGCCCCCCGTCGCCTCCTTCAGGTAGGCATTGACGTCGGCCGAGCCGATCTCGCGGATCTCGCCGTCGCTGTCGCGATACTTGAACAGCCGCTGGCCCGGCAGGTCGGCGCAGTTGCGCACGATGCGCGCCAGGCGCGGGTCGTTGACCGAGACGTCGTGGGTGATGCCGCTCTTGCCGGTGAACTGGAAGCGCAGCCGGCTGCCGCGCACGGTCACGTGCCGGCGCCGCAGCGTGGTCAGGCCGTAGGTACGGTTCTGCTGCGCGTAGCGCGGCGAGCCCACGCGCACCAGCGTGGCATCGAGCAGCACCACCACCGCCGCCACGACTTTTTCACGCGGCATGCCGTTGCGGCCCAGGTCGCGCGCGGCGCGGGCGCGCAGCCGCGGCAGCACCGTGCCGAAAGCGGGCAGGCGCGCGTACTTGTCTGAATCGCGCAGTGCCGCCCATTCGGGGTGGTAGACGTACTGCTTGCGCCCGCGCGCGTCGCGCCCCGTGGCCTGCAGGTGGCCGCGCGCATCCGGGCAGATCCACACCGACTCGTAGGCCGGCGGGATGGCCAGCGCGGCGATGCGCGCCAGCGTGGCTTCGTCGCGCACGCGCTGGCCATCGGGGCCGATATAGCTGAAGCCGCTGCCCTGGCGGCGCCGTGTGATACCCGCGCTGCGGTCATCGACGTAGCGCAGGCCGGCATCGCGCAGCACGGCGTCAAGCGCCGCGGCCGGCTCGGTGGCGGGCAGGGTGCTGTCCATGCAGGCGGCGTGCTGGCAGCGGGCGCCACTCAGCACTATTCGGCGCTGGCCGGCGGAGCGCCGGCGGAACCGGCAGCCGGCGGCGGCACCGCTCCGCCCATGGCGACGAGCTCGTCGTCGGGCTCCGGTGCCGCCGGCCGCGGCTTCGGCTCCACGGCACTGTCGGCGCTGACCGGGCCGGCGCGCGCCACGGTGACCATCTCGCGCAGCCAGTTGACCAGCAGGCTGCTGTAGGCGCGCTGGCTTTCCTCGTCGGTCAGCCCGTGGTCGGCGCCCTTGATCACGCGGTAGGTCATCGAGTTGGCATGCACGCATGCGTCGACATAGCTCATCACCGCGGCATGCGGGACTACCTGGTCGTGCTCGGATTCGATCACCAGCACGTCGCCGCCGAATTCCGCGCAGGCGCGCACCGCGCGGTTGTCTTCCGGCGGGACCACGCTGCGCCGGTACGCCACCAGGTCCTGTTCACGGTGCAGCTGGCGCTTGGGCAGCTCCCAGCCGGAATCCATGTACAGCGCCGGCGCGCGAAAGCCCATCCAGCGCACCGGGCGCATCGCGCTCAGCAGCGCCGCCAGGTAGCCGCCGTAGCTGCTGCCCACCACCGCGATGGCATTGCGATCGACTTCCGGCTGCCGCACCAGCGTGTCATACGCGGCGACCACGTCGGCCAGGTTGCGCATGCGGGTGACGGTCTCGTACTGCGACCTGGTGCCGGCGTGGCCGGTCAGGTCGAAGGTCAGGCAGACGCAGCCCAGCCCCGCAACCTTGCGCGCGCGCGCCAGGTATTGCTGCTGGCTGCCGCCCCAGCCGTGCACGAACAGCACGCCGGGCAATCTCGTCTGCGGACTGATCAGGGTGCCGGCAATGGTGCCGCCCTCGCTTTGAATCTGCAGCAGTTCTTCATGGGTTGCCATGGGAATCGGGCTCCAGTCTTGCGTACTTGGTCAGGGGACCGACGTGGCGGTCCTCTCCCTGGAAATAGATCACGGCGCCGGCGGGCACGTGCACGTTGGCGCCGTACACCTCGCGCGTGGACGCCACCACCCGGGTGCGGCCTGGATCATCCTGCAGCGCCGCCAGTGCCGCCAGCTCGGCACCGGTGGCGCCGCCTACGCGCCACGACTGCTCGAGCACACCGCCAAGCACCTGCTCGCGGTCGGCGCCGGGACCCGCGGCCGGGCCGAAGGCCACGTCGTAGTTGCAGCGCGTCAGCAACATGCCGTCATAGCAGGCCAGCGCGGCGTCGTGATACACCATCGCCGCGCGCACCGCAGCCAGCGTGCGCGCCTCGAACGGCTGCCGCAGCAGCGTGTCGAAGCCGCCGCGCACCACCGTCAGCGTCGAGCCGCCATAGACCTGCCGGCCACTGTTGTTCTGCGTCAGTCCCTGCGTGCCGCAATAGCTGGCGCGCAGTCCGGCCAGTTCCACCTGGCCAACGCTATAGGTCTGCGGCGCGTCCAGGTCCCGCTCGACCACGATGCCATGCGCTTCGACCACGGCATCGGGCATGGCTGCAAGCGCTTCGTCCAGCGCGCGCTCGCAGTCGACCACGGACTGGCCCAGCCCGCCGATGCCGCATGGCTCCTTCAGCCGCACCGGGCCCAGTGCCAGCAGGCGCATGCCGGCGGTGCGCGCATCGGCGAGGGTGAACGCAGTGAAGCCCGGCAGCGTCGCGCCGACCACGCGCTGCACGAAGGCCTCGTTCCATCCTTCTGGCGCGGCCGCGCCCGGCTCGACCAGCCCGTGCGTGATCGCCTTGGTGGCAACGAACGCGTACGGCACCACGCCGCCGAACAGGTCGCCCTCCCCGTGCACGCCGAGGCGCGCGGCAAGATCCTGCCCGACCAGCGTCTGCGCGGGCACCAGGTACGGCCGCGGCTGTCCCGGCGCGGCATCATCGTAGGCACCGGCGTACCCGATCCCTGCGATCTCGGCCACCTTGCGCGCGATATTGGCCATGGTGGTGCCAAGGTGGCTGTCCGGTTGCCCCAGTGCGTCGCAGCCGTACACCATGACCGCGCGTGATGCGGCGGCGGCCGGGCTCATCTGCCTGCGCTTGCTTGCCTTGTTCGGATCGGACACGGGGTGGCTCCTTGCTCGATGACCTGGTTGGCGCGACAAGTTGACGCTACCGCGGCATGCGTGCCGCGGCCCGGTGCTGCGGCTTATGGACTGGCGTCGGCAATGGCATGCGCATCGGCACCGCTGCCGCCGTCCTTCGGGCGGTACTGCCGCGAGGCGCGGGCCTTCTGCTTGGCCGCGTGGTTTTCGCGCGCCTCGTCCAGCGAATGGCTCATCTTGAGCCCGTTTTCCTTGTCGGCCAGCTCGGCCAGCTGGCGGTAGAAGGTAGCCAGCTGCAGCAACTCTTCCTCGTCGAGGTCTTCGATCGAGACCAGCATGTTGCTGGCTTCGCGGTGCGAGGCCAGCAGCTCGTTGAGCTTGAGGTGAACCGCGACGGCGTCCTTGTTCTGGCTCTGCTGGATCAGGAACACCATCAGGAAGGTGACGATGGTGGTGCCGGTGTTGATGACCAGTTGCCAGGTCTCGGAGAACGCGAACATAGGCCCGGTGATGGCCCAGGCGGCCACCACGCCGAGCGCGAGCACAAATGCAGTGGGAGAGCCGGCCTGGCGCGTGGCACCACCCGCGAAGCGGTCAAATGCGTGCAATATGCTGGCACGCCTGCCAGACGCTGGCGGATGATTGACGCGCGGCAGGTTCGGGCTGGACTTGCTCATCGTTGCGCTCCTCGATTGCGCCTTGCTCGTTCGCGCCGTGCGCCGGCACGGTGGCATGCTGATTTCATCGTATGGAGGGCATGGGGCCGAGGTGCAGCGGGCGCAGTCCTACAACGCGCGCAGCACTTGCGTGGCAGCCCGCGGCACACGACTCGCGTTCCTGCAGCGTGCGGCGCGCATGCCGGTGGCCGCTTGCGCGGGAATGGTTCTTGCACCGGACAGGGTTTTTCTGTCGAGGAGCCGAAATGAACCAGAACGCCCCTTCCCCATCCGACGACGACGAAGCGCTGCGCGTGGCAGTGCGCGCCGAGATCGCCGCGGCATTCGACGGCCGCTTTCCCGAGGGCGTGACGCTCGAAGTCGCGGATCGCCGGGTCACCGTGCGGGGCTGCGTGGAGGATGCCGACACCGCGCAGCGCATCGAGAAAGCCGCGGCCGTCAGCGCCGGCGTGCTCGGCGTGCACAACGCGCTGTCGCTGCGCCATGAAGGGCCACAGGCGGCACCGGCGCAGCCCGAAGACAGCGGCATGCAAGCCGACCCATCGCAGCGCCCGTACGGACAGATCAACCACAAGGTCTGACTCCCAAAAAATGGAAGCGCCGGATCGGATCCGGCGCCTCGTTCATCGCTCACTGGCTCACGGCGCTGTCTCCCTCGCTCAGTCCGCTTCAGCCCGCCTCAGCCCCACGGATCGTAGCGGTCCGCTTCCCAATACGGCGAAATGCCGTAGTACTGGTGAATGCTGGTAGCCCACTGCGAATCGGCCATGCTCGGCCAGTGGTCCTTGTCAAACCCGGGCGCGGCCTTGAGCCGGTCTTTCTCGACGCCGAGCACGAAGCACTTGCGGCGCGTGTCGAGCGTGAGCGCGGACCACGGCAATGCAAAGAGCTTCTCGCCGATGCCGAGGAAGCCGCCCATGGCCAGCACCGCATACGCAACGCGGCCGCCAAGGACATCGATCATGATGTGGTCGATGGTTCCGATGTCGTCGCCCGCCGGGTCGACCACCTTGTTGCCCTCGAGCGTATCGGCGGCCATCACGAACGGGCCGGGGCCCGGGGAATCGCGGTCGATGCCGCCGACGATCGATGCGCCGCGCGGCTGTTCGCCGGGGGATTCAGGTTGGACTGGGGTCATGGACACCTCCGTTTTGGGTTAACAAGTCGCTGCAGGAAGTCATTCGGTGCGGGGCCGGATGCCCCGTGCCTGGCGGCGCGCGTCCGCCGGCACCGGCGGCACCAGCGGGTCGAAATCCATCCAGCGGCCGTCGAGCCATTGCCCGTCGGCGCGCTCCACGTCCTTGGCGCCTTCCTGGCGCAGCAGGTCCGCCACCGCGGCGGTATCGCCGCTGGGAACGCGCGCGGCCAGCAGCACGCCGGCATTGCGCACCGGCGGCTGGCCGGTCACCGGATCGCGGCGCCCATCGCGCGCCAGCGCCAGCGCGCCCGCGAGCGAGCCGAGGTACGCGCCCAGGCCCACGGCAAAGACCAGCACAAGGATCGACAACGGCGGCACGGCTGAGAGCGCCGACACCAGCATCGCGCCCACGGCAGCGCCCGCCGCGGCGCCGATCACCACGCCGGCAATGGCACCGGCGCCGGACTTGCGCGCGCCGGCATCGGCTGCGTGGTCTCCACCCACCGCGTAAGCGGCGTGCTGCCCGGGCGGATTGACGTAGAACAAGCTGAGGTCCTGGTCCGCGAAACCGCGTGCCTTGAGGCGGCTGGCGACGGATTCGGCGGTACTGAAACTATCGAATCGACCTGCGACGATAGCGGTCATGCTGGCTCCATTTCTTGTTGATCGGAATCGCGCATCGGCTACGCTAGCGGCCGCGCACGCTGCCCTTGCGCTGGCCCGCCGGCTTGGCCCCCACGGGCTGCTGCTCGCTGCCGCGCTTGAGCTTCCAGTCGACGTCGTCGCGCGCGGTCTGCGTCTTCCTTTCGGCGTGCATGGCGGCGCTTGGCGAGATCGGGTCGCTGGCCGGGAAGGTCATCTCCAGGGAGTCGTCGACGGCGGCCTGGTAAGTCCTGGCTTCCTTGCCGCGCTGGGGCTTGTCGGAGGCGGCGCTGGCGCGCATCGCCTGCGGCTTGTCAGCCTTCGCGGCGGTCTTGGCTGCGGGGCGGGCCGTGGTCTTTGTGGCGGTCTTTGCAGCAGGCTTGGCGGCTGGCTTTGCAGCAGGCTTGGCGGCTGGCTTGGCGGCTGGCTTGGCGGCTGGCTTGGCGGCCTTGGCAGCAGGCTTGGCCGCGGGCTTCGCTGCCGGCTTGGCCGCTGGTTTTGCCGCGGCCCTGGTCGCAGTCTTTGCAGCAGGCTTCGCGGCCGGCTTGGCGGCTGGCTTGGTGGCCGATCGCGCGCCAGGCTTGGCCGAGGACCTTGCGGTGGATGCCGAGGATTTCGCGCCGGACGGCTTGTGGGCAACCTGCGCGGCCTTGTCGGACTTGCGGCTGGCTTTAGGCATGGTTGTTCCCTCCTTGGTTGAGTGACTTACCCATGCAAAGGCCGGGCCAGACTGGCCGGGCCGAACCGCCGCGCGCTACCTGCCCGCCGAGCGCCACGCTGGGCGCGCCGCCGGCGCCCGGCCAATGCGCGCCGCGCCGGACATGCCGGTAAAAACTACATCGTCAAGCAAAGGATGGAAGGCGCGCGCAATCGCGCTGTCACGCCATTCGTGGCTGGCGCGGGAACCTGACGGCGATGCAGACGCTGACCTTGTCCGTTTGGCAGCCGTCGCTTTCGGCGCTGAGCATGGCGCCATGCATCTCGACCATGCGCCGCGTGAGCAGCAGCGCGGTGCTCTGCCGCGCCTGTGTGGCACCATCGGCCGCGGCGCGGCGGCCGAAGAAGTCGGTCAGCGCCGCCAGCCGGCTCGCGCTGCGCTGCTGGTCCAGCGGCGGGCTCTCGGTGATGCGCAGCTTCACGTGGGCGGGCTCGCCGAACAGATGCAATGCCACCGAGCCCCCCGCGGGCGCGCGCCAGATGCAGTGCACCAGCAGGTGCCGCAGCAACGGGCTGAGGCGGGTCGCATCGGCGTCGATGCCATACGCGCCATCACCCGCGCCGTCGGTGGTGACGGGGGCCAGCAGCACCCCTCGCGCCTCGGCGGCCGGGCGGCGGTCGGCAATGGCCTGCGTCGCGGCATCGAGCAGGTCGACGCGCTGCCAGCTCGGCGCGCGCTCGTCGGCCAGCAGGCGCACCGATTCCTCCATTTCCTCGATCAGCGCCAGCTGCTGCTGGGTGCCGGCGCGAATCCCGTCGAGCGCCCGCTGCGCCGGCGCCGGCGCCGTATCGAAAGCGCGGTCCAGCACGTAGGCCCAGCTCTGGATGGCATTGAGCGATGAGCGCAGGTCATGAGCAGACTGCTCGATCAGCGTACTGACTTCCTGCACCGCGCGCACCACGGCCGCGTCGGCGGAATCCGCGCCGGCGGCCACGTCCGCGGAATGATCGTCAGGAACGTCCGGCTGGCTGGACGGCGGCTGCGGTTGCATCATGGTCGGATTGGCGTCTGGTCGGCCAGGTTGGCTGCTTGGCCTGGAAGCAAGAAACGTGCTGCACGCAGCGCTGGGAGGCCGGCCCGCATGGCATCCCCGGCCAGTCAACCGGTCGCGGACGATCCCGTGTCGTTGCGCGAGGCGCGCAGCCACTCGGGCAGCTCCCCGCGGGCGGCATAATCTTCCAGCCGGTTGTACAAAGTCTTCAAGCTGATACCAAGGATCTCGGCGGCATGCTTCTTGACGCCGGCGCACTGCTCCAGCGTGGCGAAGATCAGCTGGCGGTCGGCGTCGGCCAGCGACATGCCCACCGGCACCGATACCACCGCCGCGCCGGGGGCCTGCGTGGCCGCCACCTGCAGCGGCACCTGCACCTCGGTGATGAGGTCCTCGTCGGCCATGATAAAAGCGCGCTGCACGAAATTGCGCAGCTCGCGCACATTGCCCGGCCAGGCATGCAGGCGCAGGCTGTCGAGCACGCTGGGGGCGAAGCGCCGCTGTGTGCCCTGCTCGCCATTGAGCTGGTCCAGCATCAGGTTGGCGATCTGGATCACGTCGTCGCCGCGCGCACGCAGCGGCGGCAGTTCCACCGGGAACACATTGAGGCGGTGGAACAGGTCGGCGCGCAGCTTGCCGTCGGCCACGGCCTCTTCCGGGTTGCGGTTGGTGGCGGCCAGCACGCGCACGTCGGCATGGCATTCGCGGTTGGTGCCCACGCGCATGAAGGTGCCGGTTTCCAGCACGCGCAGCAGCTTGACCTGCAACTCGGCCGGCATCTCGGTGATTTCGTCGAGGAACAGCGTGCCGCCGTCGGCGCGCTCGAAGTAGCCCTTGTGCTGGCGGTCGGCGCCGGTAAAGCTGCCGCGCTCGTGGCCGAACATCTCGCTCTCGATCAGCGTGGGTGAGATCGCGCCGCAATTGACCGCGAGGAAGGGCTGGCGGCGCCGCGATGACAGCTCATGCACGGTCTGCGCGGCCAGCTCCTTGCCGGTGCCGCTTTCGCCGATCAGCAGCACCGTGGCCTCGGTGGGCGCCACGCGCGCGAGCTGGTCATAGACCGCCTGCATCACTTCCGAACTGCCCATCAGCCGGCCAAAGCGGCCGTAGCGGCGCAGTTCGCCGCGCAGCGAATGGATTTCGGCGCGCAGCTCGCCGGTGGTGGCCAGGCGCTTGAGCACGGTCTGCAGCCGCGCCACGTTGATCGGCTTGACCAGGTAGTCGGTAGCGCCGGCGCGCAGCGCCTCGACCGCGCTTTCGACGCTGGCATAGCCGGTGGTCAGGATCACTTCCACGCCGGAGGCGCCGACCTCGTCGAACAGCTCCATGCCGTTGCCGTCGGGCAGGCGCAGGTCGGCGACAATCGCGTCAGGCATGTGCCAGCCGAACTGCAGCCGGGCTTCGCGCAGGCTGCCGGCGGTGGCGGAAGTGAAACCTTCCATGGCGACGATCTCCGCCAGCGCGGCACATGCGTTCTCATCGTCATCAACAATCAGGATGTGGGGCATACGATCCGTCAGTGAGACTTAATGGAAACTCCTGCGGAACCGGCAAAGACGCCTGCCCCGATTGCCCGCCCGGCGCCAGGTACCGCAGCCGCCGCCGCGCGCCATGCGAAGCGCGGCCAGGCAGGCATGCCGGGCAGTTCAGGACAGGGGCGGCACGGTTCCGGCTGCGTACTGCCAGTCCACTGCGTAATGCAAGTCTAAGCGGGGCCTGGCGCCGTGGTTGCCGGTGTCTGTCTGACACAGGTGTCGGAACTTTCCGCGCAGGACCGCGCGGCTATGGCAAGGCCCCGTGGCAAAGGCTAGCATAGGAACTTCCCACCCTCACACGACAAGCTCGCCAAGCCCTGCCTTCGATCGTGCCAGTGACCACCACGCCTCCCCGGCGCAGCGCCGCCGTCACCGCCTCACCCCGCCAGGCCCCGTTTTCCCCTGCGCCCGGTGAAGGCGCGCCGCGCCGTGCCGTGCCCTCGCAGGTCTCGCTGCTGTGGGAAAGCACCGCGCCGGCCATGCAGCGCCTGATGGCCCAGGTGGAGCGGGTGGCGCCGACCGATGTCACCATGCTGGCAGTGGGGGAAAGCGGCTCGGGCAAGGAAGTGGTGGCGCGCGCCGTGCATGAGCGCAGCGCGCGGCGCAACGGCCCCTTCATCGCCGTCAATTGCGGCGCGATCCAGCCGACGCTGATCGAGTCGGAGCTGTTCGGGCACGAGAAAGGCGGTTTTACCGGCGCGATCGAGCAGAAGGCGGGGTACTTCGAGCAGGCGCAGGGCGGCACCCTGTTCCTGGACGAAGTCACCGAAATGCCACTCGAGATGCAGATCAAATTGTTGCGGGTTCTGGAAAGCCGCACCTTCCACCGCGTCGGCGGCGATACGCTGATCGTCACCGACGTGCGCATCCTGGCCGCGACCAACCGCGACCCGGTCGACGCTGTGCGCACCGGCCAGCTGCGCGAAGACCTGCTGTACCGGCTGGCCGTGTTTCCGCTGCATATCCCGCCGCTGCGCGAGCGCCCGGACGATATCGTGCCGCTGGCGCGGCACTTCCTCGCCGAATACAATGCGATGGAACACAGCGACAAGGCCTTCTCGGCCGCGTCCCTCGACCGGCTGGTGCGCTATGACTGGCCGGGCAACGTGCGCGAACTGAAGAACGCGGTCTACCGCGCCTTTATCCTCGCCGACAAGGTGGTGGAGATCGGCAATCCCAACCTGGCCACGCAGCCGCCGCGGCCCACCACGGTGGATGGCGTGGTCAACGTGCGCGTGGGCACCACGCTGGCCGATACCCAGCGCGAGATCATCATGGCCACGCTGGCGCGCTTCGACGGCGACAAGCGCCAGGCGGCGCGCGCCCTCGGCATCAGCCTGAAAACGCTGTACAACCGGCTGGACGCTTACCGCTCGCTCTGAGACCGCGGCGCGCCGGTCGGATCGGCCAGCGCGCGCAACAGCGCATCGATCGCCAGCGGCTTGGTCAGGTGCCCATGGAAGCCGGCCATCTCGCTGCGCCGATGGTCCTCCGGGGTGCCGCGCCCGGTCAGCGCCAGGAAGCGCACCTCCGCGGCGCAGGTCTGGCGCAGCGCCTGCAGGACTTCATAGCCCGACATGTCGGGCATCTCCAGATCCAGCAGCACGCAGTCCGGGCGGAAGCTGCCGGCAAGCGCCAGCGCCTGATGGCCGCCATAGGCCGCGCGCGCGTCGTGGCCTAGCATGTTCAGCAGTTCGGCCATGCTGTCGGCGGAATCTGCATTGTCGTCGACCACCAGCACGCGCCGCCGCGGGGGCGTTCCCGATGCCGGCGCGGCTGCTTCGCGGCGCGGCGCGCCGGCGCGCGGCAGGATCACGGTGAAGGTACTGCCCTGGCCGGGCCCGGCGCTGTCGGCCTGGATCGCGCCGCCGTGCGCTTCGACCACGGCCTTGGCCAGCGCCAGCCCGACGCCGAGCCCGCTGCGGCTGCCGGCCTCGGCTTCCTGCGAGAACAGGTTGAAGATCCGGTCCAGCGCCGCCGGCGGCAGGCCACGGCCGGTATCGGAGATGAGTGTCACCACGCGTGCCGGCTCGACGTGGACCCGCACGCTGACAGTGCCGCCGCGCGGAGTGTACTTGGTGGCATTGCTGAGCAGGTTCAGCAGCACCTGTCCGAGCCGGTTGGCGTCAGCGCGCACGTAGGGCGACGCCGCGGGCAGCTCCGCCACCAGTTGCTGGCCGGCGGCATCGAGCACCGGGCGGATTGCCTCCAGGCTGGTGCTGACCACGTCGTTGTAGGAGGTCGGCGTCAGCTCCATCCTCATCTTGCCCGCGGTCACGCGGCCGACATCGAGCAGGTCGTTGACCAGCCGCTCGAGCTGGCGCAGCTGCCGCTCGATGATCGCGGCGCAATGCCGGATGCGGGCACCGGCGTCCGGCGTCAGCGCGATCACCTCGACCGCATTGCGCACCGGCGCCAGCGGGTTGCGCAGTTCGTGCCCGAGGATGCCAAGGAAGGACTGCAGGCGCCGGTTGCCCGATTCGAGCAGCTCCAGGCGCAGTGCGTCGCTGATGTCGCGCGCGGTCCAGAGCAGCCCGGCCGGGCAGCCCGCGGCATCGCGCACCAGCACCATGCGGGTCTGGCAGCGCACGATCGCGCCATCCTGGCGTGCCAGGCGCTCGTCGCCGGCCCACTGTCCGCAGGCGCGCGCGGCTTCGAGCGCCGCGCGGTCGCGCCCCGCCGCGGCATCCGGCCCGGTGTACAGCAACGCCAGCGGCTTGCCGATCGCGTCGGCCGGCTCGTATCCGGTCACGGCCTGCGCGCCGGCGTTCCAGCTGCGGATGGTGCCATCCAGGTCCAGTTCGCAGACCGCGGTGCCGGGCAGGTTGTCGGCCAGCAGCTGCAGGCGCGACTCGGCCAGGCGGGCGTGCTCGGACGCGGCTTCCTGCACGGTGATATCGCGGCAAGCCACCACGAAGCCACCGGCGCTCGCATGCATGACACAGGCGGCCTGCAACTGGCTGCCGTCGCGGCGCACGCGCCAGCCCCGGTCGCGCGCGCTGCCGGCCCGCGCCGCGGCCTGCTGCCACTGCAGCGGCAAGCCGGCGGCGACATCGTCGGCGCGGTGCAGGCAGGAGAAATGGCGGCCGGCGATGTCTTCGGCGCGGTAGCCGAATACGCGCTGCGCGGCGTCGGGCCATGCCACGATGAGGCCCTCTGCATCGGTTTCGAACACCGCCGCGTCCTCGAGCGCGTCCAGCATGCGCCGGTATTGCTCAGCGATGGGCTGGCCGGCTTGCCTGACGAGGACGCCTCCCGCCTCTGCCAGATGTGGCGCGCGGGCACTTTTTGCCGCTTGCGGCTCCGACATGGACAAACCCTATGTGGTAGTGGACGAACATGGCAAGCCGTTAGTACGACGGATGCGGCGTCCGGCATGCGGTACGCGTACTGCACGGCCAAATGCCCGCCAGTGGGCGGGCATCCAAACCATGATAGGTCTTCGTGGCATCCATCGCGACCGCAGCGCACGTCACGCGCGTCTGCTTGCCGGTGTGGCCGTGACAGGCCGCAGAGCTAGCGTCAGCGCCCCCGGCGCATCTGCACCACCGCCGCCAACGCGGCGGACGCGCCGACCACCAGTGCGGTGGCCAGTACCGGATGCCGTGCCGTGGTCGTATAGGGGCACGACCGGAGCGCGGTCCGCGTGCCGCTGCGCTCCTGGAGCCCGCTGCCGCTGCCGTACAGCGTGTTGTCCTCGAGCGGGCCCGCCGGGTGGCGCGTCTGCTGCGCACGGCCCATGAAGCGGCGCATGAACCGGTCAAAGGCATGCGGCGTGTGGTACGCCGCGGCGGAGAAGGCCTTGGCCGCGCCGCCGACGAAGAGATCGCGGCGCGGGTTCTCGGCGGCGAACAGGATCGCATCGGCGGCCAGCGCCGGATCGTACAGCGGCGGCGGCAGGCGCGGCTCGACGTCGAGGAAGTTCTTGGCATGCATGGCCAGCGGCGTTTCCAGGCCGGCGGGCTTGATCAGCGTGATGCTGACCGGCGCCTGTTCCTGTTCCAGTTCCAGCCGCAGCGAATCGGTAAAGCCCTTGATCGCATGCTGCGAAGCCACGTACGCGCTCTGCAGCGGCAGCGGTCCGTCGCAGGCCTCGCTGCCCATGTTGATGATGGCGCCGCCGCATTCGCGCAGGTGCGCGGCTGCCGCCAGCGAGCCGTGGACCGTGCCCCAGTAGTTGGTGTCGAACAGGCGCCGCTGGTCTTCCAGCGGCACGTCGCCGTGGCGGCCGAAGATCGTCACGCCGGCGTTATTGATCCATGTGTCGAAGCCGCCGAAGCGCTCGATCGCGGCATGCGCGACCTTGGCGACGTCTTCGTGCCGGCCCACATCGGCGGTGACAGTGATGACTTCGGCGCCCTGCTCGCGCAGCTCTTCGGCCAGCTTGTGCAGCGAATCATCGCTGCGCGCCACAAGCACCAGCCGCGCACCCCGCGCGGCGGCCTTGCGCGCGGTGACCAGTCCCACGCCGCTGGTGGCGCCGGTCAGAACGATCACCTGCGAGCCGATCTTCTTCAGGGTTGGTTTCATCTGCCGCTTCCTCCTCGGGATGGTCCCGGCACTGCGCCGGACGTAGCAATGGTTCATCGCCAGTCAAGCATCGCAAATGAGCCCTCGCAAATTGGAGGCTCGCAAATTGCGTTCCCATGCGCTTCGGCCCGCGCGCGCGCGCGGGCCGAAGCGGTCGCGCGGCAGAATTACAACGTCCGGTAAGAACCACATGCCGGCCAGCGCACGCTGCCGTGCGTGAGCCGTCACGGCGCCATCCTGTCCCGCTGTAGGACTGGCGCCGATTTCGGCAGCGCCATGTGCTGCCTAAGCTGGATGCATCTTCCCCAACCGCCGACAGCCATGGCCAAGACGACGCGACAGGATTCCGGCGACAGCCGCACGGCGGCAAAGCGTACGACCGCGCGCAGCGGCAGGCCTGCCCGCAAGGGCTCTCCGCCGGCGGCGCGCAAGAGCGGAGCAGCGGCGCGCAAGCGCAGCACGGCCAGCGCCGCGCTGGACAAATACCGCCGCATGCGCGACTTCGGCGCCACGCCCGAGCCCAGCGGTGCCGCCGCCCGCAAGCGCGGCGCACCGCGCAAGCGCGCCGGCGAGCTGTCGTTCGTGATCCAGAAGCACGCGGCGCGGCGGCTGCACTACGACTTCCGGCTCGAACTCGGCGGCACGCTGAAAAGCTGGGCGGTACCCAAGGGCCCAAGCCTGGATCCGGACGACAAGCGCATGGCGGTCCACGTCGAAGACCATCCGATGGACTACGCCGGCTTCGAAGGGGTCATCCCCGCCGGGCACTACGGCGCGGGCACGGTGATCGTATGGGACCGCGGCACCTGGGTGCCGGTCGGCGACGCCGAGGCGGGCTACCGCGCCGGGAAGCTCAAGTTCGAGCTGCGCGGCGAGAAGCTGCATGGCCACTGGACGCTGGTGCGGATGCACGGCAGCCGGCAAAAGGAGCAGGACGCCTGGCTGTTGATCAAGGAGCGCGACGACGCCGCGATGCCGGCTGCAGAGTTCGACGTGGTCGAGGCGCTGCCCGACAGCGTGCTGGGCGGCACGGCGCGCAAGGCTAAAGGTGCCAACCGTTCCGCCAAGCCGGCGGCAAAGCGTGCCGGCAAGGCTGACTCCGGTGGGAAATCGCACGGAAAAGCCAACGCCACATCCCCTGCCAAAGCACTGAAGCCACCGACCGGTGCGCCGCGCGCGGCATTGCCGCTGGCGCTGGCGCCGCAGCTGGCCACGCTGGTCGACAAGCCTCCCGCGGACACCGCGGCCTGGCGCTATGAGATCAAGTTCGACGGCTACCGGGTGCTGGCGCGCATCGACGGCAAGGACGTGCGGCTGTTCACGCGCCAGGGCCATGACTGGACCGCGAAACTGCGCGCGCTGGCGCGCGACGTCGGCACGCTGGGCCTGCCCGACGGCTGGCTCGACGGCGAGATCGTCGTGCTCGGCAAGCATGGCGAGACCGATTTCCAGGCCTTGCAAAACGCATTCGATACGGCGCGCGTCGAGGCGATCCAGTACTTCGTGTTCGACCTGCCCTTCTATGCCGGCCATGACCTGCGCAAGGTGCCGCTGGCCGAGCGCCGCGCGCTGCTGCGGCATATCTTTGCCGGCAACACATCGCCGCGGCTGCAGTTCAGCGAGGACTTCGAAGCCAGCCCCGACGAAATGCTCGATGCCGCCTGCCGCATGAAGCTCGAAGGCGTGATCGGCAAGCGCGCCGATTCCAGCTACGTCAGCACGCGCAGCAACACCTGGATCAAGCTCAAATGCACCTTGCGCCAGGAGTTCGTGGTGGCGGGCTTTACCGATCCCAGGGGCAGCCGCACCGGCATCGGCTCGCTGCTGCTGGGCGTGCACGACAGCGGGGGCGGCCGGCTGCGCTATGCCGGCAATGTCGGCACCGGCTTCGACACGCGCACGCTCGGCGAACTGCGCGCGCAGCTTGAGGCGCTGCGTGCCGATAAGTCGCCGTTCGCAACCGTGCCGGCTGGCGTGAAGGGGCACTGGGTACGGCCGAAGCTGGTGGCCGAGGTTTCGTTCGGCAGCTGGACCCGCGAAGGCCGCGTGCGCCATGCCGTGTTCCACGGGCTGCGCACCGACAAGCCGGCCGGCGCGGTGTCGGTCGAGACGCCGGCGGCACCGGCCGGCAAGGGAAAAAAGGCCACAGCGAAGACTGCGAAGAAGGCGGCAGCGAAGCCCCCCGCAAAGCGCGCAGCCAGGACCACCGCGCTCGACGGCAAGGTCCGGATCAGCCATGCCGAACGCGTGATCGACACCGCCTCCGGCCTGACCAAGGGCGACCTGGTGCGCTACTACGAGCAGGCCGCGCCGCTGATGCTGCCGCACCTGCGCGGCCGCCCGATCGCGATGGTGCGCGCCCCTGCCGGCGTGGGCGGGGAACAGTTCTTCCAGCGCCATGGCGACACGCTGCGCGTCGACGGCATCAACATCCTGGACCCGTCGCTGTGGCCGGGACATCCCGCGCTGCTGGAGATCGTGTCGGCCGAGGCGCTGGTCTCGGCGGGCCAGCTCAACGTGGTCGAGTTCCACACCTGGAACGCCAGCAAGCGCAGCATCGACCGGCCCAACCGCATCATCTTCGACCTTGACCCCGGCGAAGGCGTGCCCTGGGAGCAGATGCAGGAGGCCGCCGCGCTGATGAAGGCACTGCTCGACGAGCTTGGCCTGGCCAGCTTCCTGAAGACCAGCGGCGGCAAGGGCCTGCACGTGGCGGTGCCGGTCACGCCGAGCGCCGGCTGGGACGAGGTCAAGGACTTCGCGCAAGACGTGGTGCGCCATGTCGCCGCCACCATCCCGCAGCGCTTCGTCGCCAAGAGTGGCGCGCGCAACCGCGTAGGGAAGATTTTCATCGATTACCTGCGCAATGGTTTCGGGGCGACCACCGTCGCTGCGTTCTCGGCACGCGCGCGGCCAGGGCTGGGCGTATCGATCCCGGTCTCATGGGAAGAACTCGATACGCTGGAGAGCGCGGCGCAATGGACCGTCGCCAACGTGGGCCCGCGGCTCGAGGCCTTGCAGGCCGACGATCCGTGGGCCGGCTATGCCGGCGTGCGGCAGGCCATCACCCGCGCCGCGGCACGGCTCGGGCGCGCCGGCTGAGCCACATCGCAACACACTCGCGGCACATTTCTTGCCCCGCCTTCCATAGACAGCCGGCGTGAGCGCCGGGCCGCGACCTATGGAGAGACTGCCATGATCCACCTCAGCATTCCCGGTACGATCCGCGCTGCCGGTGGTGGCGCCAGGACCGGCGCGCCGCGCAACCGGCGCGCGCTGCACAGCCTGCTGGTGTCCTGCGCGATGCTGTCGTTCGCAGCCGCGCCGGTGCAGGCGCGCCTGCCCGCACCCACGCCCGAGCAGCAGCAGGCCGCCGAAGCCAAGAAGGCCAAGGAGGCGGAAGCGGCCAAGCAACAGGCCGAAGCCCTGGCTCGCGTGCAAGACCAGCTGGCCACGCGCTTCGGCAAGGGCGCCACCGCAGCGGGCGCCACCGAGCCGGGCAAGGTTTCGCAAAAATCTGCCGAAGCCCCTCGTTCGACCGGCCCGCACGGCGGCACCTCGCCGAGCGCCGAGGCCCACAGCGGCGAGGCCGAGCGCCGCTGAAGCCCGGCCGCGCCCCGGGTGCCGGCATGCCTCTTGCCACTGCGAAGCGAAAAGGCCTCATCGAGAGCCCGTGGATAAAGCCGCTACAAGGGGGAAGGCAATGGATCACTTCCGCGCACATGTAATAACTGCAACCGAGGCGTCACCGGGCGTGGCAAGATTTACACCCGAGGGCACGCCGCCGGTGCGCTTTTACCTGTTTCCGAACCCGCCGCGCGCCTGCGCGAGCGTGATCGGCTGCGGACGTGCGCGAAAGCGCCCGTCAGCGTGACGCCATGCGCCCGCAAGCCGAGCGCGCCCCGCTGATCCTCAACGTCGAGGATCGCGAAGGCCCGCGCTACGTCAAGAGCCGCATCCTGCATCGCGGCGAGTTCTCCGTGATCGAGGCGGCCACCGGCCAGTCGGCACTGGCGTTGGTGCGCCAGCATGCGCCCGCGCTGGTGCTGCTGTCGTCGCGCCTGCCCGATATCAGTGGACTGGAGGTGTGCCGGCTGATCAAGGACGATCCCCAGATCGCACGCACCCTGGTGCTGCTGACCTCGCCGGGCGTGGCCCAGGCGCGCCAGCGGGTCGAGGCGCTGAATTGCGGCGCCGACGGCTACCTGGTCGAACCAGCCGAGCCCGAGGAAGTCCTGTCGAGCATCCAGGCGCTGCTGCGGCTGCGCGGGGCGGAAGATGCCTACCACCGCACCACGCAGGCACTGCACGACAACGAGGACCTGTTCCGCCAGCTGGCGGAGTCGCTGGCCGACGTGGTCTGGATCTTCGATCCCGCCGCGCGGCGGCTGCTGTTCGTCAGCCCTTCGTTCGAAGCGCTGTGGGGCCATTCCGCAGAAGACCTGATGGAAGACCCGCGCCACTGCCTGGACCGCCTCGCCCCGGCCGACCGCCCGCGCGTCGAGGCCGCTCTCGCCAGCATGCTGAGCGACGGCCGCATGGATATCGAATTCCAGATGACGCGGCCGGACGGGCAGCTGCGCGAGATCCGCGCGCGCGCCTTCCCCGTGCACGGCAAGGGTCAGGCCGCGCGCGACGAGACCGGCAATGCCCGGCCGCTGCGCATTGCCGGCATCTTCCAGGACGTCACACTGCAGAACCGCGCGGGACGCACGCTGCACGACGAGGAGCGGCGCAAGGACCAGTTCCTGGCCATGCTGGCGCATGAGTTGCGCAACCCGCTTGCACCGCTGCGCAGCGCGGCCGACATGCTGCAGCAGCTGTCGCCTTCGCGCGAGGACATGTTCCGGGCGCGCGACATCATCGGCCGCCAGCTGCACCACCTGACCCGGCTGGTCGACGAGCTGCTCGATATTTCGCGCTTCAACCAGGGCCGCATCACGCTGCGCCAGGATCTGGTAGAGCTGCGTGCCGCGCTCAATACCGCGGTCGAAGCCGTGCGGCCGGAGCTCGATGCCTACGGCCACACGCTGCGCCTGTCGCTGCCCGAGCAACCGCTGCCGGTGCGCGGCGACCTGGTGCGGCTGACGCAGATCTTCTGCAACCTGCTGCACAACGCCGCCGCCTACACGCCCCCGGGCGGCCAGATCGCGCTCGACGCCACGCTCGACCAGGATCCGGCCGGCCAGTCCGCCAGTGATTCCGCCGGCGGCTACGTCACGGTGCGTGTGCGCGACAACGGCACCGGACTGTCCGAGTCGCTGCAGCGGCTCCTGTTCGACCCGCTGGCCCCTCACGATCCCACCGGTGAACATGCAGGCAAAGACAACGGCTACGTCGACGATGGCACGGCGCCGCGCAACGCGTTCCCCCACGATGGACCAGGCATCGGCCTGACGCTGGTGCAGAAGCTGGTCGTGCTGCATGGCGGCACGATCCGCGCCGACAGTCCCGGCCCCGGCCAGGGCAGCACTTTCACTGTCACGCTGCCGGTTGAGCCGTGGCACAAGTGGCATCCCGGCACCGGCAAGTCCTCGGCGTACAGCGGCGTGCCGCGGCGGATCATGGTGGTGGACGACAACGCCGACGCGCTCGAAGCCATGACCATGACGCTGCAGACCATGGGCCACACCGTGGTGACCGCGCCGGACGGGCCCACCGCTGTCGCGCGCGCCAGCGCCGCACGCCCGGAAGTAGTGCTGCTGGATCTCGGCATGCCGGCCATGGACGGCTTCGAAACCGCGCGCCGGCTGCGCGCGCTGCCCGAGATGCGCGGCGCCACGCTGGTCGCCTTGACCGGCTTCGGCCAGCCCGAGGACCGTCGCCGCGCAATGGAAGCGGGCTTCGACCAGCACCTGGTCAAGCCCGCCGATCTTGACGCGCTGACGCGCCTGCTCGATACGCTCGGCGAGAACCGCGCTTAGCCGCTCAGCCATGCCGCTCAGCCATGCCGGTCCGCCATCAACCCTGACAAGGAGCCTACGTGCATACCACGCCCGACCCCGACATCCCCCCGCGAGAGCCGGAAGTCCCACCGCCCGAGCCGCCGCCGGGCCCTCCGGAACCCGTCTCCGACCCGCCACCGGGCGACCAGCCGCCACCGCCGCCGCAACGCGCACGCGATAAATGCGGTAAAGGAGCCGTCACGTGTCCCGCATCATCTGGAAAGGCGCCATTACCTTTGGCCTCGTCAACATCCCGGTCGTCCTGCGGCCGGCCTCGCGCAGCCAGACGCTCGACCTGGACCTGCTAGACGTGCGCGACATGGCCCCGGTGGGCTACCAGCGCATCAACAAGAGCACCGGCAAGCCGGTCGACAAGGAGCACATCGTCAAGGGCTACCAGTACGCCAAGGACGAGTACGTGCTGCTGAACGACGAGGATTTCCGCCAGGCCAATGTTGAAGCCACGCAGACGGTCGACATCGTGGGCTTCGTCGACGCGGAGAGCATTCCGCCCTATTACTTCGACACGCCTTACTATCTCGAGCCGGACAAGCGCGGCGACCGCGGCTATGCGCTGCTGCGTGCGACGATGCGGCGCACCGGCCGCGCCGCGCTGGCGCTGGTGGTGCTGCGCAATCGCCAGCACCTGGCGGCGATGCTGGTCCACGACGACGCGCTGGTGCTCAACACCATGCGCTTCGCCGACGAGGTGCTGCCGATCTCCGAGCTGCGCCTGCCGAAGGCGTCGAGCGCCAAGGGCAGCGGCGCCCATGCGCGCGAGATCGAGATGGCAACCAGGCTGGTCGACGACATGACCGAGGACTGGAATCCGGAGCAGTACCGGGACACCTATCGCGACGACATGATGGCGCGCATCGAAGCGAAGATCGAGTCCGGGAAGACACACCAGCTGACCCAGCCCACCGAGGACGAGGAAGCGCCGCGCCGGGGCGCCAAGGTCATCGACATGGTGGCGCTGCTGCGCAAGAGCCTGGGCGAGCGCGGCAAGGATGATGGTGGCAAGAGCGGCGGCAAGAGAGGCGACAAGAGCGACGACAAGAGCCGGCGCCGCGCGAAGCCGGCGGAGGAATCGGAAGCGGTGCAGGATACCGAGGCCGAAGACGACCGCGCCGGCGAAGGCCGCAGCCGCCGCAAGACGCCTGCACGCCATGCCGCGACGAAGAAAACGCCCTCAAAGCGGACTGCGGCCAAGCGCACTGCCGCGGCAAAGCATGCGCCGGCCAAGTCGCGCACAGGATCGCGCGCGAAGCCTCATGCCACGGCGCGCAAGAGCGCGGGCACGACGCGCCGCAAGGCCGCCTAGCCAATCCGTAAAACCGGCGCTGGCGCCGGGGCCCTGCGTCCCGCACAAGCACGGACGCGGGCATCGGCGTGCCGGGCATGGCGCTGCAACCGGTCAGCGCGAAGAAACCTTGAGGTTGTCGTTCACCGAAGTCACGCCTTCGACACTGCGGATCATGTCCAGCGCGAGGTCACGCTGTTGCTGGCTTGGCACCGTGCCGCCCACTTCAACCGTGCCGTTCTTCGTCTTCACGCGGATGCCGGTCGACTTGAGGTCCTTGGTGGTCAGCAACCTGGTCTTGATCCTGGTGGTGATGGCGCCATCCTCGACGGCCTGCTTGGCCTTGTCGGCGCTCATGTCGGCGCTCATGTCGGCGCTTGCGCCGCGATCAGGATCGGGCCGGCCCGGCATGCCTGGCGCGGAGTTGACCGGCGCCGCTGGCGTGTTGTCGGCCGCGATGAATATCAGGCCACTCTTGTCGAGCGCCTGTGCGCTGCCGGCAGCCGCCAGCGCCGCGGCCACGCAGGCCATCTTGAGGCCGCGCGCGGATAGTCGGGAAATTCGCATGGCTTTGTCTCCTGTACAGGTTTCCAGCGCATCCGCCGCATGCGCTGCCTGGCACGCGGAGCTGGCACCTGTCAGTCCGCAAGGTCCATACCCGCGTGTTCGCCCAACGCCACGCTGGAGCGGCGGCGGCAAGGGTGTGTAAATCGGGCCACCTGTTGTAAAAGCGGGCACCTCCTGCGGGTGCAGCATGGGGCGCTGCCCGCAATGGCAAGCCCGCTGGCAGCGCGGGCGTGCTTGGCATGGCGATTGCGAATACCGGAATGCGGCAGTCCGCCGCGTCAAGGAGACTAGCAATGGGACAGCAGCAACAGCCGGGTCAATCGCAGTCGGGCCAAAAGCAGGACCAAAAGCAACAAGAACAGCAATCTGGCCAACGCGGCAGCCAACAATCAGGCGGCATGGGACAACAACAAGGCGGCGGTCAAATGGGTAACCAGGACCGCGGTCAAGGCCAACAGCAACAGCAGGATCGCGGCAGCTCGCAACCGGGCCAGCAGAGCGGTCAACGCAGTGGTCAGCAAAGCGGCCAGGGCGGCCAACAGGGCGGTCAGGGCGGCCAGGGCGGCCAGCAAGGCGGACAACGCCAGCAGTAACTTCAGCAGTCAGGCTCGCCTGCTGAGATAGGGGCAGCTATCCGGGTATGTGCGGCAGCAACATGCGGTGCGGCCGCAGGGGCATACGCCGGAACTTGACCGGCCGGATCTTCCGAAGGGAAGGTCCGGCCCTTTTTCGCTGAGCTTGCCGGTGCTGCCGCGGGCAGCGCGTGCGCGCTTGCGCGGCTTACCGTGTATGCTGGCCGTGACGTCTTCCTGATTGCCACACGGTCTTGTCCAGCCACACCGATCCCGCCGATCCTGCGGTTTCCCGCCGCGCCCAGCGCGAACGCAGCGCGCCTGGACCGATGGCCAGGGTGCGCGCGCACGCCGGCGCGCAGGTGCGCGCGCTGACCCGCAGCAACTCGGGCCTCACCCTCGACTATGACAACCCGCCCGGCGACCCCGGCCTGTTCGGCCCCGACGCGGTCTGCTGGCGCGTGCATGCGGACTTCCCGGCAATGCTGGCCGGCGGCGTCAGCGCGCTGCTGCTGCAGACGCTGCATCCGCTGGCGCTGGCCGGCGTGTGGGACCACTCCAGCTTTCGCACCGACATGCAGGGCCGGCTCGGCCGCACCGCGCAGTTTATTGCCGGCACCACCTACGGCAGCCGCGACGATGCCATGGCGCTGATCGGGCGCGTGCGGCGCATCCATGCCGGCGTCACCGGCGTGGCGCCGGACGGGCGGCCCTATGCGGCGACGGATCCGGCGCTGCTGACGTGGGTGCATGTGGCCGAAGTGTCGAGCTTCATGGCGGGCTACCTGCATTATGTCGGGCCGCTGGGCGATGCCGATCAGGACCGCTATTACGACGAAGTCGCGCGCATCGCGCTGCTGCTCGGCGCTGCCGATGTGCCGCGCTCGCGCGCCGCGGTGGCGGCCTACCTGGAAGCGATGCGGCCCCAGCTGCAGGCCAGCGAGCGCACCCGTGAAGTGGTGCGGCTGGTGCGGAGGATGCCCGTGGCCAACCCGTTGCTGCAACCCGCGGTGCGGATCATGGCCGATGCCGGCATTGCCTTGCTGCCACCGTGGGCGCGGCAGCAGCTCGACCTCGACGGGCCTTCGCTGCGGCGCTCGGCCACGCGGGCCGGCATGCGCGTGCTTGCGCCGGCGCTGCGCTGGGCGCTGGGCGCGGGGCTGGCGGCACGGGCTCGGCGGCGCGTGGCACGCGGCGGCGATGCCGACGCGGCTGCCGGCTAGAACATCCCGGGGCAGCCTTCAGTACATTTACTCCGCAGCCACCGGCGCGCTGCCGGCGCTGCCGCGCAGCACCTTCTCCGGCAGCCGCGCCACCAGGAACGGCGCCAGCAGCGACACCCCCGCGCTCATCAGGAACAGCAGCCGGAAGGCATGCTCGGCACCGTGGCGCACCGCCGCGGCATCGCCGCCAGCCTGCGTGTCCGCCATCACGCGCCCGAACAACTGCATCAGCACGTCTTCGCCGCCGCCCAGGTCGCTGACCGCCACGCCGCCGTGCCGCAGCAACGCGATCAGCACCGTGGTCAGCACCGCCACGCCGACCGCGCCGCCAAGCATGCGCGAGAACGCCGTCAGCGCGGTGGCGATCCCGACGTGCTGCAGCGGCACGGCGTTCTGCGTCGCCACCAGCCCGCTGGGCAGCTGCAGGCCGATCGCAAGCCCGAGCACCACCATCACCAGCGCGCACGGCCACGCCGCGCGCGGATCGACAAACGCCAGCGCCACGATCGCCAGCGGCGCCACCAGCGCGCCGGCCATCTGCAGCGGCTTGTAGCGGCCGCTCCACGACATCAGCCGGCCCGCCGCAAACGCGCCGAAGGGGATCGCCAGCGTCAGCGGCACCAGTCGCAACGCCGCCGCATCGGCCTGCGCGCCGGCCACCACCTGGAAGCGCAGCGGCAGCAGCACCGACATGGCGATCAGCTGGAAGAAGCACAGGAACAGCGTGATGCAGCAGATCGCCACGGTGGGCACGCGCAGCATCGCCAGCGGAATGACGGGATCGGCCGCGCGACGCTCCTGCCAGATGAAGAGCCCCAGGCAAGCGAGGCCGGCCAGCAGCAGCGCCAGCGTATCGGGCCGCGACGGCGGCTGGCCCTGGCCCAGCCGCGTCAGGAACACCAGCACGCCGCTCCGCCCCGCGCCGAACAGCAGCGCGCCCAGGTAATCGATGCGATGGCGGCGCCCGCCCGCGGGCAGGTGGCGCAGCGCGCGCCGCACGGTCACCAGCGCCAGCAGCGCCAGCGGCAGGTTGATCCAGAAGATCCAGCGCCACGAGAGAAAGTGCGCCAGGTAGCCGCCAATCACCGGGCCAGCCATGCTGGCCACCGCCCAAACGCCGCTGACATAACCCTGGTAGCGGCCGCGCTCGCGCAGCGGCACCACGTCGGCAATGGTCGCCTGCGACACCGACAGCAGCCCGCCGCCGCCCAGGCCTTGCAGGATGCGCGCAAGGATCAGCTGCGGCATCGTCTGCGCCAGCGCGCAGGCGGCGGAAGCCAGCAGGAACAGCACGATGGCGAAGGACAGCACGGAGCGCCGGCCGAGCAGGTCGGACAGCTTGCCGTAGATCGGCGTGGTGACGGTCGATGCCACCAGATACGCGGAGATCACCCACGCCATGTTGTCGAAGCCGTTGAGCTGCAGCGCGATCTCGGGCAGCACCACGGCGACGATCGATTGCTCCAGCGCGCCCAGCAGCATCGCCAGCATCAGCCCGAAGATCACCTGCATGACCGGCACCGGGGGCATTGGCGCGCCGGTGTCGTGCCGGGCAGGAGCGACGCAGGCAGCGGAAGGGGGAGCGGCCTCGGGCGAGGGCGGCTGGGAGGAGACGGCGGTCATGTGCACCTGCGAACGGCCGGATCGCGGCAAGCCGTGCTGCGTCGCCGCGCGGTGACCGGTCCTGCTCTTGTTGCGGAGTCAAGGAGAGCGCCCATTGTAGGCGCTTCCCGCCGCTGGGTGCTTGGCAGCCCCAGCCGCGCTATCGGCGGCCAGCGAACAGGTCTTGAAGGGAAATGAGAATTAGAGGCAAAAACCCCCGCAGTTCGGTGGATTGCCTGTCTGAAAGTTGGCTTTTAATCACGCTGGGCATCCCGAACGGTCGGATTACTCACGACCACAGCGCCACAGAGCGCGACCCAAACGACGTAGGCACCAAAAAAAGAAGCCCACGCGCGGGGTGCTCGTAGGCTTTCCAGGACTGCTCGAGCTCAACACAAGCTCTTGCCACGAATATAAACGCGCTTACATGAGGTGTAAATCCCGCTTCTATCAGGGGAATCCCTTATGTGCTTTGCGGCAATTCGGACACTTTTAACGATTTTGGCCCTGAGATCACTTCAGGCCAAATTTCGGCTCTTCCTTCGGTTTTTTCTGCAGGCTCGATCACATCAGGCTGGTGACCGCGGCGGGTGAACATCATTGCGCACTCGCACAAAGTTGCTACAATAGAACAGCCCCGAGCGCAACAAATTTTATAGAGCAAACACTCTAGGCCCAGCGCGGCACTCCGCCCGTCAACCCTTGTAAAACTTTGTTACTCTCGGCGCTGAAGTATCCCCCTTCTCTTCTGGCAGCGCCCCTCGCCGGCATGCGCGCGACGCCCCGGGCCCCGCACACGAGACCCGCAGGCACCGCGGAGCCGACGTCCCGACCCGAGGCCGGTTCCGAGAGCGGATCTTTCCCCTGCCGCCCTGGCCGCGTCGCCCACCCGGCCGCCGGCCAACGGACCGTCATCAGCCGCCAGAACCCTTGCGGGCTCTTCCGGAGTCGTTGTGAAGAAGAAGGAAATCCGGCCCAAGCGCGCCAGCCGAAAAGAGCTGCAATACCAGCACCTCGCCTCCCATTCGGCCGACCGCGCGCCGGTGGTCGTCTATTTGTCCAACGGCACGCGTCTGCAGGGGATCGTGCTGGCGACGGACAGCTATATGGTGCTGCTCGGGCGGCGGCTGGACGATCCGCAGCCCACGATCGTCTACAAGCAGGCGATCTGCCTGGTGACGCCGCTGGACACACCGGCGGTGGGGATCGATCCGGCGATCGCGGCGGAATTCTTGCCTATCTATATACCGCGGACGCGCAAGCGGCGCTGAAGCCGGCATCGCAACGCCGCACTCCCAGGGCCTGTTGGCAGGCCCGCGCACACCCGTGCGCTCCCGGGCGATACCCCCCGAAACTCTTGCAGAGATCACTCTAAACCTTTGCCGGGGGCGGTCGATAACCCTTGCAACGGAGGCACTCTACGCCCTGCAAAGCAGGCTGCCAACGTTACGGCTAGCAGCCGGAATGCCAAAAACTTTGCAAACAGGAGTCGTAAATGGCGCAAGTCATTAACACCAATTCGTTGTCTCTGATGACTCAGAACAACATGAACGCTTCGCAATCGTCGCTGAACACAGCGATCCAGCGCCTGTCGTCGGGCCTGCGCATCAACAGCGCCAAGGACGACGCAGCTGGCCAGGCGATTGCGAACCGTTTCACCGCAAACATCAAGGGCCTGACGCAAGCCCAGCGCAATGCCAACGACGGCATCTCGCTGGCGCAGACGACCGAAGGCGCGCTGACTGAAGTCAACAACAACCTGCAGCGTATCCGTGAACTGAGCGTGCAGGCCGCCAACGGCTCGAACTCGGCTTCGGACCTGAAGTCGATCCAGGACGAAATCTCGCAGCGCCTGTCGGAAATCGACCGCACCTCGCAACAAACCGATTTCAACGGCGTGAAGGTGCTGTCCTCCAGCGCCAAGCCGCTGACGGTCCAGGTCGGCGCCAATGACGGTGAGACCATCACCATCGACCTGAAGCAGATCGACTCGTCGACGCTGGGCCTGAAGGGCTTCAGCCTGAGCAGCAATGCCCTGAATGTCAGCGAAGCCATCACCCAGACCAACACCGACGGTACGCCGGAAGCTGTGGATCTTTCGGCCGCGGCCACCTCGCTGGGCGTTTCGGCCAGCAGCCTGAGCCTGCACAACGTGAAAGACGCGAACGGCGCTGCCACCGCCACGTTCGTGGTGAAGTCGGGCGATGACTACTACGCAGCATCGGTTGACGATGCTACCGGCAACGTGACGCTGAACGTCGCTGACCTGGAGTTCACCGACCCGAGCAACGGCGTGACGACCGCCACCGCGCTGGCCAACCAGCTGGTCAAGGTCGGCGCCGACAGCGCCGGCGCTGTGACCGCCTACGCCACTGTGCAAGGCCGCAACTTCGCCATCGGCGCCGGCGCGCTGGCCAATGGTGGCGCCGCGACGACCGACTTCGACTACACCGGTACCGACATCGTGCTGAGCGGCGCCGGCGCCACGGCTGAATTCGCCGGTGCTTCCACTGTCGACCCGCTGAAGAAGCTCGACGCAGCCCTGAAGATCGTCGACGACCTGCGCAGCTCACTGGGTGCGGTGCAGAACCGCTTTGACTCCACGATCTCGAACCTGGGCACCACGATCACCAACCTGTCGTCCTCGCGCTCGCGCATCCAGGACGCCGACTACGCCACGGAAGTGTCGAACATGACCCGCGCGCAGATCCTGCAGCAGGCTGGTACCTCGGTGCTGTCGCAAGCCAACCAGACCACGCAGAACGTGCTGTCGCTGCTGCGTTAATCGCATCCGCGCAAGGCACGAAAGGCTGGGCCGCAAGGCCCGGCCTTTTTGCGCGAGAAGCCGAGGAGCTTTTTGCAGGCAGGCAGACTGCGTGCAAAGCGTTTCTCCCCTTAGTAAATCACTCAACCAATCAACCGGACCGCCCCGGACGGCGCAGAAGATGGCCCATCCACCGACAGTGAACTCGATAGCCCTGCGGCTGCCCGTCGACAGCCTTGCCGCCGGCGCTGCGACGACGACAGGCACGGCAGCGCCCAGGTGGCACGAAGTCGCAGGCATGGCCGACATGGTCACTGCCGGCGAGCCCGAAGCCAGCGCCGCCATCGGCGAGCTGGTCGACGCGCTCAGGACGACATCCATCGGCCTGCGCTTCGAGATCGACGAGACGACCCACCGCATCATCACCAAGGTCGTCGACAAGGGAACCGGCGAGTTGATCCGGCAGATGCCGACGGAAGCGGTGCTGCGCATCGCGCACGCCATCGACAAGCTGCAGGGGCTGTTCGTCAGCCAGGCAGCCTGAGACCCGATCACCAGTTGAAGACGAGACAAGAACATGGCCACGATCTCCTCCATCGGCATCGGCTCCAACCTGGATCTGAGCTCCCTGCTGGACCAGCTCAAGACGGCGGAACAAGCACCGCTTACCGCGATCAACAACCAGGCCAAAAGCTACCAGACCAAGCTGTCGGCCTTCAGCCAGCTGCAGAGCGTGCTGTCGGCCTACCAGGCCGCGGCCAAGAAGCTGTCCAACGCCGACACGTTCGGCGCGGTCAAGGCCACCGTCGGCTCCACCGATGTGATGACGGTGACCACTGCCGCCAATGCCGTACCGGGCAACTACAGCATCACCGTCAACACGCTGGCCACCGCGCAGTCCCTGGTAAGCGGCAATATCGCGGACCAGAAGGCGGCGATCGGCGGGGGCGAGATCACCTTCGACTTTGGCGAAGCGCTGGCTACCGGCGGCGCCGCCACCAGCACCAAGAAGGTCACGATCCCGGCCAACGCATCGCTGGAAGGCGTGCGCGATGCCATCAACAAGGCCGGCATCGGCGTGACCGCGAGCATCGTCAACGATGGCAGCGCCACGCCTTACCGCCTGGTGCTGACTTCCGACAAGACCGGCACGCAAGCCACGATGCGCGTGTCGTCGGCCGATGCCGCGTTGAACAACCTGGTCGCCTTTGACCCCGCCGCCGCGCCTGCCGCGAACAAGATGGAGCAGAAGGTCCCGCCGGCCAATGCCACGCTGAAGATCAATGGCATCGACGTGGTCAGCCAAAGCAACTCGGTGGTGGACGCGGCGCAGGGCGTGACCATGAACCTGAACAAGACCGGCACCACGTCGCTGGTTGTGACGCGCGACAACGACGCGATCAAGTCGTCGGTCCAGGCCTTCGTCACCGCGTACAACAATATCCAGAGCACGGCAAAGTCCCTGACGGCCTTCGACACCGACGCCGGCACTTCCGCGGCGCTGACCGGCGATAACACGTTGCGGTCGATCCAGTCGCGCCTGCGCGGCATGCTCGGCGGCGCGATGGACAACGGCAATGGCGGCACGATGACGCTGATCGACGTCGGCATCTCGTTCAACAAGGACGGCACGATGGCGCTGGACGACTCCAAGCTGACCAAGGCCCTGAACAATGACCTTGCCGGTGTCACGGCGATGTTTTCCAGCACCACCGGCAGCGGCGGCATCGGCAAGCAGGTCACCGACTACGTCGACGGCCTGACCAAGACCGATGGCGCACTGAAATCGGCCCAGGACGGCATCACCAAGACGCTGAAGGACCTGGAAGACGACTATGACCGCGTCGAAGAGCGCGTCAACGCAACCATCGACCGCTACAAGGCCCAGTTCACGCAGCTGGACCTGGTCGTGGCGCAGATGAACCGCACCAGCAGCTACCTGACGCAGCAGTTCAACGCGCTGACCAACAGCAGTTCCAAGTAACCTACGGGGATAACGCACATGTTCGCCCGCCAAGCCGCAAACGCCTACGCCCAGGTCGGTGTCCACACCGGTGCCATGAGCGCAAGCCCGCACAAGCTGATCGCCATGCTATATGACGGCGCCCGCGCCGCCATCGCGCGGGCCAAGTTCCACCTGGAAGGCGGTAACATCGCCGAACGCGGCAACGCCATCTCCAAGGCCATCGACATCATCGACAACGGCCTGCGCGCCGTACTCGACCACAACGCCGGCGGCGAAATCTCCGCCAACCTCGAGGCCCTGTACGAATACATGGTGCGCCGGCTGATGCTGGCCAACCTGCGCAGCGACGCAGCCTTGCTGGCCGAGGTCGATACGCTGCTGGAAAGCCTGGCATCAGCATGGGCGCAGATCGATGAGCCGCAACCTGCCTTACAGGACAACTGAAATGGCATCCTTCTCCCCCATCGTCACCTGCTACGAAGGCATCCTGGCCCTGTCGTCCCGCATGTACGACGCCGCCCAGGCCGCCGATTGGGACACCGTCGCCGAGCTGCAGCGCAGCTACCTGGAACAGGTCGAGCACCTGCGCCAGCTCGACCATGACACCCCGTTCTCCGATGCCGAGCGCATGCGCCGCTACCAGCTGCTGGACCGCATCCTCACGTACGATGCCCGCATCCGCGACCTGGCCGTGCCGCAACTGAAGAAGCTCGGCGACATGCTGACCAGTTCGCGCCGCCAGGTGGAGCTGGCGTCGGCCTACGGCGCAATGGCCTGAGCGGCACGCAGACAGATACCGCGCCGGCACCGGCGCGCCTTCCTCGCCTGACCACACACGCGTACGCGGCCCCGCTCCGCGCCGCCTTTCCCCTCCTTCCTGAAAAATGACCGGCATCCTCCTGCCGCCAGGCCTGGCACCCGGTCAGGCCCCGGACCCGCAATCGCTGCGCACGGCGATCGCCGTCGACAAACTGGCGGCACTGCAGCCCGTGCCCGAGGCCACGGCATCGAATGTCCAGAATTCCACAGGCCAGGCGATCCGCCACAGCCAGCAGGCCGCCGGCGTCAATGGCATGCCGGCGCAGGCCGCGCTGCTGCCGGGCACCTCTACGCGTGAATCGCTGAGCGCGACCGCGCGCGCGATCCTGGCGGTGATGGAGAGCGCCGGGCCGCAGCCGGTCAAGCCGGGCACGCCGTTGTTGCCCGCACCGCCGGCAGCCGGGTCGATGCAGGCCGCCGCAGCGGCGCTGGCGAATGCGGTGGGGCAAAGCGGGCTGTTCTATGAATCGCACCTGGCGCAGTGGGTGAGCGGTGCGCGCCCTCTGTCGACCATCCTGCAGGAGCCGCAGGCCGGCGTGCCGCGTGCGGCAGCGCAAGCGGCACCTGGACAACCATCCGCCGCGCAGCCGCAGGCTTCCGCCTCCGCCATGTTGACCTACACGGGGCCGGCCAGCGGTGACGTGCCTCACATCAGCACATCCCCCCTGCTGCCGGCCTCGCAGGTCCTGGCCGAAGCGCTGGCCTCGCCGCGCAATCCGCGCGTGGCGCACAGCCACGCGCCTTCCGAGCAGCGAGTGCGCCAGGGGACCGGCTCCGCTGCCGTGTATAGCCGCGATGCCGACACGCCGCCGCCACGCCCGTCCACCGGCATGCTGGCGACGCAGGCCTACCAGGCCACCGCGGATGCCACGCGCCCGCCGACTGCCGAGCCGATGGCGGCCCATGCGGCGCGCACCGGCGAAACCGATAGCATCGCCAGCGAAGCCGCCCGGCAGCCGGCGCCAGCCGGACCGGCGATCCATCCGGCGACCGAAGGCGTGGTTCGCCAGCAGCTCGAACTGCTCGCCACGCAACAGTTCCGCTTTGCGGGCCAAGCATGGCCTGGCGCAGCCATGGAGTGGGACATCCAGCGTGCGGATCCCGAAGCGAATGGCCAAGGGCCTGACGACACAAGCCGGCCGTGGTCGAGCCGGATCCGGCTGCAGTTGCCCAGCCTTGGCACCGTGGAAGCCCTGCTGACGCTGGGCCCGTCCGGACTGGAAGCGCGTGTCGCCACTGGCGAGACCGATATCGCCGCGCGCCTGATCGCGGCGCGGCCGCTGCTGCGCAGCCGGCTGGAAGCACAAGGGATCCCCCTGCAGCGGCTCAATATCCAGACCCAGGACGACCTGGCTGCCGGAGCCGCGTCATGAGCGAAAGCGCGGCAGACCGCGGCGCGGCCATCGCACTCAGCTACCAGCACAACAACCAGGCCCCGCGCGTGGTTGCCAAGGGCTATGGCGTGGTGGCCGAGGCCATCATCGCGCGAGCCAGGGAAGCTGGCGTCTATATCCACGACTCGCCCACGCTGGTCAACCTGCTGATGCAGGTGGACCTGGACAGCCAGATCCCGCCGCAGCTGTACGTGGCGGTGGCGGAGCTGCTGGCGTGGATCTACCACCTGGAATCAGGGATGGATGTAGCGGCTGAAAGGTGAGCCGGCGCAGGCCATCGGTACGCGCCAGGTTTGCTCCCCTCTCCCGCCTGCGGGAGAGGGGAGCGATCGCCACCGCTGGCGGCTTGCGTTCACGCTTCGGTTCATAAGCGCCGCACGAACGTCGCGCACGCTGCAGGTTTGTGAAAAGCAAAAAGGCCGCTGCCGCGCGCACAGCCAGGAGCCTTTTTACTTGCAAGCGGCACCACCGCCGCCCCACTCAGATCGGCATGCTCATCATCTCCTGATACGCCTGCACCAGCCGGTTCCGCACCTGCACCCCGGTCTGGAACGAGATATTCGCCTTCTGCAGATCAATCATCACATCATTGAGCGCCACCCCCGGCTTGCCCAGTTCGAAGGCCTCGGCCTGGCCATAGGCGCGCTCCTGCGCCGCATTGATCTTGCCCAGCGAGCGTTGCAGCTCGCTGGCGAAGCCGCCGCCGGCAACCGTTGCCGACTGGGTGGCGCTGTTGCCCGAGGCAACCTGTGACAGGCCGCGCAGTTGCTGCAGCATGCCCTCGATGGAAGAGATGGTGGTCATGGCGTCGTCATGGGCCGGCCGGTGGCCGGGTCAGTCGATGGCGCGTCTCGTCGATCACATCCATGCAGGCAGGCCGGACGGGTCGCACCGATTTTCAGCGGTTTGCAGAGTACCCGCCGCCACGCACCCGCCATGACCCGAAATCGGGCGGAAAACCGGGTCTGTTTGCGGGATTGTCCCACTCAAGTCTGGCCGATCATTGCCACCGTGCCGGACAAGCGCGGGCAGCCGCCCAGCGTCGCTTGCCGGAACTTGCCTGACAACCATCGATCCGGGAGTACGCGTGTTTTCTCTGCAGCGTAATGTGAGCCGCACCGTCAGCCGCGCCATGAGCCGTGCCGACGACCATGGCCGCCATCACCGACCGGGCTGTCGCGGGCATCGCGACGCCGGCGCAGGAGCACGCGCGTGACCGCGGTTGCCATGCCGGGACGCCCGGCCGAGGTGATCGAGCGCCTGAAGGCCAATCCCAAGCTGCCGCTGATGCTCGGCGGCGCGGCGCTTGCCGCCGCCATTGCGGTGGGCGTGCTGTGGTCGCGCGCGCCGGACTACAAGGTGCTGTACAGCAACCTGTCCGAGCGCGACGGCGGCGCGGTGCTGCAGTCGCTGCAGCAGATGAACGTGCCGTACAAGTTCGCCGAAGGCGGCGGCGCGGTGATGGTGCCGGCCGAGAAAGTCCATGAAACCCGGCTGCGGCTGGCCTCGCAGGGCCTGCCCAAGAGCGGCACCGCGGGCATGGAACTGATGGACAACCAGAAGTTCGGCATCAGCCAGTTTGCCGAACAGGTCAATTACCAGCGCGGGCTGGAAGGCGAGCTGGCGCGCTCGATCGAATCGATCGCGGCGGTGCAGTCGGCCCGCGTGCACCTGGCGATCCCCAAGCCGACGCTGTTCGTGCGCGAACGCCAGAAGCCGACCGCCTCGATCGTGCTGCAGCTGTACCCGGGGCGCGCCATCGACGAAGGCCAGGTCGCGGCGATCAGCCACCTGGTCTCGTCGAGCGTGCCGGAGCTGACGCCGAAGTCGATCTCGATCGTCGACCAGCACGGCAACCTGCTGTCGAACTCCGGCAACGAGCGCATGCTCGACGCCACCCAGCTCAAGTACGTGCAGGCGCTGGAGCAGAACTACCTGAAGCGCATCGAGGCGATCCTGGCGCCGATCGTCGGCAAGGACAACGTGCGTGCGCAGGTGACGGCCGACGTGGACTTCTCCATCGTCGAGCATACTGACGAGAGCTACAAACCCAACCAGGATCCCACCCGCTCGGCCATCCGCAGCCAGCAGGTCAGCGAGTCGAGCCAGCAGGGCGCGACGCCGCCGGGCGGCGTGCCCGGTGCGCTGTCCAACCAGCCGCCGGCTGCCGCGGTCGCGCCGGTGACCACGCCGCAGACGCCGCGCGCGGGCCAGGCGCCTGGACAGGCCGGCGCACCCGCTGCCGGCCAGCCGGGGCAAGCCGGCCAGCAAGGGCAAGCCGCGCAAGGCGCGCAGGCCGGCAGCGCCAATGGCCAGGCCGGCCCCGGCGGCCCGAGCAGCAACCGCCGCGACTCCACCGTCAACTACGAGCTGGACCGCACCGTGCGCCACGTGCAGCAGGCGCCGGGCGGCGTGCGCCGGCTGTCGGTGGCGGTGGTGGTGAACTACCGCCAGGTGGCCGATGCCAAGGGCAAGATGGTGGCGCAGCCGCTGCCGCCGGCATTGCTGGCGCAGATCCAGAACCTGACCCGGGAGGCGATGGGCTTCTCGTCCGACCGCGGCGACTCGATCAACGTGGTCAACAGCCCGTTCACCGTGGACCGCGAGGTCACGCCGGAAGTCCCGCTGTGGAAGCAACCTGAAATGATCGACCTGGGCAAGACCGGCGCGGGCTACCTGCTGCTGGCACTGCTGGCGCTGTTCGCGTGGTTCAAGGTGGCGCGCCCGCTCCTGCGCCGCTACACCACGCCGCCGCTGCCGGCACCGGAAGCCAGGGACGAGACCGAGGCCGTGCTGCTGCCGCCGGAAGAACCCGCCAATCCGGAAGTCCTGCGGCTTGCCGCCAAGTATGAAAGCGACCTTGCGCTGGTGCGCGACGCCGCACAGCGCGACCCGCGCCTGGTCGCCAGCGTGATCAAGAACTGGATTGCCAATGACAACCGCTAAGGCCATCTCCAAGGAAGTCTCCGCCAGCGGCCTGCAGAAGAGCGCCGTCCTGATGATGGCGATCGGCGAGGATGCCGCGGCCGAGGTGTTCAAGCACCTGTCGCAGCGCGAAGTGCAGGAACTGGGCGCTGCCATGGCCTCGCTCAGTTCGGTCACGCGCGAGGAAATGGCCGGCGTGCTGGGCGAGTTCCGCGCCGAGACCGAGCAGTACCTGGCACTGAACGTCGATTCCAGCGCCTTTATCCGCAGCGTGCTGAACAAGGCGCTGGGCGAGGAACGCGCGCAGTCGGTGATCGAGGACATCCTGGAATCGCGCGACCCGGGCAGCGGCATCGACTCGCTCAACTGGATGGACGCGACCTCGATCGCCGAGCTGATCCGCGACGAGCACCCGCAGATCATCGCCACCATCCTGATCCACCTGGACCGCCAGAAGTCGTCGGAGGTGCTGGGCCTGTTCACCGACCGCCTGCGCAACGACGTGATCCTGCGGATCGCCACCTTCGGCGGCGTGCAGCCGGGTGCGCTGCAGGAACTGACCGACGTGCTGACCAAGCTGCTGGCAGGCCAGAGCCTGAAGCGCAGCCGCATGGGCGGCGTGCGCACCGCGGCGGAAATCATCAACCTGATGAGCACCGCGCACGAAGAGGCGGTCATCGACGGCGTGCGCCTGCACGACGGCGACCTGGCGCAGAAGATCATCGACGAGATGTTCCTGTTCGAGAACCTGCTGGAGGTCGACGACCGCGGCATCCAGCGCGTGCTCAAGGAAATCGCCACCGAGTCGCTCATCGTCGCGCTCAAGGGCGCGCCGTCGGAACTGCGCGACAAATTCATCCGCAACATGTCCACCCGCGCCGGCGAAATGCTGCGCGAGGACCTGGATGCGCTCGGCCCGGTGCGCGTGTCGCAGGTCGAAGCCGAGCAGAAGGCCATCCTGCAGGTGGTGAGACGCCTGGCGGATGCAGGCGAAGTCCAGATCGGCGGAGGCGACGATGCCTATGTCTGATGCATTACCCGAGCGCGGCCTGAACCCACAGAACGCGCCGAACGCACTGACCGCACGCCGCGCGGTGCGGGACGATCCGCCTGACAGCGCGTCCGGCGGCGGCTTCGCGCCGTTCGAGCCGCCGCGGCGGGCGCGCGGCGGTGGCGCCGGCTGGCAGCGCTGGCAGATGGGCTCGCTCGACCCGCGCGATACCGCGCCCGAGGCGCCGGCCAGCCTCTTGCCGGCCGAGCCCGCGCCGCCGCCGATCGATTTTGCGGCGCTGGATGCGATGCGCGAGGGCGCGCGCAAGGAAGGCTATGCGCAGGGCTACACGCAGGGACAGACCCAGGGCTATGGCGACGGCCACCGCGAAGGCTATTCGCGCGGGCTGGAAGCGGCGCGCAACGAGGCTGCGCAGCTGCAGGCGCTGGCCACGAATTTCCGGGGCGCGCTGGCGAGCGTCGACGACCAGGTCGCGCGCGCGCTGGTGACGCTGGCGCTGGACGTGGCGCGCCAGCTGGTGCGCACCACGGTTGCCGCGGATCCCTCGGTGCTGCTGCCCGCCGTGCGCGAGCTGCTGGCCAGCGAGCCCGCGCTGCAGGGCTCGCCCAGCGTGCTGCTGCATCCTGACGACGTGGCGCTGGTCGAGACGCACCTGCGAGGCGAACTCGAAGCCGCGGGATGGGCCGTGCGCCCGGATCCGGCAGTGGCGCGCGGCGGCTGCATCGCCAGCGCCGCCAGCGGCGAGCGCGACGCCACGCTGGCCACGCGCTGGACGCGCGTGGTCAAGGCGCTGGGCCGCGACGATCCGTGGGAGCCGCCGCATGACTGAGGCCGTCGCTCAAGGTGTCGCGCCATCCGTCGCACCATCTGTCGCACCATCTGTCGCACCAGCTGCGCCGGTTGGCGCAGCGGGCCAGCATACGCAACGCTGGATCGGCGCGCTCGAAACGGCATCGGCCGGTATTGCCGGACTCGACAGCAAGCGCAGCTGCGGCCGCCTGACGCGCGCCGCGGGCCTCGTGCTCGAGGCCGTGGGCCTGCGCCTGCCGGTAGGCAGCGACTGCCTGATCGAGCTGCCTGCCGGGCAGTTCAGCGCCGACAGCAACGCTCCCCGCACCGCCGAAGCGGAAGTGGTGGGCTTCGGTGCCGACCGCCTTTACCTGATGCCGCAATCCGACGTGGTAGGCCTGCTGCCGGGCGCGCGCGTCTATCCGCTGGAGCCGTCGCCGCAGCCGGCCGACGCCACCGCACCGCGCGAGCCGGGCTCCAAGCGGCTGCCGGTCGGCGCGGGCCTGCTCGGCCGCGTGCTCGATGCCGCGGGCCGTCCGCTCGATGGCCTCGGCCCGCTGACCGCGGCAATGGAGGTGCCGCTGGGCGGCGAGCAGATCAACCCGCTGATGCGGGCTCCGATCGAAACCGTGCTCGATACCGGCGTGCGCGCCATCAACGGCATGCTGACGGTGGGGCGCGGCCAGCGCATGGGCCTGTTCGCGGGTTCGGGCGTGGGCAAGAGCGTGCTGCTCGGCATGATGGCGCGCTACACCAGCGCCGACGTGATCGTGGTCGGCCTGATCGGCGAGCGCGGCCGCGAGGTGAAAGAGTTCATCGAGAACATCCTGGGGCCTGAGGGCCGCCGTCGCTCAGTGGTGGTGGCGGCGCCCGCCGATTGCTCGCCGCTGCTGCGCATGCAGGGCGCCGCCTATGCGACCCGGCTGGCGGAGTATTTCCGCGACCAGGGCCAGCATGTGCTGCTGATCATGGATTCGCTCACGCGCTACGCCATGGCGCAGCGCGAGATCGCGCTGGCGATCGGCGAACCGCCCGCGACCAAGGGCTATCCGCCATCGGTCTTCGCCAAGCTGCCGACGCTGGTCGAGCGCACCGGCAACGGCCCCGAGGGCGGCGGCTCGATCACCGCGTTCTACACCGTGCTGACCGAAGGCGACGACCAGCAGGACCCGATCGCCGATTCGGCGCGCGCGATCCTGGACGGCCATATCGTGCTGTCGCGCAGCCTGGCTGAGTCGGGGCACTACCCCGCCATCGATGTCGAGGCTTCCATCAGCCGCGCCATGACCGCGCTGATTTCGCATGAGCAGTTCGCCTCGGTGCGCCGCTTCAAGCAGTTGATGTCGCGCTACCAGCGCAACCGCGACCTGATCAGCGTGGGCGCCTACGTGCCGGGCAACGATCCCGAGCTGGATCTCGCGATCCGCCTGCATCCGCGCATGGAAGCCTTCCTGCAGCAGGACATCCACCAGCGCGCCGGCTACGACGACGCCATCTCCCAGCTGCACAGCCTCTTCGACAGGAGTGAACATGGCCAAGCCTTCACCGCTTAGTACCCTGGCGGACCTCGCCCAGAACGATACCGACGCCGCCGCGCGCGAACTCGGCCGGCTGCAGGGCTTGCGCACGCAGGCGGAGCAGCAGCTGAACCAGCTGACGCAATACCGCCACGAGTACCGCGGCCGCATGCAGGCCGTGGCGGCGGAGGGCATGACATCGAGCCGCTGGCAGGATTTCTCGCGCTTCCTCGACTCGCTCGACCAGGCCATCCGCCAGCAGACCGCGGCGCTGGCCAAGGCCGAAGCCGACCTGCTGGCCGGGCGCAGCCGCTGGCAGCACCAGAAGCGCCGCCTGAATTCCTTCGACACGCTGATCGCGCGTGCCGAGGCCAGGGAAGACCAGATCGCGGCGCGCCGCGAGCAGCGCGCCAATGACGAATACGCGGCCCGGCTGGCACGCACCGCCGCCAGCCGGCTCGGCTAAGCCCGGACCGCAACCGGAAATCCGCAGCAGGAAGACATGATCGATATCAGCCAGATTGTCAGCAACACGGCCAATGCCGCCAGGGCGGCTGCCGGTGCGGCCGAAAGCGCCAGGCGAGCCGCCGGCGGCACCAACGGCTTCGGCGACGCAATGACGCGCGCCCGCGAAAGCAGCCCCCAGCAAGCTCCGGCAACCACGGCCAGGGATGCAGGCGCCGGGCAGGACAAGTCCGCGAGCGACAAGCAGGCTGCGCCGGAGCCGTCGCGCGCCGACACCGGCAAGCCGCAGGCGCCGGGGGGCAAGCCAGCCACCGCCGACAAGGCGAAGGAAGACGACGACAGCACTAGTACCACCGGTTCCGCCGATGCCGCCGCAGCAGCGGCAGCCGCGGCGCTGGCGTTGCTGCTGCCGGCAACGAGCCCGGCCACGGCAGCAGCGACCGGTGCTGCCGCCGCAGCGGTCGGTTCGGCCGCCGACGCAGGCAGCAGCGCTGCCCTGCAATCCGCGCTGGCGGGCGCCGCGCAACCGGCAGCTGCCGACACAGCCGACGTTGCCAGCACCCCGGCACCGGCGCAGCGGGGCGACGCCGCATTACCCGGCATGCTGCAGGTCGCGGTTGCCGAGGCCGGGCCGGCCCAGCCCTCAGTCGCCGACACGCTCGCAACCATTGCCTCCCAACGCGCCGCGATGCAGGGCAGCACGCCGGCCGCCACCGACGCCAGGCCGGCCGCGGCCCTCGCGCAATCCGCGCCGGCTACCGGCATGCCGGCGCAGCAAGACAGCGCCGGCCAGCAGCCTGACAGCGGCATCGGCCAGCATCGCACCGATCCGCTTGCCGCCGCCAATGGCACCGGCGAAGCGCGCCCGGGGCCTGCATCGTTCGCCGCCGCGCAGGCTGCCGCGCGCGCCAGCGAGGCCAGCACTGCCACGACCAGCGCAGACGACTCGCCGGCCCTGGCCGCCACACTCGCCAGCCAGCACTCGGCCCAGGCCCCGGCGGCTGCCGCGGCCGCTGCCGCTCGCCCGGTGGTCGCCCCCGCGCTGTACGACAGCCAGTGGCCGCAGGCGCTCGGCCAGCAGATGATCCGCCTCAGCACCCAGGGCACGCAGAGCGCCGAGCTGCAACTGAACCCGCCCGACCTCGGCCCGCTGAAGGTCGTGCTCAACGTGGTCAACGACCAGGCCCAGGCCCAGTTCGTCTCGCCGCACCAGGCGGTCCGCGCCGCGGTGGAGGCGGCGCTGCCGCACCTGCGCACCGCGCTGTCCGAGAACGGCATCCAGCTGGGCCAGACTTCCATCGGTGCGGACGGCTTTGCCGGCCAGGCCGGCAATGGGCAGCAACAGCAACAGGCGCCCGGCAACGGGCGCGGGCAACCGGCCTTCGGTACGGGCACGCTGGCTGAGACCGCCGCACCGGAGGAACCGGTGGTACGGTCTGCGCGAATGCTGGCGCGCGGCGAGGTCGATACGTTCGCCTGACGCCCAGGAGAGGCGCCGGGAAATCGGCGCTTCCATGACACAAAGGCCGCCTTTTCAGGCGGCCTATGCGTTGATGCTGCAGGAAACCGGAATTTTACGGTCTACATACGAAGAGCTTTGCCAGAAGCGCCCCCTTTCGTTATATCGTCTCAACTCCCGCCAGCAGCACGAGATCGGCAATCGCCTTCCCGCCTGCGGAGACATGCATGCGCATCGCCTCCCCCGCAGCGTCCGGATTGCCACCCAGCACGGCCTCCACGACCTGTCCATGCTCGCGGTGCGAGCTCGGCACCCGCGCATCGTTGATCAGACCCTTCTGCTGCCAGTAGATCGCGAGCCGGCGCCGAAGCTGCACGATCTGCTCCCTCAGAAACGGGTTGGCCGCGGCCTGGTACAGCACCTCGTGGAGCCGGCGGTTGGCCTCGATATAGCCGGACGTATCGCCTTCCTCCACGAACCGGCCCGCGGCTGCGTGCGCCTGCGCGAGGACTTTCTTTCCCGCCTCGGTGATCCGCTGCGTGGCAAGCCTCGCCACCACGCCCTCCATTTCCGCCAGCGTTTCAAACATGGCGACCAGTTCGGCCGCGTTCGGCTTGTACACGAACATGCCGGCGCGCGGAACGATGGTGACGAGACCCTGCGCCGCGAGCATCAGCAAGGCTTCGCGTACCGGCGTGCGGGAACTCTCGAATCTATCGGCCAGGACCTTTTCGTCGATCTGGGCGCCCGGGCGCAAGGCGCCGGACTGGATATCGGAAACGACACGTTCCCGGATTTGATCTTGTAGCGACTGCACGGGAATACCCTCATTGGTATCAGAGTAAAAATATCTGTAGCCTTTATAGATATATCAACTAACCACAGAGATATTGTTGCATGGATGATAACGTGCCCGTACTGGCTGTGGAGGGTTCCGTGGCGACGATCTGCCTGCGCCGCCCCGACGTCGCCAACCGCCTCGCCCCGGGCGACCTCCGGGTGCTGCGCGACCATCTCGACGCTGTCAACGAGATGGAACGCGTGCTCGTGCTGCGCTTCGTCAGTTCCGGCAAGTATTTCTGCAGCGGCTATGACATTGGCTCGCTGGCGGGCAAGGCGGACGAGGGCGCGCTGAATTTCGGCGAAGTCATGGACGCGATCGAGGCCGCGCGCCCCGTCACGATCGCCGCCATCAATGGCGGGGTATACGGCGGCGCCACCGACCTGTGCCTGGCCTGCGACTTCCGCATAGGCGTACCCGGCTGCGACATGTTCATGCCGGCCGCCCGCCTGGGCCTGCACTTCTATCGCGGCGGCATGGAACGGTACGTGTCGCGGCTGGGGCTGAATGCCGCCAAGCGCCTGTTCCTGACGGCGGACAAAATCGACGCGCAGGAAATGCTGCGCATCGGCTTCCTGACGGAAATCGTCGACGCGCCGGCGCTGCAGTCCCGCGTCGACGAACTCTCGCACCAACTGGCCGGCATGGCACCTATCGCGCTGCTCGGCATGAAGGCCCACCTGAACGCCATCGCTCGTGGCGTGCTGGATGAAAAGAGGCTGGAGCGGGACATGCATCGCTCGGAGACCTCCGCGGATCTCCGGGAAGGGGCGGCTGCGTGGAAGGAGAAGCGAAGGCCGCAATTCACAGGCAAGTAGCGAGACAGCTACGAGGAGACACCGCAATGAAGCAGGCTGCATTCAGATTGGCGGCGCTTGCCGCATCGGTACTGGCGTGGTCAGCCCATGCCGCGCCAACCGATTACCCCACCAAGCCGATCCGGCTGGTGATCGGCTTTCCCGCCGGCGGCGGGGCCGACAATACCGCACGCTTGTACGGCGACGCATTGAGCCAGGAACTAGGGCAACCGGTGATCGTCGATAACCGGCCCGGCGCCGGCACCACCATCGCAGCGGAATTCGTGGCGAAGGCGCCGGCTGATGGCTATACGCTCTATATCGCGACTGCCAGCCTGATGGGCGGCGATAAGGTGCTCTACAGGAACATCAAATACCAGCCCGGCGACTTCGTGCCGATTACCCGGCTGGTGGCCGCGCCGATGATTCTGGCGGTCAACAAGGAGACCGGCATCAGAAGCGTGGCCGATCTGGTAGCGAAGGCCAGGACACACCCGGGCGCACTCAACTATTCGTCCTCTGGCAACGGCGTGATCACGCACCTGGCCGGCGTCCATTTCACCAAGCTCGCGGGCGTGCAGATGACGCACGTCCCCTTCAAGGGTGGCGCGCCATCGGCGCAGGCAGTGGCCGCCGGCGATGTCCAGCTCACCTTCGGCACGGCCCCGTCGGTCAAGCCAATGATCGACACCGGCAAGATCGTTCCCATCGCGGTCACGTCCGGGCAGCGCTCGGCGGCGCATCCGCAACTGCCGACCATCGCCGAAGGCGGCGTCAAGGGCTATGACCTGTCGGCGTGGTATGGGCTGTTCGCCCCGGCCAGAACGCCGCCGGAAATCATCGACAGGCTGTACGCGGCCACGGCGAAGGTGATGGCCAACCCGGAACTGAAGAAGAAGTTCCTGTTGCAGGGCGACGAGGTTTCGGTGTCGGGCTCGGTGGCCGAGTTCCAGGAGTACGCGGCGCGTGAAGGCAAGATCGGCGTCGACCTGGCGGTCACGAGCGGCGCAAGAATCGACTGAGTGGAGCGAAGAACGTCATGAGCAAGGAATGCGCGCAATTGCCGCTGGCAGGCATCACGGTGGTAGACCTGACACGGGTGCTCTCGGGACCGTATTGCACGATGATGCTTGCCGACATGGGCGCCCGGGTGATCAAGATCGAGAATCCGGCCGGCGGCGACGACTCGCGCCAGGTCGGTCCGTTTGTGGATGGTGAATCTGCTTACTTCGCGTCCATCAACCGCAACAAGGAATCGATCGCGCTGGACCTCAAGGATGCCGGTGACCGCCAGGTGCTGGAGCGCATGCTCGCGACCGCCGACGTGCTGGTGGAAAACTTCCGCGCGGGCGTCATGGAGAAGCTGGGCTTCACCTGGGAGGACCTGCATGCCCGCTACCCAAGGCTGGTGTATGCGTCGATCTCCGGCTTCGGCCAGACCGGCCCGTATCGCGCCCGCCCGGCCTACGATATGGTGGTCCAGGCGATGGGCGGGCTGATGAGCGTGACCGGCGAGCTGGGCGGCAATCCGGCGCGGGTCGGGGTGTCGATCGGCGATATCGGCGCGGGCCTGTACGCGACCATCGGCATCCAGTCGGCGCTGCTCAGGCGCGCGCAGACTGGGTTGGGAGAACGCGTCGACATTGCCATGCTCGATTGCCAGGTGGCGTTGCTGGAGAACCCGATCGCCCGCTACTCGGCGACCGGTGGCGTGCCCCAGCCGCTCGGCACCCGCCATCCGTCGATCACGCCGTTCGACATGTTCGCCACCCGGGACGGCTTCATTGTCATCGCGGTCGGCAACGATGCCTTGTTCGGCAAGCTCTGCGTTGCGCTAGGCCGCAGCGAATGGGCACAGGAGGAGCGCTTCGCCACCGTGCCCGCGCGCAACGAACACCATGCCGCGCTGAAGACGTGCCTGGAGTCGCGGCTGGCGGATGCCACGACGGCCGAATGGGAGGCGATCCTCGAGGCAGCGGGTGTTCCGCATGGGCCGATGAACACCGTTCCACAGTTGGTGAGCAATCCCCATGTGCGGGCGCGCGGGATGATCCTCGAAATCGGGATTGGCGACGGCAAGTCGCTGCAGGTGGCGGGCAACCCGGTCAAGTTCGGAAGCACTGAAGCGCTGTCGGGGGTCCGCAATCCTCCTGTGCTGGATCAGGACCGTGAGAGGCTGCTGGCCGAATTCGGCGGCTGATAGCAAACGCAAACGGTATCCAGCACTTGGACGTGCGCGGCGGACTCCGCTCCGCCGCGCGCTGCTGATCGGCCCAACGCGCCAAGCGCCATAGCCGGCACGCCGCAGCGCGCTACCGCTTACTGGTTCTTCATCGCCTCGGCCAGCCGCGCAATGATCTCGCCTTCGCTCTTGAAGGCCTTTTGCGCATAGGCGGCGTATTGCTCGGGATTCATGTAGTTGGTGACCATGCCGTACTGGCGCGTCACGGCCAGGAACTTCGGATCCTTGAGCGCATTGCGGAAGGCCTCGTCAAGCCGCTTCACTACCGCTGGCTTCATGTTCGCCGGGCCGATGATGCCGAACGGCGAGTTCGACCACACCGGATAGCCGATCTCCTTCAGCGTCGGCGCGTTAGGGAAATCCGCGGCACGCTTTTCCGACAGCGTCGCCAGTACGCGCATCTGCCCGTTCTGCACGTAGGGCAGCAACGTGTTCGACAACACGGCCACATCGGACGAGCCGCTCAGCAGCGCGGTAATGGCCTCGGCGTCGCCCTTGTACGGCACGTGGGTCCAGTTCGATTGCGATACCCGCGCCAGTTCCGAGATGGTCAGGTGCTGGCTGCCATAGATGCCGGTGGTGCCATAGCTGATGCCTTTCTTGTCTGCCTTCGCATCGGCGATCAACTCCTGCATGGTCTGCCACTTGGCATCTTTTTTCACCGCCACCGCGAAGTTGTAGTCCGCGATCATCGAGATATAAGTCAGATCCTTGAGCGGGTCATAGCGCATCTTCTGCACGTGCGGCAGGCGGAAGATCACCACGGGCGCCATGCTGAGCGTGTAGCCGTCCGGCTCGGCGGTCCCCATCTGCGTGGCGCCAAGCGTGCCACTGACACCGGGCTTGTTCTCCACCACGATCGCCTGCCCGAGTTCACGGCTGGCCGCGTCGGCCAGTGCGCGCGTCACCTGGTCGGTAACGCCACCAACGCCATAAGGGACGATGAGCCGGATCGGGCGGGTCGGGAAGTCATCGGCAGCCAGCGCCTGGGTACCAAGGGGTGCCGTCAGCGCGACGCTGGCGGCAGCCAGCGCGACGCGGAAGAAGCGACGTCGTTGCATGAGGGTTGTCTCCTTATGTGTTCGCCGGATCTGTCATGTCCGGTCTGCGACATTGTCCGCATAGTATGACAATGCCGCCCAGGGCGCGGCTATCGGGAATCGGTGGGTAGCGCTGGCTTATCCACCGATTTCATCGCCGGCATGCGCAGGCTGCATGCGTGGGCTGACGCGCCCTTCAGTGCTAAGTTATTGATTGTCAGCCACGCGCGGTCCGACGCATCCCCCCTCAAGCCATGACCTTCGACCTCTTCGACAACCTCGACAACCTCGACGACCCCGCCCCGGCCAACCCTGCGTCCGAGCCCCTGGCAGACGGCGCAGTGGTGCTGCGCGGCCTGGCCCGCGCGGACGCCGGGGCCTTGCTGGCCGACGTGCAGGCGGTCATTGCCGCCGCCCCGCTGCGCCACATGGTGACGCCCGGCGGCCTGACGATGTCGGTGGCGATGACGAACTGCGGCGATGCGGGCTGGGTCTCGGATGCCCGCGGCTACCGCTATGACCGCACCGATCCGCTGAGCGGCCAGCCATGGCCGGCGATGCCGCCGCGGTTGCGCGCGCTGGCGGCTGAAGCGGCCGCTCTGGCCGGTTTCGCGGGATTCGCGCCTGATGCCTGCCTGGTCAACCGCTATGTGCCCGGCACGCACCTGTCGCTGCACCAGGACCGCGATGAACGCGACTTCAGCGCGCCGATCGTATCGGTCTCGCTGGGGTTGCCGGCGGTATTCCTGTTCGGCGGCATGCGCCGCGCGGACCGGCCGCAGCGCGTGCGGCTGGCGCATGGCGACGTGGTGGTGTGGGGCGGCCCTTCGCGGCTGGCCTTCCACGGCGTGGCGCCGCTGGCCGATGGGGACCATCCGCTGCTGGGACGCGCGCGCGTCAACCTGACTTTCCGCAAGGCGCTGTAACCACGGCGGGGTAAGGCGAGCCAGGCGCGACTGGTTTTGCACTTTGTGCAGGGTTTTCTACAGTCAAGGAACTGCAGAAACCGCCAATGCGCAAAGGACTCCACCATGCATCTCGAAGGCTCCTGCCATTGCGGCGCTGTCCATTTCTCGCTCGAATCGGACTCGCCGTATCCATACATGCACTGCTATTGCTCGATCTGCCGCAAGACGGCCGGCGGCGGTGGCTATGCGATCAATATCGGCGGCGATGCCGCCACGCTGCACGTGCGCGGACGCAAGTACCTGGGCATCTACCACGCGGTGCTGCGCGAGCCAGGCAAGCGCGCGCGGCGCTCGCCGGCGCAGCGGCATTTCTGCGTGAAATGCGGCAGCGCGCTGTGGCTGTGGGATCCGCGCTGGCCGGAGCTGGTGCATCCGCACGCGTCGGCCATCGACACGCCGCTGCCGCGCCCGCCCGAGGTGGTGGAGGCCTCGCTGGAATCCGCCGCGCCCTGGGTCGATGTGCCCAAGGGCAAGGGCCACGTGCACTGCGACACCTGGCCGGAGGAGTCGCTGGCCGACTGGCACAAGCGCCACCGCCTGTCCTCGCGCTGACGGCGCGCATCCGCCGACCGCCTGGCCCGGCGTCGCCGCCAGCCAGCGGCCTCAGGCCGGCAGGAAGCCTTCCACCGTCAGGTAGCGTTCGCCGGTGTCGTAGTTGAAGCCCAGCACGCGCGCATTCGCCGGCAGCTCCGGCAGTTTCTGCGCGATCGCGGCCAGTGTCGCGCCGGACGAGATGCCGACCAGGATGCCTTCTTCGCGCGCGCAGCGGCGGGCCATCTCGCGCGCGGGTTCGGCATCGACCTGGATCACGCCGTCGAGCAGCGCGGTGTCGAGGTTGCCGGGGATAAAGCCGGCGCCGATGCCCTGGATCGGGTGCGGTGCCGGCGCGCCGCCGGAGATCACCGGCGAGGCCACCGGCTCGACGCCGAACACCTTGAGCTGCGGCCACTTTTCCTTCAGCACCCGGGCGCAGCCGGTCAGGTGGCCGCCGGTGCCGACGCCGGTGATCAGCACGTCGAGCCCTTCGGGGAAGTCGCTCAGGATCTCCTGCGCGGTGGTGCGCATATGCACATCGACGTTGGCGGGGTTGTCGAACTGCTGCGGCATCCAGGCGCCGGGCGTGGCGGCGACCAGTTCCTCGGCACGCGCGATCGCGCCCTTCATGCCCTTCTCGCGCGGGGTCAGGTCGAAGCTGGCGCCGTAGGCCAGCATCAGCCGGCGGCGCTCGATCGACATGCTGTCCGGCATCACCAGCACCAGCTTGTAGCCCTTGACCGCGGCCACCATGGCCAGGCCGATGCCGGTGTTGCCGGAGGTCGGCTCGATGATGGTGCCGCCCGGCTTCAGCACGCCGCGGCGCTCGGCGTCTTCGACCATCGACAGCGCGATGCGGTCCTTGATCGAGGCGCCCGGATTGCTGCGCTCGGACTTGATCCAGACTTCGTGCCCGCTGCCGAACAGGCGGTTGATGCGGATATGCGGGGTATTGCCGATCGTCTGCAGGATGTTCTGGACCTTCATCGTTTTCTCCGTGGCGGGGCGCGGCGCGGCAGCGCCCTGGCGGGCAGCCGGCGCCGCTGGATCGAAATGCACGACGATTTTAGTGCAAAGCAGCTGCGGGGCCCTGTCGCGTATGATGGTGCCCGCTGCGCATCCGGCTTTCCGCTTCGCGCTTCCGGTTTTTCGCGCGCCGCCGCTTTCACGTCCCGCATTGCCCCTGCCCTGCCTTGCCCTGCCTCACCCCTCCTCCGATGCCTGACCATTCCCTGCTGTCCTCGCTCCTGATTTTTGGCCTTGGCGGCATGCTCGGCGCGGTGGGCGGGCTGTTCGGCATCGGCGGCGGGCTGATCGCGATCCCGGCATTGGGCCTGATCTACGGCATGGACCAGCAGCTGGCGCAAGGCACCGCACTCGTGATGATCGCGCCCAATGTGCTGATCGGCTTCTGGCAGTACCGCAGGCGCGCGGATATTGCCCTGCGCACCGCGCTGGTGCTGGGCCTGTCGGCGGTGCTGGCTACCTGGCTGTCGGCACGCGCGGCCACCGCGATGGACGCGCAGGCGCTGCGGCGCATCTTCGCGGTCTTCATGATCGGGCTGGCGCTGTACTTCCTGTGGCGGCTGCTGCCGGGGCGCGCGGCCACGGCGCAGCAGGCGCGCGTGTCGCCGCACTGGATCCCGCTGGTCGGCGCGGTCGGCGGCGTCTTTTCCGGCTTCTTCAGCGTGGGCGGCGGCGTGGTCGCGGCGCCGGCGCTGGTGGGGCTGTTCGGGCTGCGCCAGGCCGCGGCTCAGGGGCTGGCGCTGGCCCTGGTGACGCCCGGCGCGGTGGTGGCGCTGGGCACGTATGCCCACGCCGGGCATGTCGACTGGGCCAGCGGCATTCCGCTTTCGCTGGGCGGCATGCTGACGATCTCCTGGGGCGTGGCGCTGGCGCACCGGCTGCCCGAGCGGCGCCTGCGCGAACTGTTTGCCGCGTGCCTGATCGCCACGGCCATCGTGATGCTGGTGCGCGGCTGAAAGCGCCGCGCAACGCGGCTATTTGCGGAACACCAGGCTGAAGTTGTTCGCCGGCATCGGCACCGGCTCGTCGCAGCGCAATCCCTGCGCTGCGCCCAGCGCAGCCACGTCTTCCATGTCGCGCACGCCCCATTCAGCGTCCGTGGCGCGCAACTGTGCGTCGAAGGCGGCATTGCTCGGCGCGGTATGCGCGCCGCCGCGGCGATAGGGACCATACAGGTAGAGCACGCCGCCAGGCTTCAGTAGCTTGCCCGCGCCGGCGAACAGTGCCTCGGCCGCGGCCCACGGCGAGATATGGAGCATGTTGATGCAGACAATGGCATCGGCGACATCGATGCCCCAGGGCTGGCGGCACACGTCAAGGTCCAGCGGCGCGCGCACATTGGCCAACCCCGCATGCGCGGTCCATGCGGCAATCGATTCGCGCGCGGCACTGTCGGGATCGCTCGGCTGCCAGGTCAGGCCTGGAAACGCCGCGGCAAAGTGCACCGCATGCTGGCCGGTGCCGCTGGCGATTTCCAGGACCGTGCCGCTGGCGGGCAGCACATTGCGCAGCACCGCGAGGATGGGCGCGCGATTGCGCTCGGTGGCGGGCGCCATGCGGCGCGCGTCGGGGTCGTGGGTCTGGTCGGTCATGGCGACTGGCTCGTTTGCCGGCTCGTTTGCCGGATTAGCGGCTAGCGTAGCAGACTCCGCGCGGACCCGGGATGCACCGGCGGCGGCGAATCGCCGCCGCCTTCATGCCACGGCGACCGCCTGGCGTCAGGCCTTCGACAGCTTCACGCCCGTCGGATCCCCGGTCAGGTAGCCCACCGCCGCGCCGAAGCGGTCCTTGTAATTGGCACGCACCAGCGGGTCGAGCGTGGGCTTGACCGTGTCATGCAGCGGCGATTCCCAGTCGCCCACGTGCTGGAAGTTGCTCATCACATAGGTCCAGCCGTTGATCTCGTCCACCGCATGCAAGCCGGTCGATTCGGCGCCGGCCGGGCACGACAGTACGCGGCTCAGCACTTTCGTATCGACGTTGTAGGCCCACAGGAAGTTGTTGACGTGGGTGTTGCTGTCCTCGCCGACGAACAGCGTGCGCAGCTTCTCCGAGAACTTGAGGTTATCGGGCGTGGCAACCTTGTCCGGGTTGGCGAAGTTGCCGAGCACGTCCTGCTGCTTCATCTTGCCGCCACCGAGGTCTTCGCTGACCAGCGCCGGCACCGCGGCCATGTCGACCGGCACCCATTCGCTGTCGATGGCGCTTCCGCCCTTGTCGGTCTGGCCGCCCTTCAGGTTCAGCTCATAGACGGCGCCGGAGTACGGGCCTTCGACCTGGATGTCGCCCGCGTTGGCGGCATTGCCGGCGAGCATGCTCGACTCGATGCGCGACATTGCCGAGTAGGCCTTCTTGTCCTTGATGTTGACCGTGGTGCCTTCCATCTTGGTGAAGCCCAGGCTGCCGCCGACCAGCGCGGCGTAGCGGTGGGTTTCCAGGTAGGCCGCGGCCTTTTCCATGCCCGGCACCAGCTTGATCCAGTTGGCCTTGCCGTTGTACAGGATGCGGGTGTAGCTGCTGTCGTTCGGGTTGGCGGTCTGCACGTCCATGATGTCGGCCAGCCGGATGCCGCCATCGACCAGCGCGCGGATCTCGGCGCTGGTGGCGCTGCCCAGCTTGATCCACGACAGCGTGGCGCTGCCCGGGCCGACGCCCGAGGTCTGCTGCCACTTGCCCACGTACAGCGAGCCGCTGGAGAGGTCGCGCGCCTTGTCGGCGATGAACATGAACAGGCCACCGTTGGTGGCATCGTCGCCCATCAGCACGGTGCGCTCGTCGGGCATGACCTGCACCAGCTCGTGCGAGATGCGGCCGAGGCAGTAGTGCTTCTTGATGGTGCCGGTGCCGTCTGGGTTGACCGTCACTTCGGGCAGGTGGCCGTAGTTGTAGGCGTTGGCCTTGGTGGCGTCGCCATACAGGTTCTGGCTGTAGCCCTGCAGCTGCGTGACAGCCGCGGCGTCCTTCAGGTCGGTTTCGTACTCTTCGCTCGACAGGTGGGTGTTCCACGGCGACAGGCTCGCGCCGCAGGTGATCCACAGGCCGTTGACGCCGGAGGTATCGACGTTGTGGTACTTCACCGGGGTCAGCTTGCCGGTGGCGGGGTCCTGGTCCAGCGTCACCACGGCGATCGGCGACGGCAGCAGGCCGTACATGCTGGTGTTGTTCTGGTTGCGCGAGGTGTACTCGAACTGCACCACCGCGAACACGGTGTTGCCCTTGACGCCGGGCACGGCCGGGTTGGCCAGCGTCAGCAGCGAGCTGCCGTCCGGTGCGTCGGAGAAGAACTGGCGTTCCTTGCCGGCCACGGAGTTGTCCAGGATCGGCTGGTTGTTGATGTTGTAGTAGCCGCCAGCCACGACAGTGCCGCCCTTGCCGTCCGGCAGCATGTCGCCGGTGATGAAGAACGGCTGGTATGCAAGCTTGTAGGTGGTGCTGCTGCCGTCGCTGAACGACACTTTCAGGCTCGAGCCCACGGTGGTGGTCGCCATCGCCGCGGGCTCCGCCAGCGTGGGCGCGTTCATGGGGATGAACTCGGCCGTGGTGAAGGTGGCGCCAGGCGCCGTGGCGGGTGAAGGTGCCGCCACGGCATCGTCGCCGCCGCCGCAGCCGGCCAGCAGGCCGGCGGAAGCCAGGCCAAGCGGAAGCATCGGCGCGCCCGCCAGCAGTTTCAGGGCCTTGCGGCGGCCAGCATCAGGTTGTTGTTGCATGGTTTTATCCGGGGAAAGGGATGGATCTGGTTTTTTGACTGCTTGATCGCGCCGGCACCACGCGGGCGGCCGGGCACCTGTTGGCACAGGCGGGCGGCGGACGGCATTGCGCCCGACCGCCGCAGATCGTAGGGCGTCTTTGTGACAGAAAGTTGACGATGCAACACTTGAGGCGGGGCGCGGCCGGGATGGGTAATCCGCTGCGGTACACTTGCGGGTTCTGTCCGCGACCGCACCGCGCAGCTTTTTTCCATCTGTCCCGCTTGCCGACCTACACGCTAGCCCGCCCCGTCCAGGCCGAAATCGAAATCCGCAAGAGCCGTTTCCTGGCCCTGGCCTTGCCGGTGGCCGACCGCGACGCGGCCATGGCCGTGCTGCAGGCGCTGCGCGCGGAACACCCGACCGCTACCCATGTGTGCTGGGCGCTGCTCGCCGGCGGCGCGTCGGGCATGTCCGACGACGGCGAGCCTTCCGGCACGGCCGGCCGGCCGATCCTGGAAGTACTGCGCCACCACGATCTCGACGGCGTACTGGCCGCGGTGGTGCGCTACTACGGCGGTGTCAAGCTGGGTGCTGGCGGGTTGGTGCGCGCTTACACCGATGCCATCGCCGCCGCGCTGAAGTCGGCCGAACGCATCGAGCGCATCGCCTACGCCACGCTGACGATATCGGTCGACTATGCCGACGAGCCGCGCGTGCGCCGCTGGATCGAGCAGGCCGCCCAGCACGGCTGCACGCTGGCCGATACCGCCTACGGCGCGCTGGCAACGCTGGTGCTGCGCCTTCCAGCCACGCAAGTGGATGCGGCCCGCGATGCCCTGCGCGACGCCACCCATGGGCGCGCGCAGTTTCCGCAGGCACAGGACGAATCCCATGGATGAACCCTCAGCGTCCGTCGCTGACATCGACGGGGAATTCACCGCACAGGTGCTGCCGGGTGGCCAGACCTTTGCCGCGTCGCCCGAACTGAGCTTGCTGGAAGCCGCGTTGCTCGACGGCGTGCCGCTGCCCAACTCCTGCCGCAACGGCACCTGCCGCGCCTGTGCCAGCCGGCTGCTTGCCGGATCCATCCGCTACCGGATCGAATGGCCTGGGCTGAGCCTGGATGAGAAAGAGGAAGGGCTGATCCTGCCGTGCGTGGCTTGCGCGGTCAGTGATGTGGTGATTGAGCCGGTGTCACTGGGGTGAGGCGGCTTATCCCCCGACCTCCAGAAAAAACCGCAACGCCAGCTTCAACCCATCGGGCCCCGCCGGATCCGAGAACGCATGCCCTCCCGCCCCGCCGCTCCAGGCGTGGCCCAGCCCTTCGATCCGCACCAGCCGCAGGTAGGGCGCCTTGCCCTCGGTCCAGTCGAACACATCGACCGCACGCCGCATGCCGCGCTGGACGCGCCGCGCCGGCACGGCAGCGAGGGGATGCGCGCCTTCGGGCTGCAGGTGCATCCACAGCGCCGCCGCCGCGGTGGCGTTGCTGAAATCGACCATGGCGTCGGCATCGCCATGCAGCAGCAACAGCGGCGGCGGGCGCCGGCCGGCAAGGCCCAGGCGCAGCGCGCGGACGGCCTGCGCATCAGGCCCGCGCTGGCCGCGCATCGCGCGTGTTGCCTGGGCCGCGTTGGTGGCGCTCCACGGCACTGCACCGGAATGCGAGCCGACCGCCGCGAAGCGCGCGGGATAGCGCAGGCCGAGCGTCAATGCCATCGCCCCACCCGCTGACAGGCCGAGCACACTGACGCGATTCGCCGCCACCGGATGCATGCGGCATGCCTGCTCGATCATCGCCATCAGCAGGCCGGCTTCCACTGCGCCCTGCCCGGCGGGCTTGAACCAGTTCCAGCAGCGCTGCGCATTCGCCTGCGAACTCTGCTCGGGCAGCAGCACCACCCAGCCGGCTTCGCGCGCCACGGCGGCGGCACGCGTGACCGCGGCGAAGCTGGCGGTGTCCTGCCCGCAGCCATGCAGCAACACCAGCATCGGTGCGCGGCGCCTGCCATTGGCGCCTGCCGGCACGAAGATGCGATAGCGCCGCGGCGCGAGCGGCCCGGCGCCCCAGCTGCCCTCCTCCCAGCGCCCGCTGCCGCGGCTGCGCGGCGGCTCGGCCGGCGATACCACGCCGGACAGCGCGCGTTGCGTGGCCGCGGTGACTGCAGCGGATTGCTTCACCGCGTTGCGCACGATGGCCTCGGTCATCGGCCTGGTGATGTTGCGGTTGAGCTCGCGCTGCATGCGGCGGGCATTGCGCGTGGCGGCCTTGTTCAGCGTGGACCAGAGCTTTGCACCGGAAGAGCGGGGCATGCGGTGTCCTGTCGGCGTGGGTAACCCGTGCATCATATGCCGAGTCGCGTGCATGGCATGGCGCACAGCGTCCGCATTGCATGCAACGCGATCGCGATCACTGCCTACAATGCAAGGGTCGTGTCGCGCCGAGGCACGGACAGGAGGCGAGCATGATCGATGCAACGAGCCAGTTCAGGCCTTTGGATCCGGGCCGCGTTAACCTGATGGATCCGCTTGAAGTGCAGTACTGGTGCCGCGAGCTTCACTGCAGCGAGCAGGATCTCGAAGCGGCCGTCGATGCCGCCGGCGACCATATCGCCGCGGTGCGGGACCAGCTGGAGTCAGGCCAGCCGGGCACCCCGCCACACTGAAGCCAGGCACGGCCGGATCATGCCGGCCGTGCCTGTCATGATGTCTGCCATGTACCAGCAATAAGCGCAGTGCAGACCGGAATTCAGTAATGCTGTGTTCGCGTGGGGCGAGTTTTGCTGCATGATTTCGGGCCCGGGTCAGGCCTGGCATCAGACCGTGCCAACCCGGGAGATCCGGGTACAAGGGGGTCACCTACACGAGGACGCACCGATATGACCATCAAGCTGCCGGCCATCACCATTTGCGCAGCTCTGCTCGCCCCTGCCGCCTGGGCAGGCAACGACACCCACTGGAGCTACGCCGGACCGACCGGCGCCGGCCATTGGGGCGAGCTCGACGCCGGCTACAAGACCTGCACGCTGGGCAAGCACCAGTCGCCCATCGATATCCGTACCGACAAGGCCGTGAGCGCCGACCTGAAGCCGATCGGCTTTGGCTACACCGCGACGCAGGCAACCGTGGTCAACAACGGCCATACCATCCAGGTCAACTTGCCTGCGGGCGGGCAAGCCGAGTTCGACGGCACGGCGTACAAGCTGGTGCAGTTCCACTTCCATACGCCGAGCGAGGAGAAGATCAACGGCAAGGCGTACCCGCTGGTGGCGCACCTGGTGCACCAGAACGCAGAAGGCAAGCTGGCGGTGGTGGCGGTGCTGTTCAAGACCGGGCGCGAGAATGCGGCGTTGCAGCCGGTCTTTGCCAGGCTGCCGGCCAGGGCCGGTGAATCGCGCGAGCTGGGTGCGCCGATTGACGTGGCGGCGCTGCTGCCCGCGCAGCAATCCTACTGGGCGTTCACCGGCTCGCTGACCACGCCGCCTTGCAGCGAGGATGTGAAGTGGCAGGTGTTGAAAACGCCGGTGGAGATTTCGGCGGCGCAATTGGCGGCGTTCCGCAAGCTTTACCGGATGAATGCGCGGCCGGTGCAGCCGTTGAATGGGCGGGTCGTGCAGGCGGGGCGTTGAGGGCCGTGCGCGTACCCATGCCCCTTGCCTGACGCTTGTGTGCTCCCTCTCCCGCTTGCGGGAGAGGGTCGGGGTGAGGGCGGGGACGTCGACGAAGTCATGCATCGGCATAGCGACCGCCTGCCCTCACCCCTGCCCCTCTCCCGCAAGTGGGAGAGGGGAGCAAACCGGCGGTATAGCATCGACCTGCGGTCAGGAGAGACCGCGCATCGCCAGCTCGCCGCCCAGCACCAGCAGCCCGCAGAAAAACAGCTTGCGAAATCGCTCCGCACTGATGCGATGCCGCAGCCATTGCCCGATGAACATGCCGCCGAGCGCGGGCACCAGCGCCAGCAGTGAAGCCCCCAGCACCGGTGTGTGCAGCAGCGATCCGCCCAGCGCCAGGCTGACCGCCAGCGCAATGGTCGATATCGTGAAGGACAGACCCAGCGCCTGCACCAGGCTTTCCTTTTCGAGTCCCAACCCTTGCAGGTAAGGCACGGCGGGAATCACGAACACGCCGGTCACCGCAGTGATCGCGCCAGTCACCAGGCCGACCAATGGCCCGAGCCAGGCCTCCGCCGCCGGCTTGACGTGCAACTTTACCGCCGCCAGTCCAACCACCGCGTACAGCACCAACGCCACGCCCAGCGCCGAGGTGGCATGCGTCGTCAACCCTGTCGGCACCAGCGCGGTGCACAGCCACGTGCCGGCGCAGATCGCCGCGAGCATCGGCCACAGCCGAAGTACCAGTTGCCCGAAGCGGGGACCGCTGAACAGCTGCACCACGTTGGTCACCATCGACGGCGCCACCAGCAGCGCCGCGGCCTGCGCCGGCGGCATCAACAGCCCGAGCAGCCCCACCGCGACGGTGGGAAGGCCCAGGCCGACCACGCCTTTGACAAAGCCGGCCAGCAGGAAGGTCAGGCCGATAAAGGCGGCTTGCGTGCCGATGGCTTCCATCGTCATCGCTGGCTCCTTCAGCCGGGCTTGCGGTCGTGCACCGCGCGGCTGTCGGCGGGGGCTTCGTCGCGCGCGTGCATGCCGTAGTCGCGCAGCACCTGTGCCACACGCAGGCGGTAGTCGGCGAACACGCCGCCGCGGCCGGCGGCCTGCGCCTCGCGGTGCGCCACGGTATTGCGCCAGGCGATCACCGCGGCCTCGTCACGGAAGAACGATAGCGACAGGACCTTGCCCGGGTTGGTCAGGCTCTGGAAGCGTTCGACCGAGATAAAGCCGTCGATGGTCTCCAGCTCGCTGCGCAGCCTTGCGGCGATATCGAGGTAGGCATCGCGGCGGCCCGCTGCGGGCTCGACTTCAAAGATGACGGCGATCATGAGGGCTCCGTGCTTTTAGTAGGGGTCTCAGCAGAAATGCGGGATGCGTGCGTTCAACGAAGGACGATACCGGAACGCGCGCGCCAGTGCGGCCGGATCGGCGCCGCGCGCCAGCAACGCGCGGACCGTGGCGCCGGCGAGCGCCTGCGCCAGCCTGTCGCCGGGACACGCGTGGCGGCCGTGGCCGAAGGTCCATGGGCGTTTGCCATCCGCCATGCCAATGCAGGAAGCCGCGGCCAGCAGCACCAGCACCGCGTCGCCGGCCTTGATGTCGTGGCCGCACAGGCGAGCATCGGCGGCGAGGAATCGCCGCGTGTTCTGCACCGGCGGATCCAGCACCGCCACTTGCGCGGCCAGTACTTCCGGCGCGGTACCGGCCCGCACCGTGCCACGGCCGAGATGCAGCAGTGTATTGCCTGCCAGCGCGGCGGTGGCTTCGCAGGCCTGCACCAGCAAGCCGATGGTGTTGGCCGACACCGCTTGGGCATCGATGCCCGCAGCGCGCGCGGCCTGGTGCAACGACGGCAACGGGCCTGCTGCCGGTACGGCATCGGCGAGCCAGCTGCCGAGCCATTGCGCGGCGTCGGCGCCGGCTTGCACGGCGTTCGCATCGGCGAGCGGCGACTGTGCGGCGGCAAAGGCTGCCACATGGCCGGCCGCTGCCGCGGCGGTAGCGCGATCCACGGCGACCGGCAAGCCGAGCAGGTCGGCCAGCGTCACCACCGGCAGCGTGAACAGGAAGCCATTGATGCGCCCGGCGGACAATGCCGTGTCGGCGTCCAGCAGTTCAGCCAGCGCAGCCGCGCGATGGGCGGCGACGGACGCGTCGATGGTGGCCAGCATCGGCATCAGCAATCCCTTCAACGGCGCGTGCGCCGCGCCGTCGTTCATGCGGATCAGCCGGCCGAAGAGATCGCCGGCGGGCGAGCCGGCCAGTACGGGCGGCACCGGCTGCGCGGGCGGGCGCACGCGGCACTCGGGATGGGACAGCACCTCCGCCACTTCGCGCGCGCCGGCGGCCACCCACAAGCCGAGCCGCTGGTCGCGGAAGAACGGCCGGTGCGTCGCCAGTTCGCGGTAGTACGGGTAGGGATCGGGGTGCGTGACGGCGCTAAGCGGGTCGATGGCGGCGTCGGTATCGGACACGGCGGCAGGCAGCATGGCGGCACATGAGGACTGAATGTGCCGCCAGTTTGCCGCGTGCGCCGGGGAAACGCTTCACGGCGACGTGAAAGATGGATTGCTCGCGTGGCGGTTCGCAGCCACCGGGTCATCATCCCTGTGCGCCAGCCGGTACAACACCGGCAACACCAGCAACGTCAGCGCCGTCGACGACAGGATGCCGCCAATCACCACCGTGGCCAGCGGACGCTGCACTTCTGCGCCCGTGCCGGTGGCCAGCGCCATCGGCACGAAGCCCAGCGAAGCCACCAGCGCGGTCATCAGCACCGGCCGCAGCCGCGTCAGCGCACCGTCGCGGATGGCCTGGTCCAGCCCCAGGCCCTCTTCGCGCAGCGAGCGGATGAACGACAGCATCACCAGCCCGTTCAGCACCGCCACGCCGCACAGCGCGATAAAGCCCACCGCGGCCGAGATCGACAGCGGAATGCCACGCAGCCACAGCGCGAGGATGCCGCCGGTCAGCGCGAACGGGATGCCGGTGAAGACCAGCAGCCCGTCCTTGACGTTGCCGAACATCGCGAACAGCAGCACGAACACCAATCCCAATGCCAGCGGAACCACCACGCGCAGCCTTGCGGTAGCGGACTGGAGCTGCTCGAAGGTGCCGCCCCAGCTGGTCCAGTAGCCGGCAGGGATGCGCACGCGCTCGCGAATGGCGGCCTCCGCCTCGGGCACGAAGCTGCCGATATCGCGCCCGCGCACGTTCGCGCTGACCACTATTCGGCGCTTCCCGTTCTCGCGCGAGACCTGGTTAGGGCCAGGCGCGATCTCCACGGTGGCGACTTCGCTGAGCGGGATATAGCTGGTGCGCGCGCCGGCCACGGCGTCCTTCGGCAGCGCCACCGGCAGGCGCCGCAGCGCTTCCACGTCTTCGCGCACGGCATCGGGCAGGCGCACGACGATGTCGAAGCGCCGGTCGCCGCTGAAGAACGTGCCCGACACCTTGCCGCCGATGCCGATCGCCACGGCCTCCTGGATGTCGCTCAGGTTGAGCCCATAGCGCGCGGCCTTGTCGCGGTCGATATTGACGCTGAGCATCGGCAGCCCGGTGGTCTGCTCGACCTTGACCTCGGCCGCGCCCGCAATGCCCTGCAGCACCGCGGCGATGCGGTTGGCGGTGTCCTCCAGCACGGCGTTGTCGTCACCGAACACCTTGACCGCCACGTCCGAGCGCACGCCCGAGATCAGCTCGTTGAAGCGCAGCTGGATCGGCTGCGAGAACTCGTAGTTGTTGCCGGGGAGCTTGCCGACCTCTTCGCGGATCGCGGCGATCAGCTCGTCGCGCGTGCGGCGCGGCGCGGGCCATTCGGACTGCGGCTTGAGCATGATGTAGCCGTCCGAGATATTCGGCGGCATCGGGTCGGAGGCGATCTCGGCGGTGCCGGTGCGCGCGAACACGCGTTCGATCTCCGGGAATTTCGCCTTCAGCGTGGTCTCGACCTGCTGCTGCATCGCCACCGACTGCGTCAGGCTGGTGCCGGGAATGCGCAGCGCCTGGATGGCGAGGTCGCCCTCGTTGAGGCTGGGCACGAACTCGCTGCCCAGGCGCGTGGCGATCGCCAGGGACAGCGCCACCGCCACGCCGGCCAGCGCCAGCACCACCGGCGTCGCCGACAGCGTTCGGTCCAGCAGCACCGCGTAGCGCCGCCGCGCCCATGCCATCAGCCGGTTCTCGCGCTCGGCCACGCGATTGCCGATGGCCAGCGCCACCGCCGCGGGAACGAAGGTGACAGACAGCACCATCGCGCCCAGCAGCGCCAGCACCACGGTGATCGCCATCGGGTGGAACATCTTGCCCTCGACGCCGGTCAGCGCAAAGATCGGCAGGTACACCACCATGATGATGAGCTGGCCGTACAGCAACGGCCGGCGCGCCTCGCGCGCGGCGGCGAAGACCTCGTGCAGGCGTTCGGTGCGCGTCAGCGCGCGGCCATGGCGCTGCTGCGCATGCGCCAGGCGCCGCACGCAGTTCTCGACGATCACCACTGCGCCGTCGACGATGATGCCGAAGTCCAGCGCGCCCAGGCTCATCAGGTTGGCGCTGGTGCGGGTGTGGACCATGCCGGTGAAGGTGAACAGCATCGACAGCGGGATCACCAGCGCGGTGATCAGTGCCGCGCGCAGGTTGCCGAGGAACAGGAACAGGATGGCGATCACCAGCACCGCGCCTTCCAGCAGGTTCTTCTTCACCGTGGCGATGGCCTTGTCGACCAGCGTGGTGCGGTCGTACACGGTGATCGCCTTCACGCCGGCCGGCAGCGTGCGGTTGATCTCCGCCATCTTGCGGTCGACGGCCTGCGACACCGTGCGGCTGTTCTCGCCGATCAGCATGAAGACCGTGCCCAGCACCACCTCGCGGCCATCCTCGGTGGCGGCGCCGGTGCGCAGCTCGCCGCCGGTCTGCACGCTGGCCAGGTCGCGCACGCGGATCGGCTGGCCTTGCGCGGTGCCGACGATGACGTCGCGGATATCGTCGAGCGAGCGCACCTGGCCCGGCACGCGCACCAGGTATTGCTCGCCGCGCCGCTCGATATAGCCGGCGCCGACGTTGTCGTTGTTCTTCTCCAGCGCGGTCACCACGTCGGCGAGCGACAGGCCATACGATGCCATCCGTTCAAGGCTGGGCGCCACCATATAGGCGCGCGCATGGCCGCCGATGGCATTGACCTCGGTCACCCCCGGCACGTTGCGCAGCTGCGGGCGAATCACCCAGTCCTGGATTTCGCGCAGGTCGGACAGCGTGTACGGCGTGCCGTCCGGCTTGCGCGCGTTGGGCTCGGCTTCCACGGTCCACAGGTAGATCTCGCCAAGGCCGGTCGAGATCGGCCCCATCGCAGGCGTAATGCCGGTGGGAAGCTTGTCGCGCGCTTCCTGGATGCGCTGGTTGACCAGCTGCCGCGCGAAATGGATATCGGTGCCTTCGCGGAAGATCACCGTGACCTGCGACAGCCCGTAGCGGGACAGCGAGCGGGTCTGCTCCAGCCCAGGCAGGCCCGCCATCACGGTCTCGACCGGATAGGTGATGCGCTGCTCGGTCTCCAGCGGCGAATAGCCGGGCGCGGCGGTGTTGACCTGCACCTGGACATTGGTGATGTCAGGCACGGCGTCGATCGGCAGCCGGGTGTAGTTGTACAGTCCCAGCGCGGCCATGCCGAGCACGGCCAGCAGCACCAGCCAGCGCTGCTCGATGGCAAAGCGGATCAGGCGTTCGAACATGGCGCCTCCCGCTCAATGCTCATGCCCGGCGCTGGCCTTACCCAGCTCGGACTTGAGGATGAAGCTGTTGGCCGCGGCGTAGCGCGCACCGGCCTGCAGGCCTTCGGTGATCTCGACCAGCTTGCCGCCGCTGCGGCCGGTCTTGACCGGCTGCACGGCAAACCCGCCCGGCACCGCGACGAACACGGCGCTGCGCCCGTCGACCTGCTGCACGGCATCGGCTTCCACCGTCACCGGCACCTGCGTCGCGGCGCCGAGGACGCTGACGGTGACGAACAGGCCGGGCCGCCACGCCATGCCGGGATTGGCCAGCGTCACGCGTGCCTTGGCGGTGCGGGTCTGCTCGCCGAGCAGCGCGCCGACGTAGGAGACCTTGCCCTCCGCCTGCGTCTCGGAGGCGGTGGAGCGGATCCTGACGGTCTCGCCCACGCGCACCTGGTCGAGGTCGCGCGCCGACACCACGAACTCGGCCCATACCGAACTCAGGTCCGAGATGGTGAAGACGCTGGCGTCTTCCTTGACGGCCTCGCCCAGCGACAGGTGCTTCTCCACGATGATGCCGTCGAACGGGGCGCGCAGCGCGAACTGGTTCAGGCTGCCTCCCTTGCCATCCTTAGCGGCGCTCTCCGACGCGCCGATCGCAACCAGCTTCTGCCTAGCGTTCTGCACCGCGATCTGCGCCTCTTCCAGCGCGGTGCGGGCCTGCTGGTAGTCCTGCTCGGCGGAGATCTTTTCCTGCCACAGCGTCTTCTCGCGCGCGTAGGTGGCGCGCGCCAGCGCCTCGCGCCGCTGCGCCGCGAGCAGTTCGCTGCGTTGCTCGGCCAGTGCCGTGCTGGCGATCACGGCCAGCACCTGGCCTTTGGCGACCTGCTCGCCCAGGTTGGCCGGCACCGCCTGGGCCACGCCCGCGACGCGCGGCACCACGTGCGCGGTGCGGTCGTCGTTGAAGCGGATCTCGCCGGGGAAATCGACACTGCCGCGCAGCGGCGCGGGGCCTGCCGTGGCGATGCCGATGCCGGCCTGCTGCACCTGCTCCGGCGTCAGCCTGATGACGTGGGGCTGGTCGGCGGCCTGCGCGGGCGCAGCGGCGGCAGCGGGGGCGCTGGCCGGCGAACTTGCCGGCTGGTCGTGCGCGTGGCCGTCGCCATGGTCGGCATGCTCGCCTTGTTCAGCGTGTTCGCCATGCTCATGCCCGGCCTCGCCTGAACTACCGCCCTTGCCCGTGAACAGGATCGCCGCGCCGCCCAGCAGCCCCGCGACCAGGATGGCCACCACCGCGGCCCGTTGTTGCTTGCTTATTGCCATGCTTGGAGCCTTCCGTATCAGTGTCCGAGGATGCGGTCGATGCTGGCGGCCGCGTCATAGGTGCGGGCCAGCACGTCCAGGTAGCGGATGCGCGCCTGGAACAGGGTGCGCTGGGCATCCAGCACATCGAGGAAATTGAACTTGCCGGCCTCGAACCCGCGCGAAGCGGCGGCATACGCCTGCTCCGCCGCGGGCAGCACCGAGCCCTGCAGCGTCTGCGCCGCGGCGCGCGACACCGACAGCTGCGTCGACGCCTGCTGCAGTTCATTGGCCAGCCGGATGCGGTTGGCGGCATGCACATCCTGCGCGCGGTCGGCGCGGCGCAGCGCCGCGTACAGGTTGCCCTGGTTGCGGTCGAACAGCGGCAGCGGGATCGCCACGCCCAGCACGGCCATGTTGCGGTTGGCCTCGTTGTCGCGCTTGGCGCCGAGGCTGACGGTGACGTCGGGGTACTGGCGGCTGCGCGCCACCGCCACTTCGGCGCGGCTGCGTTCGGCGGAGAGCCGGCTGGCGGCCAGCAGCGGCGAATCTTCCAGCGCGGTCTCCAGCGCGGCGGGCGCGGGGCGCGACGGCAGCGCGTCGAGGTCGCCCTGTGCCTGCGCGAAGCGCGGCGCGGCATTGCCCCACAGCGCGGCCAGCGACTGCCGTGCCGACTGCAGCGCGCCAGTGGCCTCGGCCAGCTCCAGCTCGGCGTTGGCCTGCTCGACCTGCGCGCGCGTTGCTTCCAGCGGCGCGACCTTGCCGGCGGCGACACGGCGCGAGGCGGCCTGCGCCGCACGGCTGGCGATGCCGACCGAGCCCTCGGCCAGCTTGACGCGCTCCTGCGCGACCAGCACGCCGAAGAAGCGCGCGATCACCGCCGCGCGCAGTTCGGCGCGCACGCCGCCCAGCTCGGCCTGCGCCAGTTCGCGGCCACGCTCGGCCACGCCGATGCGGGCAGCGCGCTTGCCGCCCAGCTCGATTGGCACGTTGAACTGCCCGGTGGTCGAGCGCGTGGCGCGGCGCGTGTCTTCCATCGACACCGCCAGCTCGGGGTTGGGAATCACGCGCGCCTGCGTCAGGTCGCCCTCGGTGGCGTCGAGCTCCTTGCCGGCGGCGGACAGCGCGAAGCTGCCGGCTTCGGCCAGCGCCAGCGCGGCGTCCAGCGTCAGCGTGCCGGATGGCTCGGATACGCCCGCAGCGCCCGCACCGGTGGCGTACGGCGAGGGTTGGATGGCGGATGGTGGCGTCTGGGCGACGCCGGCAAGCGGGCTGGTCAGGACGGCCGCCAGCCCCAGCGGCAGCAAAAGTCTTCGCATCGAATTGCACCAGGAAAGAAACCGGGAATTCGGCGAGACGCCTGAGTTCAGCGAATCAGGAAGAAGTCAGGGAAGCGGGTAGCGTCGTCTCGCCGGCTAAGCGAGACGGGGCCACTGCGGGCGGTCGGGGGCCCTGGCGCTGTGGGAGGAGAAACCGGACTGCGGCGGGGCCTGCGCCAGTGCAACGCGCTGGCTGGCCTGCACGCGTGGCCCGTCGGCGCGTGCGAACGGCACCGAGGCGATATGGCAGACGCCGCAGTCGGGATCGGCAACGCCCAGCTTGTCGACATCGGCGCCGGCCTTGGTTGCATGCTGGCCGGCATCGGCCTTGTGCTGGTGCTCGTGATGCCCCAGGTGCGCCTTGGCCGCCGTTGCCACCTCATGCCGGCAATACGCGGCCGCTCCCGCCCAGGCGAACTGGAGCGGCAGGATCAGCGCGAGGACGATGAGGAGCAGGCGTTGCATGTCGGGAATGGCGGCGAGCCGCAAGTTTAACCGAGGCTGGCCGGGGTTCACGCGATGAGCCGATTACATTTGCGTCATGCCATAACGGGTGAAGGATGGTAAATCTTATTTCAAATTTTTTGAATAACCTATCCACACCGATCCCCGTTTTCGCTCGGCAAAGGCTCCTATAGTTCGTTACATGAACGGCACGTACTCAATGCCAAACGTTCTGCCAGATTCAACGAACAATACTGGAGAAATCTCATGACCAAGACCGCCCGCTTCGCTTCCGCCCTGTTCCTGTCGCTGGCCGCCCTCGGCGCCGCGCACGCCGCTACTGCCGCCGAACGGCTGCCCGGCGACAAGTATGGCTACGAGTTCCGCTCGCACGATGCCTTCACCGATGGCGCCCGCGCCGGCAAGCCCGATCCGTATGTGGACGGCGCCCGCACGGTGGCCGGACTGGACCGTCGCGGCGTGTCGGCGGCCCCGGCGCGCAGCTTCGACCCGTACAGCGAAGGCAGCCGCGTGGGTGGTTTCGACCCCTACGGCGAGGGTGCGCGTGCGTAATTGCCGTGGGTTTGCTCCCCTCTCCCGCCTGCGGGAGAGGGGAGCCTTTGCCAGTGCCGTCAGCTTACGTTCAGCGCATCCAGGCGCGACCCCTGGCTACGGACAGCGGCCTCAATCCTCCCGCCCCATTCGCCGCATCGCCTCCCGCATGGTCCGCATCTGCGCGCTGAACACGGTGCAGGCTTCGCAGATCGCCAGGTGGCCGCGCACGCGCAGCCGTTCCACCCACGACAAAGGCTGGTCCAGCCCCTTCATGGTCAGGTGGTGGACTTCTTTGCAGTCCGGCAGCAGGCGGCGGGCGGGGCGGTCGGGCATGGTCGTTGCCGAGGGTTAAGTGGACGAGATCGTTCGCAAGGGCCGATCAGCCCTCGCCGGCAGCGCCACGCTGCCCGAACCAGCGCAGTTCCAGGCACTCGCGCAGCCGCATGCGGGCCCGGTACAGCATGGCCCATGCATTGGTCGCGCTGATCTGCAAGACCTGACAGATTTCTTCGGTATCGAGCTCCAGCCATTCGCGCATCATGAAGAGCCGGCCCAGCCGCGGCGGCAGCCGGTCGACGCATAGCTGCAGGATTTCAAAGAACTCGCGGCGCTCGAAGGCGCGCTCGGGATCGCCCCAGTCGGAAGGCGGATCCTGGTAGTGGCCGTTGCGCGTGAACAGCGCATCCAGCGCCTCCTGCTCCGACGGGGCCTCGCCGTCCTCCGGCGCCACCAGCGCCAGCCGCACCTCGCGCCGGCCGCTGCGCAGGCTGTCGATCAGCTTGTGCTTGAGGATGCCGACCAGGTAGGTGCGCAGCGACGAGTGGCCGGCAAAGCGCTCCGGGTGCTCCAGCGCGGCCAGCAGCGTTTCCGAGACCGCGTCTTCCGCCAGCACCTCATCGCGCAGTTGCAGGCGCGCAAAGCGCAGCAGGTAGGGCCGTACAGCCTGCAGTTCGGCAGGATCGAGGCTCATGGAGGCGCGTCAGCGGCGTTGGGAGATGCGCCATGATACCGCTGGCGCACGCTTCAGGGCGCGCTTCAGTTCAGTCCCCGGAATTGCCCGCACAGCCTGAACACGTCTTCAGTCAGCGGCACCTCCCGCGCGCGGGCATAGCGCGTGGCCCGCTTGAGCAGCTCCTTGATATCGCGTCCGCTGGCCTTGGGGTAGGCCCGCAGCAGCGCCTCGACCAGCCCGTCGCCCAGCTCGGCGCCCAGCTCGGCGCCGGACTGCGCCGCCTGCAGCCGCCACAGGCGCCGCGCATCGTCCTTGCCCGGCGTCTCGTAGTGGATGGTGGCGATGCAGCGCGACAGGATGGCATCGTCGACATCGCCGATGCGGTTGGTGGTCATGAACAGCAGGCCGTTGAAGTACTCCAGCGTGCGCAGGAACTCGGCGACGATGGCGCGAGGACTTCGGCATAGACCTCGGCGGTCAGCGTCTTGCCCAGCCCCGGCGCGCCCTGGCACAGGATGGTGGTGCCGCCCGACTTGCCGGGCACGAAGTCCTGCACCAGCACGTCCATGTGCGAGGTCAGGATATCGATCAGGTCGCGGTGGTGGTCCGGCAGCACCAGCTTGTCGCGCAGCTCGGGCTGGTAGCGGTACTCGGTCAGGTGCTGCACATGCACCCAGAGATTGCGGTGCCACTCCAGGTGGAAGAGATGCACATAGCCGTGCAGCGGCACCGACTCGAAGCCCGCTTCCACGCCGGCCTCGCGCCAGTGTTGTCGGGCGCCAGCATCTGGAACATCAGCGCGCGCTGGTTCTGGCTCTTGCTCAGCGTGTAGAGCGAATTCCGCCATCACCCATGACAGCATGCCTGAAGCAGCACTTGATCATCCGCATCACGCCGGGCGTTGTTATCCCGACTGCCGCCGTTCATGGCTGGGGGCATGCCCAAACTGCGCGCGGTACGCCTTGCTGAAATGACATGGCGACTGGAACCCGCAGGCCGTCGTCACACTGGCAATCGAGGCGTTGCTGGTGCGCAGCATCTCGCGCGCGCGCTTCAGGCGCAGGGTGAGGTAGTAGTGGGTCGGCGACACGTTCAGATAGAACTTGAACATTCGCTGCAGATGCCGCTGCGACAGCCGCACCAGCCGCGCGAGTTCGTCAAGCGACAGCGGCTCCTCGATATTCGCCTCCATCAGCCGGACCACCTCGATCAACTCCGCCCGCGACAGGCCAACGCGCGCATAGACCGGAATCGGCTGGGAATCGGTCGCACTACGTATGCGTTCGAGGATGAACTGCTCGGATACCTGCGTGGCAAGCTTCTGGCCGAAGCGCAGCCCGACCAGATAGAGCATCATGTCGATCGGCGCCGTGCCACCCGTGCAGGTAAGCCGGTCGCCATCGACGACAAACAGTTCGTCCGCGAACTGCACCAGCGGAAACTCTTCGTGGAGCGTGGACCGGTTTTCCCAATGCACGGCGCAGCGGTAGCCGTCCAGCAGCTTGCTGGACATCAAGGCATAGGCGCCTGTGCAGATCCCGCCGAGCGGCATGCCCCGCCCGGCGAGTCCGGCAAGCATCGTGCGCGTGCCGTCGTCGACGGCGTCGCGGATGTCAATGCCTCCGCAGACGATCATCACGTCCGGCAAAGCCGAGGCATCGAGGGCGCGGGTCGGACGCACTGCGATGCCGTTGCTGGCATACGCCGGCGCGCCGTTGGTTGAATAGATCGACCAGCTGTAGTGGTCGGCGCGCCCGAGATAGTTTGCCATGCGCAGCACCTCGACCGCGCTCGAGAACGCAATCATCGAGAAGTCCGGCAAGGTCAGAAAGCCGAAATGTGCGAGCGCCGACATCGGAGGTGAAGCGCTACCAGCTGGCACGGCCGCAACAGTTACCTCATCGATCTCGTCGTGCATGGCTGGTCGGGATCAGGCTTGCGCCGTGCTTGCCTTGGTGCTGAACAATTGCCTGAGTCCCGAGAACAGTGGTGCCTTCACGGACCCCGGCGCGCGGCCAAAGCTTTCGGTGATGCGGTCCAGGATGATTGCCAGCAGCACGACCGACAGGCCGCTTTCAAAGCCCAGGCCGATATCCAGGCGCTGGATGCTCGCCAGCACCTCGTTGCCCAGGCCGCCGGCGCCCACCATCGACGCGATGATCACCATCGACAGCGCCATCATGATCGTCTGGTTCACCCCCTGCATGATCGAGGGCAGCGCATTCGGGAACTGCACCTTGTACAACAGTTGCCACGGCGTACAGCCGAAGGCGTGGCCGGCTTCGACGATCTCCATGTTCACCTGGCGGATGCCAAGGCAGGTCAGCCGGACCGCTGGCGGCATGGCGAAGATCACCGTGGCAAGGATGCCCGGCACGCGGCCCAGGCCGAAGAGCATCGCCGCGGGTATCAGGTAGACGAACGCGGGCATGGTCTGCATCAGGTCGAGCACCGGACGGACGGTGGCCGCCACCACCCTGCTCCTTGCCGCCCAGATGCCGAGCGGAACGCCGAGCAGCAGGCTGATGACGGTCGAGGACAGCGTAAGGCCCAGCGTGAGGATGGTCTGGTCCCAGAAGCCGGTTGCGAAGATCACGAACAGCGACGCGGCGGTGAAGACCGCGAAGCGCCAGCCTACGCGCCACAGCCCGATGCCGATGAAGATCGCCATCATCAGCCACATCGGCACGGCTTGCAGCCCGCGCTCGATCAGTTCAGCGAGGCCCCCGATGGCGCGGCCGATGGCGTCGAACGTCGCCGCGTCGTGATCGAGGAGGTAATGGACGGATTGGTCGACCCAGCGGCCGAGGGGCAGGAGTTCAGACATGGTTACCTCGCGAGCGCGTGATGGCTTTCAGGATGACGGCGCGGCTGACCGAGCCGCAATAGCAGCCGTCGTCGTCGACGACCGGCAGCGCATTCGGGTTCGCGACCACGCGCTCGACGACATGGTCGAGCGAAGCGTTGCGCCGGATGCTTTCCACCGGCCGCACGCCCTGCGTGGCGTCGCGCGTGACGAAGCCGCGGAGCTTGCGCTGCGCATCGAGCACGAAGGCATAGTCTTCGCCGCCGTTCAGCGTCGCGGCGACGTTGGCCGCGTCGAGTTTCGACAGCGTCGGCACGGCGTTGGTCTGCATCAGGTCGCCGGCGGTCAGGTAGCGGCTCGTATCGATGCCGTCGAAGAACGTACGCACGTAGTTGTCGGCAGGGTTGGCAATGATCTCCTGCGGCGTGCCGACCTGGACGAGCCGGCCGCCCTCCATGATCGCGATCCGGCTGCCGATGCGCAGCGCCTCCTCCAGGTCATGCGATACGAACATGATGGTGCGGCGGTGCTCCTTCTGCAGCTGCAGCAGCACATTCTGCATCTCCTTGCGCTTGAGCGGATCGAGGGCCGAGAACGCCTCGTCCATGATCATCAGCGACGGATTGACCGCCAGCGCGCGCGCCAGGCCCACGCGCTGCTGCATGCCGCCCGACAGCTCGCGCGGCAGCTTCTGCGCGAACGTGGCCAGGCCGACCTGCTCCAGCACTTCCATGGCGCGGCGCTCGCGCTCCTTCCTGCCGACCCCAGCCACCTCCAGGCCGAATGCGGCATTGGACAGCACGGTGCGCTGCGGCATCAGCGCGAACGACTGGAACACCATGCTCATGTCCTTGCGGCGCAGCGCGATCAGCTCGCCGCGGCTCACGGCTGCCACATCGCGCCCGCCGATCAGCACCTTGCCGGCGGTCGGTTCGACCAGCCGGTTCACGAGGCGGATCAGCGTCGACTTGCCGGATCCCGACAGGCCCATCAGCACGAATATTTCGCCTTCCCTGACGTCGAACGACACGTTGTGCACACCGACCACGTGGCCGGTGCGCCGGAATACCTCATCCTTCGTCGAACCGGCGGCGAGCATGTCGAGTGCCTGCTTGGGATTGCTGCCAAATACCTTGCACAGACCTTCGACCACGACCTTTGGACTATCCATCGAAACCTCTCCTGGCCCTGCGGGGACTCACTCGTCATATGGCATGCCAACGCTTTCTCCACTCGTCCGGGAAGCGCTGGCGGCGCGTTACTACCTTCCTCCCTGGAATGCCTGAGCAAACCTTGTCGTCGCTTTGCAACCTGCGTTGCGCGATTCCCTACATGGTTGCCAAGAAACGCCCTCCCCTGCCGACTAATTCCGACAAGTGCTTGCGCAAATGCGACAACGGCAATCCGGCAAGGCGAATTTGACGGCGACTGTCCACAAACGGCGCCAACCATCCGACATGGGCGGGACGGCGCTACGTGCGGCGTGGCGCGTCGATACCAGCCACGCGGCGCTTCGGTTCTATCCGGTGCCCGCATGGCCTGATCTACTTGGCGCATGGCATGTGCGCGCACGAGGCGTCCGCGGCCAGTCAACCCAGAGAGGAATCGCATGAACGCGCAGTCTCCTTCACAACAGCACATCCTGACGCTGTCGTGCCCGAGCGCCCCCGGCCAGGTCGCCGCCACCGTCGGGCTGCTCGAGCGCCATCGCTGCTACATCGACGAACTGACCGTCTTCGACGACGACCTGAGCAACCGCTTCTTCCTGCGTTGCGTGTTCCACCCGACGGACGCGCGGGCGCTGGATGTCGGCCGGCTGCGGCAGGAATTCACGCCGATCGCGCAGGGCTACGGCATGCAGTGGGCCATCCACGATGCGCACGCCCGTCCCCGGGTGCTGATCATGGTGTCGAAGCTCGAGCATTGCCTGGCGGACCTGCTGTTCCGCTGGCGCATGGGCGAGCTGAAGATGGATATCGTGGGGGTCGCCTCGAACCATGCCGACCTGGAGCCGCTGGCGCGCCAGCATGACCTGCCGTTCCGGCACTTCCCGATCACGCCCGAGACCAAGGGCGAGCAGGAAGCGCGCTGGCTGGACCTGCTCGAGTCGAGCGGCGCGGAGCTGGTGATCCTCGCCCGCTACATGCAGGTTCTCTCGGCCGCGACCAGCGCGAAACTGGCCAACCGCGCGATCAACATCCACCATTCATTCCTGCCTGGCTTCAAGGGTGCCAGGCCCTATCACCAGGCGCATGCGCGCGGCGTCAAGCTGATCGGCGCGACCGCCCACTTCGTCACCGACGACCTCGACGAAGGCCCGATCATCGAGCAGGCCGTCGAGCGCGTCGATCATTCGTACCGGCCGGAGCAGCTGCTTGCGGTCGGCCGCGACGTGGAATGCATCACGCTGGCGCGCGCGGTGAAGGCGTTCATCGAGCGGCGGGTGTTCCTGAACGGGGACCGGACGGTGGTATTCCAGTAAGCGCAAGAAAGCGGGCCACGATCGCAAAACGATCGTGGCCCGCGTTGTTGCGAGTGTCGTGGCTTGACGGATTTACTGCGTGTTCTCGAGCCACGCACTGACGCGGTCCCCATGCGCGGCAATCCAGGCGTCGGCGGCTGCATCCGGCTTAGTGCCGTTCTGGATCGCCAGCATCACGCTATCGATCTCGCCCGGCTTCCACTGGAACTTCTTCAGGAAGGCCACGACCGGCTTCGCCTTGTTCTCCAGGCCCGGGTTCACGACGTTGTCGACGTGCTCGGACTCCCCGAACACCTTCTTGGGATCGTCGAGGAAGCGCAGCTTCCACTTGGCGAACATCCAGTGAGGCGCCCAGCCGGTCACGACCACCGGCTTGTTCGCGCTCATCGAGCGCGCCAGCTCGACCGTCATCGCGCTGCCCGAGCTGGGCATCAGCGAATAGCTCAGGCCATAGCTCTTGATCGCCTCGGACGCCTTGCGCATCACGCCGGCGCCGGCATCGATGCCGACGATGCGGCCCTCGAACGAGGCCTTCCGCGCGTTGAGCTCGTCGATGCTTTTCGCGCTGACGGAAGCCGGAACGATCAGGCCGATCCGCGCTTCGGTAAAGTTGGGCCCGAGGTTGACCACCTTGGTCTTGAACTGCTCCCAGTAGGCGCCCTGCGTGACCGGCAGCCATGCCGACAGCGTCGCGTCGAGGTCGCCGCGCGCGACGCCCTGCCACATCACGCCCGCCGCCACCGGCACGAGCTGCACCGGATACCCCAGCTTCTTCTCGATGATGCGCGCGGCCACGTTGGTGGTGGCAACGCTGTCATCCCAACCCTCGACGTAGCCGATCTTCAACGTTGGCTTGGTGTCCCCGAGCGCGAGCGCGCTCCATGTCAGCATGACCGATGCAGCGCCAGTGCAGAATAGTTTTCCGAGAAGTTTCATGTCTACCCTCCTTTAATCGGCGCCGAGGCGCTCACCTTCTGAATACGAACCGTCGGCCGCTGTGCGTGCCAGGCCTCACTTGTCGATCACGAGGTCCGACAGCGGCTTGCTGCAGCACAGCAGCACCATGCCCTGGTCGATCTCGCGCTGGCGGATGCCGCCGTTGTGCTTCATGTCGACCTGCCCGCTGACCAGCTTGACCTTGCACGTCCCGCACATGCCCTGCGTGCATGACGCAGGCAGCCGCACGCCCGACTGGCGCGCCGCGTCCAGCACGTTCTGCCCCGCGCCGCAGGCAATGTCCCGTGCGCTTCTGGCGAAGCTGATGTTGAACCGCGCCATGTCGGCATGGCCGTTGGCTGCTGGTGTGCCCCCCTTGCCCTCCCCGGCAGCCTCGGCCGCTTCGCCGGGGGCGGGCTCAGCGTTCAAGGTCTCGAAGGAGAAGCTCTCCTCGTGGTAGCGCCTGCGATCGAAGCCGGCTTCGTCAAGCAGCTCGCGCACCGCCTTCATGTAGGGGGCCGGGCCGCACGTGAAGATCTCGCGCTCCATGAAATCCGGCGCGATCAGCTTCAGCAGCGGCAGCGACAGGAATCCGGTGACGCCCGGCCAGTTGGTCCGCGCGCCGACACGCTCGCAAACGAACGCGGTGCGGAAGTTCGCCTGGTTTGCCGCGATCAGGTCCAGCTCGCGGGCAAAGATGATGTCGTCCGGCGTGCGCGCGCTGTGCAGGAAGACGATGTCGCGGTCCTCGGCGAGATCGTGGTGCGCACGGCTCATCGACATCAGCGGCGTGATGCCCGAGCCCGCGGACAGGAACAGGTACTTGTGCGCCGGGTGCCGCGCGCAGGTGAACTCGCCGCCAGGCCCGAGCATGCGGATCGGCATGCCCGGCGTCACCGTGTCGTGCAGCCAGTTCGACACCTTGCCACCCGGCACCCGCTTGACCGTGATCGAGACCGTGTGCGGCTGCGCCGGCGAAGACGAGATCGTGTAGCAGCGATTGATCGTCTCGCCGTCGATGTCGAGTTCCAGCGTGATGAACTGCCCCGGCTCGAACACAAAGGCGCGCCCCTGGGGCGAACGGAAGAAGAAGCTCTTCACGTCGTGCGTTTCCTGCCGCACGTGGCAGCACACCAGCGTTTCCTCCACGTCGCTCGTCCAGCGCTCGGGAAGCGCGTTCCAGAACGCCGGGCGCGTCACCCGGCTGTCCGCTGATTCGAAATGCACCGCATCGCGCATCATGTCAACCTCCGCTCCTTGCGCTCAGGCGCCGATCTGCTCGGCGAGCCGGCGGACATACCATGCCGAGAATTTCTCGACCAGGCCTTCGGTGAACGGCGAGTACGGGCCGGGCTCGTACGCGCTGCTCGCCGCGCCGCGCTGCGAGTACTCGACCAGCGCGCGGTCCTGGTCATTGGTCGCGTTCCAGACCGCGGTCAGGTTCTTCACGTCGTAGTCGACGCCCTCGCGCGCATCCTTGTGTACCAGCCATTTGGTGCGGACCAGGGTCTCGCCGGCCGACAGCGGGATCACCGAGAACGTCACGATGTGGTCGCTCATGAAGTGATGCCACGAGTTAGGCTGGGTCCAGAAGGAAAGCCCGCCGAGGTCTGCCTGCTCGAAGTTCCCAAGCAGTTTCTTCGAGGCCACCTTCGCGTCCAGCGTCTGCGATTCGCCGCTGCGGTCCAGCGGCAGGCGCTGCGTGCGGAAACCCGTGGTCTCCAGCAGCCGCTCGATTTCCGCCGATGGCAGCTTCATCGCTTCCCATTGCGCGGCGCGCGTGTCGCAGGTGCGCTCGAACGCTTCCATGCCCTCCGCGTTGGCCGGCGAGCGCTGGTAGCCGAAGCCGTACTCGTACAGCGAAATGGTCAGCTCCGGATGGTTGGCCACGCAGTGGTAGCACTCGCGGTTGTTCTCCATCGTGAGCTTCCAGTTGCCCTGTTCGATGATGTCGACCTGCGCGGCGACCTTGGTGTTCGGCAGGTCGTGCGGCAGCAGGTACGGTTCCATCGCAGTGCGCATCGGCGCGAAGTCCGGCGGCTCCTTGGCCAGGCAGACAAAGATCAGCCCGGCAAGGTTCTCCACGTGTACCGACTTCAGGCTGTGCTTGCAGCGGTCGAACTTCTCGCCCATGTGCTCGGCGAACATCAGCTCGCCACTCAGGTTGTAGGTCCAGCTGTGGTATGGGCACACGATGTTGCCAACCGTGCCCTTGTCCTCGTTGCACAGCCGTGCGCCGCGATGGCGGCACACGTTGTGGTATGCGCGGACCTGCATGTCGTCGTCGCGCACGATCAGGATCGAGTCCTGGCCAAGCTCGACGGTCACGTAGTCTCCCGGCTCCGGCACGTCGGGCTCGACCGCCACCTGGATCCAGTGCTGGCGGAAGATTGCCTCCATGTCGAGCGCGAAGATTTCCTCGCTCAGGTAAAAAGGCGCCTCGAGGCTGTGGCCCGCCTTGCGCCGCTCCACCAGCGCGCGAATGTCTGCCGATACGTTCATCGTTTGCTCCGGATTCCCTGCGTCCCTGGTTGTTTGCCGACAGACCGGCAATGTCAGTAGTCGATGAGTTGATGCTCGCGTAAATACGCGAGGATGACTTGTGCTTTTTCGACCGAAGTCCCACCGTTTACGACGTTCCCGCCGCGGCTCTCGGTGGTCGTCGCCGACAGCATGCGGGCGTGGCCCGAGCGCTTTTCGGCGGCCGCCAGCTTGACCGGCTTGCGCTCGACGGCGCCGAGCGACCACGCCGCCGCATCGCTGTCCGCGCAGCGTGCGGCCGGCGCGGTGCGGATGGCGCCGCCGCGCAGGCGCGCATGGGCATAGCGCGGCTGCGCGTTGGCGAGCGGGTGCACCGCGACCACCGCGGGCAGCGCCGCATCGACGCGCCGGCGCAGGCCCTTGGGCAGGAACTGCCGCACGGCAACGCGCCCGCCCTCGATGTCGACGTCCACGGCGGCGCCAACCAGCGGCCGGCCAAGCACCGCGGCGAGGCGGTACGGCAGCATGCCGGTGTCGTAAGCGCCCTCCGCGCGGGTGCCTGTCAACACCAGGTCGCAGTGCTCCAGTTGCGCGGCCAGCACGCGCGCCCCGTCGTCGCCAGCCCCGCACGGCAGTACCTCAACCTCGCTTGCGCCGAGCGCCAGGTAGTCAGCGAGTGCCGGATCGGCGGCATCGCCCGCGTGCAGCACGGCGAGCTGCGCGCCGTGCTTGCCGGCCAGGCCGCGCCCGAGCTCCAGCGCGGCGGCGTCGTTGCGGCTGTAGCGCGGTGCGCCGCTGACCGGATGACGGCCAACGGATACCAGCACCGCGATGCGCTTCACTTGTCGGGGGGCGTTCATGCTGCGACTCCTGCGAGTTCCCTTGGCCCTGCCGGAGCCGGTTTTCCACGCGCCGGGCGTGCGGCCTGCACCAGCGCCATCAGCGCGGCAATGGTCTCGTGCGCGTCGCCGACAATGGTCAGGTTCGCGCGCTTGGCGATCGGCGCGCTGCCGTCGACATTGACGGCGATCACGTGGCGGCAGTCCTTGATGCCTTGCAGGTGCTGCACCGCGCCGGAGATGCCGAACGCGATGTAGACGCTCGCCTCGACCGTCTTGCCAGTGGCGCCGACCTGCTTGTCGCGGGTGAAATGCCCGTTGTCCACGGCGACCCGGCTGGCGGCGATGGCCGCGCCGAACGCGCCCGCCAGACGCTCGAACGCGCCGATGTCGGTCACCCCGTTGCCGGCCGCGACGATGAAGTCCGCCTCCTCGAGCGCCACCCGGGCGGCATCGATCTCCTCGATGCCTAGATCGCGGTACGGGTGCGTGCTGCTCCCCTTCGCGCACAGGAAGTCGGGCGAAAGCCGCTCGCCTGCGCCGGTGAACGGCAGCTTCGCGTCGACCGCGCCCGGCGCCAGCAGGATCACGTCGGGCAGCGCGCGGGTCGCGAACGATCGCCTGGCGTGCGCATACGTGCCGACGTGGCGTGCATCGATCTCGACCACATGCGTCGCGACGCTCGCTCCGGCCTCGGCCGCCGCTGCCGCATAGCGCCGGCCGAGATCGCCGTCGCCCGCGGCGTTGTCCGGAATGAAGACATGCCTGGCCGAAAGGGCGGTGGCGCATGCCTGTAGCGCCCGCAGTTCCGCCTCGGGGGCGAACGTGCGGCGGTCGAACTCCGGCAGGGCGATCAGCTTGTCCGCGCCCAGTTCCGCCGCATCGTCCTTCATCTCGCCGAACACCAGCAGCACTACCTCGGTCTGCGCGTCGGCCAGCAGCGCCGCCGCGGCTAGCGCCTGGCGCGCATGGTCGTCGAGCGCGCCACGCTCGCTGTGCGCGGCAACCAGCATCACATAGCGCGGGTCGCCAACCGCCCGCCGCGGCTTTGCCGCCGCGCCGTGCCCGTGCGCGGGCCAGTGCGCCGCGCCAGCGTCCGCGCTGCCGGCCTCGCCCAGCGTGATGCGCCTGAGGCCCGCCGCCGTGATGATGAACGGCCGGCGCGGATCGATTCGTTTGATCGTGTCCATCAGTTCACTCCAGCGAAGCGGCAACCAGTTCAGCCACGTCGAGCACGTCCGGCCGCGGGCCGACGACGCCCTCGAGCATCGCGGTGCAGTTGGGACATCCGACCGCGACCACTTCCGCGCCCACCGCGCGCGCATCGGCGATGCGGATATCTGGGATGCGCTGCTTGCCGGGGATGTCGGTCAGCGGTGCGCCGCCGCCACCTCCGCAGCACCGGCCGCGCATGCCGTGGCGTTCCATTTCGATCACCTGGATGCCGATGGTCTTGAGCAGCTTGCGCGGCGCCTCGGTTTCGCCGTTGTAGCGGCCGAGGTAGCACGGGTCGTGGTAGGTGGTGCGCTTCTCGCGCAGCGCCTCCACCGCCTTGGGCGCGATCAGTCCGGTCGACGCAAGTTCGGCAAGATACGTGGTGTGGTGCTTCACCGTCACGCGCAGGCCCAGCGCGCGGTATTCGTTGCGCAGGCTGTGCATCACGTGCGGGTCGGCCGTCACGATCTGCTTGAACGAGAGCGCGTCCAGCGTGCCGATCAGGTGCCTGGCCAACTGCTGGAAGGTGGCCTCGTCGCCGAGGCGGCGCGCGACGTCGCCCGTGTCGGTTTCGGCCTCGCCCAGCACCGCATAGTCGACGCCGGCCTTGTTCAGCACCTTGACCAGCGCGCGCAGCGTGCGCTGGTACCGCATGTCGAAGCCCCCTTCTCCAGCCACGACCAGCACGTCGACCGCCTTGTCCGGCCGCGCAATGGGTGCGTTCAGGTCCACCGACCAGTCGTAGCGCGCCGCCTTGTCGAAGCCGCCCATGGTGCCGGTCTCGCGCAGGTTCGCCAGCACTTCGGCGCCCTTGCCGGGCACGGTGCCATGCACCAGCGTCTGGTTGCGGCGCATGTCGACGATCGCATCGACGTGCTCGATCAGCATCGGGCATTCCTGCACGCAGGCGCGGCAGGTGGTGCACGACCACAGCGTCTGCGCCTCGATCAGGCCGGACACGATCGGCCCGTTGGGTTCGCCCCGATGCCGGCCGACGGGAATCCCCGGCGTGGGGCTGCCGGCGTAGGCGGCATCGCTGCCGCCCGCCATGCCGACGACCAGGTCCTGGATCAGCTTTTTCGGGTTGAGCGGCTGGCCGGAGGCGAACGCCGGACACGCCGCCTCGCACTTGCCGCATTGCACGCAGGCGTCGAAGCTCAGCAACTGGTTCCAGCGGAACTCGACCGGTTTCGCGACACCGTATTCCCTTTGCTCAATGTCGGGCATCTTGAGCGCCGTCGGCGGCGTGGCGGTGCCGCTGCCGGTGTACGACTCGGGTGTCGCCGCGAAGCGCTCCTGGCGCGGGTGGAAGGCCAGGTGCAGCAGGCCAGCCATCGCATGCTTCATCGGTCCGCCGGTGGCGGCGCCGACTGTCATCGCGAATGCGCCGACGCCGATCAGCACCGCGCACAGCACGGCGAATGCGCCCGACATCACCTCGGCCGGCACCACGGTGTACAGCGCCAGGCCCAGCGCGAACGAGCCGAGCAGCCAGGGCAGCGTATTCCACGGGCCCTTCGACAGGCGCGCCGGCACATCCTTCGCCTTGCGGCGGCGCCACACGAACACCGCGCCGACCAGCATCGCGAGCGCAGCGACCAGGATGAGCTTGTCGAGCCACGGCGAGTAGATCGCGAGGCCGTAGTTGACGAACACCAGCGCCAGCGCGGCGATCGCGCCGCCCGCCGTGGCCACGTGCGTCTTCGCGATGTACGGATCGCGCGCCACCACGTGGTGCAGGTCGACGAAATAGCGCTTGGGGATTGCGAACAGGTTGGCGATGCCGAACGAGCCGGGCGCGGCGGCCCGGCCGAGCCGCCAGTACGACGCGCGCCGCAGCACCGCGAAGGCAAGGCCGGCCACCGACAGCCACAGCAGGGCGGTAATCAGCAAGGACGGATTCATGGTCAGAAATCCTTGACGAGCCGCAGCGCGTCGTAGATCGCGCCGTGGATGTTATGCATCGAGATGCAGTCGCCAACGCGGAACAGCAGGAAGCGGCCGTTGCCGAGCGTCTCCGACAGGCACGGCTGCGGCTCGGCGGCAAACAGCTTGTGCACGTCGACCTGGCCGCGGTTGACCGATTCCGGCTTGAGCTTCCAGTAGAGCGCGTCGTTCGGCGTCGAACCGTTCTCGATCACGACCTGGTCGACCGCGCGCTCCTCGAGTTCTTCCGTGTACTCGTTGCGCAGCACCGCGATCTTCTTGCCGTCTTCCTCGTAGACACGGTCGAGCCAGTAGTTGGGCGTATGGATCACGCCCTGCGCATACAGGCGGCGATAGAAGATCGGGAAGGTCGTGCCGCCGCAGTCGTCGGCGACCTTCACGTCGGGCGTGACGATCTCGACTTTTGCGCCGCGGCTTGCCAGGTAGTCGGCGACTCCCGCTCCTGCATGCGTGCTGACGCCGTCATAGACCAGTACGTTCTGCTTCGCTTCGACACGCCCGGACAGCACCTCCCACGAACTGACGGCCAGCCCTTCGGCAACGCCCCACGCGGGGATCTGGTCGGAGAAGGCGCGGCCACCCGTGGCCAGCACGATGATGTCCGGCTTCTCGGCCATGATCATCCTTGCGTCGGCCTCCACGCCGAGCCGGCGGTCAACGCCGAGGCGCTTGGTCTCCATGTCGAACCAGCGCACGATGCCGGCCATCTGCTCGCGTTGCGGTGCCTTCGAGGCCAGCATGATCTGCCCCCCGACTTCGGCATTCTTCTCGAACAGCACCACGTCATGGCCGCGTGACCGCGCAACGCGCGCCGCCTCCAGGCCCGCCGGGCCCGCGCCGACCACCACGATCTTGCGCTTCGGTCCACGCGATTTCTCGATCACGTGGGGCATCGTCGCTTCGCGCGACGTGGCCGCATTCTGCACGCACAGCACGTCGAGGCCGTTGTACTGGCGGTCGATGCAGTAGTTCGCGCCAACGCATTGCTTGATCTCGTCCTCGCGGCCGTCGCGGATCTTGATGACCATGTGCGGGTCGGCCATCTGCGCGCGCGTCATGCCGACCAGGTCGACCATGCCGCTTGCCAGCAGCCGTTCGGCCTGCCCGGCGTCGCGGATGCTCTGCGCGTGCATCACCGGGATCCTGACCACCGACTTGATCCCCGCCGCCAGGTGCACGAAGGGCTCGGGCGGCAGCGCCATCGGCGGCATGCAGTTGGCCAGCGTGTTGTGCGTATCCGCGCCCGATCCGATCACGCCGAGGTAGTCGATCAGCCCCGACTCGGACATGGCCTGCGCGATCTCCTTGAGCTGCTGCTGATCGAGCCCATCCTCGTGGAACTCGTCGCCGCACATGCGCAGGCCGACGCAGAAGTCCTTGCCGACCGCCTCGCGCACCGCCTGCAGCACCTCCACGCCGAAGCGCAGGCGGTTCTGCAGGCTGCCGCCCCACTCGTCGGTGCGGAAGTTGGTGCGCGGGCTCCAGAACTGGTCGATCAGGTGCTGGTGCGCGGCCGAGATCTCGATGCCGTCCATCCCGGCGTCCTTGACGCGCTTTGCCGCGGTGGCGAAGTCGGCGATGATCCGGCGGATTTCCTCTACCTCGATGATCTTGGCGTTGCCGCGGTGCACCGGCTCGCGCACGCCCGACGGCGACATCAGGTGCGGCCAGTGCTCGCCGTGGAACGCCGAGCGGCGGCCCATATGGGTGGCCTGGATCATGATCTTCGCGCCGTGGCGATGCATCGTCTCCGCCAGCCGGGAGAGGGGCTCGACGATCCTGTCCGTGGCAAGATTCACCGACTTCCACCAGCCCTGGGGGCTGTCGATCGATACCGGGCTGGAGCCGCCGCAGATCGCCAGGCCGACACCGCCCTTCGCCTTTTCTTCGTAATAGCGGATGTAGCGGTCGCCCGGCAGGCCGTCCGGTTCGGCATACACCTCGGCGTGCGCGGTGCTGACGATCCGGTTGCGCAGCGTCAGCTGGTTGAGCTGCAAGGGTTTAAACAGGTGGGGATAGCGCATCGCAGGCGACCTCTGGCGTTCGTATGTCTTTCGTGTTGCGGATGAAATCTGGCTCGGGGGACGCTCAGTGGCCGATTGCCGACACCTCGAACACGCAATGCTCGTGGCCTTCGGCCGCGCACTGCGCTTCCTTCGATTGCGCGCGCGGCCCGCCCGTGCCAGCCGGCGCCGTGTCGTTGACCCAGTCCATCGCGCCGGCGAACCAGCCGGCGAACATGTAGCAGAGCTTGCCTTCCTTGCCCGGCTGCGCGAGCACGAACGACGAGTGGTGCAGCGCGATACGCGCATGCGCCGTGGCCGGATCGGCCTCGAGCAGGGAGAAGAGACCCCAGCCGCGCTGCGACAGCCGCTTCAGGTAGTGCTCATAGACGGCCATGCCGGTGAGCCCGTGCAGCTGGGCCTCCTTGTCGCACCAGTGGTACGCGGACTTGTACCCCGCCTTGTAGAGGATCTCGGCGTATGCATCGGCGCCGAGCGTCTCTTCGACCGCGACGTGGTTGTTCGTGAAGAAATGGCGCGGGACATACAGCATCGGCAGCGCATCGGTAGTCCAGACGCCGGTGTCGGGATTGACGTCGATCGGCAGTTGCGGTTGCATCGTGGTGGCTCCGTGAGGATGATTTCGCCGCTTGCGTCGTGGCGCAGGCGCGGCATTGCCCGCGTGCCCGCGCGGCGCGAGGGCACGTCCCGTTTTGTAGTAAATCGCTGAAGGGTTCTACGACCGGCGCTGGCGCCGGCTCAGGCGCCCCAGACTTCCTTGAACACCCGTACCCAGTTCTCGCCCATGATCTTGCGGATGCGCGAGGGCTTCCAGCCCGCGCGCTCCATCGCCGCGGTCAGGTTCGGGAACTCCCCGATGGTGCGGATGCCCTCGGGATTGATCACCTTGCCGAAGTTGGTCAGGCGGCGATAGCGGCCTTTGTCGTGCGTCAGCATGTCGAAGAATTCCGTGCTGTAGCCCTGCGTGAAGTCCGTGCCGATGCCGACTGCATCCTCGCCGACCAGGTTCACGACGTAATCGATCGCTTCGATGTAGTCGTCAACCGTCGCCTCGATCCCGCGCTTCAGGAACGGCGCAAACATGGTCACGCCAACGAAGCCGCCGGCGTCGGCGATTTCCTTGAGCTGCTCATCGCTCTTGTTGCGCGGATGCTCCTTCAGGCCGGACGGCAGGCAGTGCGAGTAGCAGACCGGCTTCTTCGAGAAGGCAATCGCTTCGGACGAGGTCTTGCCGCCGACATGCGACAGGTCGACCATGATCCCGACACGGTTCATCTCGGTGATCACTTCACGGCCGAAGTCGGACAGCCCGCCGTCACGCTCGTAGCAGCCGGTGCCGACCAGGTTCTGCGTGTTGTAGCACAGCTGCACGACGCGCACGCCCATGTCGGCGAACGCTTCGATGTAGCCGAGGTTGTCCTCGAACGCATGCGCGTTCTGGAAGCCGAGTATCACGCCGGTCTTGCCATCCCGCTTCGCGCGGCGGATGTCGTCGGTGGTGCGCACCAGTGTCAGCAGTTCGCCGTGCTCGCGGATCTGCTGCTTCATCAGCGCGATGTTGTCGACGGTCTTGGTGAAGTTTTCCCAGACCGAAACGGTGCAGTTCGCGGCGGTGACGCCGCCCTTGCGCATGTCTTCGAACACGGACCGCTCGAACTTCGAGATGTTCAGGCCGTCGATGATGATGCTGTCTTCGTGCAGCGGGCTCATGGGTTGCTCCACTCCTTGGCTCGGGTCATGTCGGTGTTCAGTAGATCGGGAAGCGGTCGCACAGCGCGAAGATCTCGCTCCGCACGCGCTGCTCCGTGGCCGGGTCCCCTTCCGGGTTCGCGCGCAGCGCCTCGAACACCTCCAGGATCAACCGGCCGATCTCGCGGAACTCCGCGACGCCGAAGCCGCGCGTCGTGGCAGCCGGGGCGCCAAGGCGGATGCCCGATGTGATCGTCGGCTTCTCGGTGTCGAAGGGAATACCGTTCTTGTTGCAGGTGATGCCGGCGCGCTCGAGCGCCTGTTCGACCTGCGTGCCCTTGAGTCCCTTCGGGCGCAGGTCGACCAGCAGCAGGTGGTTGTCGGTGCCGCCTGTCACCAGGTCGACGCCGCCCTCCTTCAGGACTTCGCCGAGCGCCTGCGCGTTCGCCAGCACGTTGTCGATGTAGGTCTTGAACTCCGGCTGCAGCGCCTCGCCAAAAGCGACCGCCTTGCCCGCGATCACGTGCATCAGCGGGCCGCCCTGCAGGCCGGGGAACACGGCCGAATTGATCTTCCTGGCGATCTCTTCGTCGTTGGTCAGCACGAAGCCGCCGCGCGGCCCGCGCAAGGTCTTGTGCGTGGTCGAGGTGACGACGTGGGCATGCTCGACCGGGTTCGGATGGCGGCCCGCGGCGATCACGCCGGCGATGTGCGCCATGTCGACCATCAGCTTCGCGCCGACGCTGTCGGCAATCGCGCGGAAGCGGGCGAAATCCAGCTTGCGCGGGTAGGCCGAGAAGCCGGCGATGATCAGGCTCGGCTTGTGCTCATGCGCGAGCGCTTCGACCTGGTCGTAGTCGATCAGCATGGTGTCGCGGTTCACCCCGTACTGCACGGCGTTGAACCACTTGCCGGACAGGGCTGGCTTGGCGCCATGGGTCAGGTGGCCACCGGCATCGAGCGACATGCCCAGCACGGTGTCGCCCGGCTTGGCCAGCGCCAGCATCACCGCGCCGTTGGCCTGCGCTCCGGAGTGCGGCTGCACGTTGGCGAAGCCGGCATTGAAGAGCTCCTTCACGCGATCGATGGCAAGCGCTTCGACTTCATCCGCGAACTCGCAGCCACCGTAGTAGCGCTTGCCCGGGTATCCCTCGGCGTACTTGTTGGTCAGCACCGAGCCTTGCGCCTCGAGCACCGCGCGCGACACGATGTTTTCCGAAGCGATCATTTCGACCTGCGACTGCTGCCGCTCGAGTTCCTTGAGGAGTGCGCCGCGCACCCGCGAGTCGCGCTCGGCCAGGGACTGCGAGAAGAAAGACTTGGTGTTCGACATAGGGTATCCGTGACTGATTGAAATGGCTGCTGACGGGGCGAGACGCCCGCTGCGCCTGGGGCGATTTGCCCTGTTCAACGCAGCGTTGCCGACGGATCTATTCTTGTCGTTCGCGTTTTTGGCCGGTTGGTGAATTCAGACGCGTTCTTTTCCATTTCCGCCATTCGCGTCCGATTTGAACAAGTAGGGCTCTGGACGCAAGCGAAGCGGCGCGCATGCGGTGGCGCGCGTGGCACCTCCCGAGGTATTCCCCGCGCCGCACTGGCATGGTGCATCCTGGCGCGCCGCGCGCTGGCGCACGTGTCGCGCATACGGTGCATTGCGGCGCTTGCGGCTGTTGTCGCCCCCATTGCTAGGGTTTCGCCGTATGGCACGTTTGTTGCGCCCGCATTATCAATAGCCCATAGACAACGGCACCATGGCTCCCCAGGCCAGCAAGTCGCCGACAAAGCACCAAGGAACGCCCCCATGTCCTCCGACCGAACCGCGTCGCTGTCCCACTTCGCGTTCATGCCACTGCCAAACTTCACGATGATCGCGTTTACCAACGCCATCGAAGTGCTGCGCATGGCGAACTACCTGAGCGGGCAGGAGCTGTACCGCTGGTCTGTCGTCAGTCCGGAAGGCGGCCCCGTGACCGCCAGCAACGGCCTGACGATCGATACCCGTCCGGTGGACAGCATCGGGCGACCGGACATCGTGTTCGTCTGCGGCGGGATCGACGTCCAGCGCTCCACCGATGCTGCCCACCTGTCGACGCTGCGCCGCGCGGCGCGCGACGGCCTGATGCTCGGCAGCCTTTGCACCGGCACCTACGCGCTGGCCAAGTCGGGGCTGCTGGCCGGCTATGCCTGCGCCATTCACTGGGAGAACATGTCGGCGCTGAAGGAGGAGTTTCCCGACACCCGCTTTCTGAAGGAACTGTTCGTGATCGACCGCGACCGGGTGACCTGCACCGGCGGCGTCGCGCCGCTCGACATGATGCTGTACCTGATCGCCAGGCGCGTCGGCACGGGCCGCGTCACACAGATCGCCGAGCAGTTCATCGTCGAACACGTGCGGGACACAAGCGCGCAGCAGAAGATGCCGCTGGTGGCGCGGCTGGGCTCGGCGAACAAGTCGCTGTTCGAGGTGATTTCGCTGATGGAGAACAACATCGAGGAACCACTGTCGCGAGAGGAGCTTGCGCGCCTTGCAAGCATGTCGCAGCGCCAACTGCAGCGCCTGTTCCGCGACCATCTCGGCATGACGCCGACACACTATTACCTGACGCTGCGCCTGCGCCGCGCGCGCGAACTGCTGCTGCAGACCGACATGTCGATCATGCACATCACCATGGCGTGCGGCTTCCAGTCCGCATGCCATTTCAGCAAGAGCTACCGCGAGGCGTTCGGGGTCGCACCGACGCGGGAGCGCCGGCAGCAGGCCGCGCCGCTGGCGAAGCCGGCGGGCCATGGCAAGGCGCAGGCGTATGCGCCGGTGTTGCACGCATGAATGGACGGCAGGCGCCAGCATTGCGCTGTTTCGGCGCGAACGAGTGGCAATGGAAAGGGGCGGCCCACGGGCCGCCCCTTCTTTGTGCCGGCTACCTTCGCGCGGCGCACGACCGCTCAGGCGGCCGCCAGCATCCCATGCGGATCGATGACGAATTTGCGCGGTGCGCCACCGTCGAACTGCTGGTAGCCTTCCGGCGCCTGGTCCAGTGAAATCACGGACACATTGACGATTTCCGCAATGGGCAGGCGATTGTGAAGGATGGCCTGCATCAGGTTGCGGTTGTACTTCAGCACGGGTGTCTGGCCTGTGTGGAAGGAATGCGACTTGGCCCAGCCGAGGCCGAAGCGGATGCTCAGGCTGCCGCGTTGCGCCGCAGCGTCCTTCGCACCCGGGTCATCGGTCACGTAAAGGCCTGGGATGCCGATCGCACCGGCCGGCCGGGTGATCTCCATCAGCGAGTTCAGCACTGTCGCGGGCGCCTCTTCCACGTGGCCCGACGCGCCGTGGCCGTGCGCCTCGAAGCCGACGCAGTCGACCGCGCAATCGATCTCCGGCGTGCCGAGGATGGCGGCGATCTGCTCGCCCAGCGTCGCGTCCCGCGACAGGTCTACGACCTCGAATCCCATCGCCTTTGCGTGGGCAAGGCGCGCCGGGTTCATGTCGCCGACGATGGTGCACGCCGCGCCCAGCAGCCGCGCGGATGCCGCCGCCGCCATGCCGACCGGTCCTGCGCCGGCGATGTAAACGGTTGAGCCCGGCTTCACGCCTGCGGTCACGGCGCCGTGGTAGCCGGTTGGCAGAATGTCCGACAGGCAGGTGAGGTCGCGGATCTTCGCCATCGCCTGGTCCCGGTCGGGGAACTTCAGCAGGTTGAAGTCGGCGTACGGCACCATCACGTACTCGGCCTGCCCGCCGATCCACCCACCCATGTCGACGTAGCCATACGCACCGCCGGCACGCGACGGATTGACGCTGAGGCAAACGCCGGTGTGTTGCTCCTTGCACATCGCGCAGCGGCCGCAGGCAACGTTGAACGGCACCGACACCAGGTCGCCGAGCTTCAGCGTCTCGACGTCGCGGCCGATCTCGATCACCTCGCCGGTGATCTCGTGGCCGAGCACGAGGCCCACCTCTGCGGTCGTGCGGCCGCGCACCATGTGCTGGTCCGAGCCGCAGATATTCGTGCTCACGACCTTGAGGATCACGCCGTGCCCGATCACGCGCCCGGTCGGATCGACCATTTTCGGATAGTCGATGTTCTGCACCTCGACCTTGCCCGGTCCAAGATAAACGACACCCCGGTTGTTGCTCATCGCCTTGTCTCCATGTCTCGTTAAGGCCTGCCGCCCCCGCGCCAGTCGACGCGGCATGCACGGCATGCGTGTTCGAGAGTAGTGCGGAGAGCCGTGGCGCTTCGTGCAAAATCCGACGTCCGTTTGAGCAGGCCCGACATCGCCCGCTAACGGCTCAGAACTTGTGGCGAATTGCCGCGCGCACCAGCACCTGGCTCGACGACGACGACGAGTCGGCCGCGCCGGGGATGTAGGCCCGGTCCAATGCCGTGCCAGTCTTGTCGCCGCTCACGCGCTGATAGACGCCCTGCAGATAGACGTCGGTCCTCTTCGAGAAGTTGTAGTCCGCCATCAGGCCGATGCTGTGGACCTTGGGCCTGGCCTCGCCCGACGACGCCTGGAACTTCTCCGTGGTCAGGGTGTAAACCGCGCCGGCATAGAACGCCGGCGTGAACTGGTACTTGAAATTGAACTCGAAGTTCTGGAACTTGAGCGCATCCAGCGTGCCGGTGGCGGGCAGGATCGATCCGGAGATGTACGAGGTCGACAGCGGCTGCGTCAGGTTCGTGTTGGAGTAGGCGAAGCCAGCGGTCGCGGCACCGAATGTGTAGTTGACGCCGGCCCCGAAGATGCGCAGGCGCCGGGCCAGGAAGTTCTGGTCGCCGCCGCTGCTGATCGCACCGTTGGCCGTTGCCGACGGGTTGTCGGCCTGCAGGTAGGCAGCCGCCAGCAACAAGCCGCCATTCGCGTACTGCATGCCCGCGCCGTACTGGCGGTTGTTGGCAAAGTTGGTGTCGTTGCTGAAGCTGTACGTGCCCCCGAACTGGAACCCGCCAAGCGTGGGGCTGGTGTACTTGACCGTATTATTGACACGGAACGAGTAGACCATGTTGTCGTTGTCGTAAGGGTGGCCGAACAGGTAGCCGCCCCAGTTGCCGACCACGGTCGTCTGTGCCAGGTAGTCGATCACGGAATCGTACTGGCGCCCGAGCGTGATGGTCCCGAGCCGGTCGTCGGCCAGGCCGACATAGGCCTGCCGGCCAAACAGCACGCCGCCTTGCGCCGCCCTGCCAGTGCTGGCGTTGAAGCCGTTCTCGAGCTGGAACAGGGCCTTGACGCCCCCTCCCAGGTCTTCCGAGCCCTTCAGGCCCCAGCGGCTGCCTTGCGCGAAGCCGCTTTGCATCTCAACCAGCCGGTCTCCGCCGACATTGTTGGTGTAGTTGATGCCTTCGTCGATGATGCCGTACAGCGTCACGCTGCCCTGGGCGAAGGCGGACGTGGAAAACAGCAGGGCGATAGTCGAGCCTAGCGTGGCTTTTTTAATTGGATTTTCCTCCTCGTATGGTGGCGCGCGCCGCCACGCCGATCGGCACGGCAGCGGCGCGCCTACGAGAGTAGTCTCCATGGCCGTGCCGGCTGCATGCTAAACCCGACGCGCGCTTGGCCGGCGCCGCCATCTCGCCGGCACGGTGCCGCTCTCCCCCGCTCAGCGGGGCTTGCCGCCGCGGCGCAGGTAGTCGGCGCGCGTCCATTCCAGTTCGACGCCCACGCGCTGCGTGCCAGGCCAGATCTTCGGCTTGTGCACCGCGAGGGTCAGGGTGTCGAGCGCCGGCCATTCGCGGAACGACAGCTCCGCGATATCGGCCACCAGCGTCTCGAGCAGCCGCGTATGCGGCTTGCGCGCCAGAAACGCGGCGACGCGCGTGCAATAGCCCTCGTAGTCGATCCACTCGGACTCTTCGCTCGGCTCGCGCCGGTAGCCCAGGCGCGCGTCGATCACGACCGGCTGCGGAGCGTCATGTTCGTGCGGATGGATGCCGATGCGCACCGGCACCGTCAATGCATCGACGAACACGCTCCAGCCCCGCCCGGGCAGCAGCGGGGCGTTCAGGCCATCGAATGCCTTGAGCCCCGCCTGTGGATCGCTGAACGCCTCCTCGACCGGCTTCATGACAGCAGCGGCGTCGCCGCGTCAAGCAGGATGCGGCAGAAGTAGTCCGCGAAGCTGCGCCGCACCACGATCTCGAAACGGTCGTCGCCGGTCGGCACCAGTATGATCGGCGCCTTGAAGTAATGGCTCTGGGCGCACTGCCCGGTCCGGAACACGCGCGGATGCAGGTCGAGGGGGCAGCCCCGCGCCAGCACATCGCGCACACGATCCCCACTGATTTCGATCACGGTGTAGCCGCTGCCGACGTCGACCGCGGCCGAATACGAGCCGGCAATGGCCGGCGCCAGCTTGTCCTCCAGCACGCCGGCCGGCACCGGCCCGTTCGATCGCACCAGCCATTCGTCCGGGCCCAGCCACAGCACGTCGTACGCGGCGCCACGCGCAACCGTGTTGGGGGCGGCCGGCGGACAACAGCCCACCACGCCCTCGAACGCATCGACGAACGCGGGATCGGCCAGTTCGCCCCGCACGATGACCAGGTCGAGGAACTGCCGCTCGCGCAACGTGAAGTACATCGACCCGCGCAGGTGCGGAGCTTCCAGCAGGCTGGCCGCGCCGACCAGCGGCGACTCCAGGCGCACGTCACGCGTGCGGGCGTTCGGCGCCGGCGCGTCGGCCAATGCCGTAGCAATACCTTGTTCATTCCACATTCTGGCGCACTCCTTCGGTATCGTAAAAAACCGGGCTCGAGATCTTCGCGCTCACGCGGCGGCCATCGGCCAGCGGGATCGCGACGCTCTCGCCCATCTTGCCCAGGCCGCCCTTCACTACGGCGAGAGCGATCGAGCGCTGCAGGATCGGGCTGTAATAGCTCGACGTCACGTGGCCGATCATGGGCGTCGGCTCGGTCGTCGACACCCTCGTGCCCGGCGCGATGATCTGGGCTCCCTCGGGCAGCACGAACTGCGCGTCGTCGGTCAGCAGGCCGACGAACTGCTTGCGGCCTTCCTTCGCCGTGTCCGAGCGCGTCAGCGAGCGCTTGCCGAGGAAATCCTTCGATTTCGCCACCAGCCCGCCCATGCCGAGGTCGTACGGGGTGATCGAGCCGTCGGTGTCCTGGCCGACGATGATGTAGCCCTTCTCGGCGCGCAGCACGTGCATGGTCTCGGTGCCGTACGGCGTGATGTCGAACTCGGCGCCCGCGGCCATCAGCGCTTCCCACACCGCACGCCCGGCGTTGGCGGGCACGTTGACCTCGTATGCCAGCTCGCCCGAGAAGCTGATGCGCATCACACGCGCCTTGGCGCCGGCCACGGTGCCGTTGCGGTAGCTCATGAACGGGAAGGCCGCGTTGGCAAAGTCAATGTCGGCGCAGACCTTCTGCAGCACCTTGCGGCTCTTCGGCCCGACCACCGCGAACGTCGCCCAGTGATCGGTCACCGAGGACAGGCGGACCTTCATGTCGGGCCACTCGGTCTGCAGCCAGCGCTCGAGCCACGTCAGAACGCGCGCGGCGCCGCCGGTGGTCGTGGTCATCATGAAATGCTGCTCGCCGAGCCGCACCGTCACGCCGTCGTCGAACACCATGCCGTTCTCGTCCAGCATCAGCCCGTAGCGGCACTTGCCGACTTCGAGCTTGCCCCACGGGTTGGTGTACATCCAGTTGAGCAGCGTGACCGCGTCCGGGCCCTGGATGTCGATCTTGCCCAGGGTCGACGCATCGAGGATGCCGACGCTGTTGCGCACCGCCAGGCATTCGCGCTTCACCGCGGCGTGCAGGTCCTCGCCCCGCCTGGGGAAATACCAGGGGCGCTTCCAGTTGCCGACGTCCTCGAACAGCGCGCCGTTCGCGACATGCCATTCGTGCACGCAGGTCTTGCGCACCGGGTCGAGGAAATCGCCGACCTCGCGTCCGGCGAAGGTGCCGAACGTGACCGGCGTGTAGTTGGGCCGGAACGTGGTCGTGCCGGTCTCGGGAATCGACTTGCCCAGCGCCTGCGCCAGGATCGCCATGCCGTTGATGTTGCCGAGCTTGCCCTGGTCGGTGCCGAAGCCCATCGCGGTGTAGCGCTTCACGTGCTCGACCGACTCGAAGCCTTCGCGCGCCGCCAGCAGGATGTCCGAGGCCGCGACGTCGTTCTGGAAGTCGACGAACTGCTTGGGCCCGCGCGCGGCGGCCTCGCGGCTGCCGACCAGCCACAGCGGCAGCAGCGGACCTTCGGCGACGGCGCTGACCTTCGGCGCCGCCAGCCGCTTCGCCGTTGCAAAGCCGGCGGCCTTCGCCGCCTCGGCGCCCGCTTCCAGCGCCACCGGCAGCGCCAACGCGAGGTTGAATTCGCCCGCGGCCGCGCCGATGCTGCACTGGGCCTGCATCGACTTGCCCGGCACGAAGCAGGTCTTCTCGTCGCTCCACTGCGCCTTGCCGCCCGATTGTGCGAACAGGTGCAGCACCGGGCTCAGGCCACCCGACATCGCGACGAGGTCGCAGGCGATCCTCGACACCTTGCCGCCGGCCTTGCCGTTGGCATAGGACGCGACGCTGACCGACGTGACGTGCTGCTTGCCGGCGGCAGCCACCACGACCGCGCCGTTCATCACGTTCACGCCCTGCCGCTTCGCCGCCGCGGGCAGCGCGCCGCTGGTGGTGGCACGCGGATCGACGACCGTCACCCTGGCGCCGCACGCCTTCAGGTCAAGCGCCGCCTGGTAGCCGCGGTCATTGTTGGTGAACACCACCGTGTCGCGTCCCGGCAGCACGCTGTAGCGGTGGATGTAGGTCGACACCGCCGACGCCATCATCACACCCGGCAGGTCGTTGTTGCCGAAGACGATCGGGCGCTCGTGCGCACCGGTCGCGAGGATCACGCGCTTTGCGCGGATCTTCCACAGCAGCTCGCGCGAGCCGTGGCGCATCGAGACCGACAGGTGGTCGGTCAGGCGCTGCGTGACGGTAACCAGATTATGGTCCTGGTAGCCGAAGGCGTTGCTGCGCGACAGGATGGTCACGTCCGGCAGCTTGCGCAGCTTGCCTTCGATCTCGGCGACCCACTGCAGCGCGGGCTTGCCGTTGATGTCGGCGCGTCCGGACAGCAGGCTGCCGCCGAGCTCGCACTGGTCATCGACCAGGATCACGCGCGCACCGGTCACCGCCGCCGCGTGCGCCGCGGCCAGGCCGGTCGGCCCTCCGCCGACGACGAGCACGTCGCAGTGCGCGTAGCATTTGTCGTAGCGATCGGCATCCAGCGTCGTGGGCGCCTTGCCGAGCCCGGCCGCCTCGCGGATCTTCTCCTCGTACCTGGGCCACATCTTGCGCGGCCACATGAAAGTCTTGTAGTAAAAGCCGGCGGGCATGAAGCGCGCAAACTTCTGGTTGACCGCCATGCGGTCGCGCTCCAGATCCGGCTCCGCGTTCACGCTTGCCGCGACCAGACCCTGGTACAGCTCGATCTCCGTGGCCCGCGCATTGGGCACCGTATAGGCACCGCGCTCCAGCTGCACCACGGCATTCGGCTCCGCCACGTCCGCGGTCATGATGCCGCGCGGCCGGTGGTACTTGAAGCTGCGTGCGACGAAGCGCACGCCGTTGGCGAGCAGCGCCGAGGCCAGCGTGTCGCCCTGGAAGCCCTGGTACACGCGGCCGTTGAAGGTGAAGGACAGGGGCTTGCCGCGATTGATGCGGCCGCCCGTGCCGAGTCGGTCTTTCTGGCTCATTGCTTGCCCCTTCCTTGCTGTGCGTTGGCGGCGGGCTGGCCGAAAGTCTCGTAGCCCTTGATGTCATAGCTGACGGTGTCGCGCTCGACCTTGAACCAGCGGCGGCAGCCCTGCGCGTGGATCCACTGTTCGCGGTGCGTGCCGCGGGTGTTGGTGCGCATGAACAGGTAATCGCCCCATTCGCGGTCGGACAGCTTGTCGGTCTCGAGCGGACGCGCGATGTCGGCTTCGCCGCCGCACGAGAATTCGGATTCGGCGCGCGGGCCGCACCATGGACAATGGATCAGCAACATGTCTATCTCCTGCTTGGGTTCAGTGCGCGACAGCGGCGGCGCCGTGCTCGTCGATCAGGTGGCCGGTATAGAAGCGGTCCAGCGAGAAGGGTGCGTTCAGCGCATGCGGCTGGTCGCGCGCGATGGTGTGCGCATAAGCCCAGCCCGAGCCAGGCGTCGCCTTGAACCCGCCCGTGCCCCAGCCGCAGTTGAAGTAGAGGCCCTTCACGTCGGTCTTGCTGATGATCGGGCACGCGTCCGGCGAGGTGTCGACGATGCCGCCCCATTGGCGGTTCATGCGCACGCGCGAGAACACGGGGAACATCTCGACGATGGCCTGCAGCGTGCCTTCGATGACCTGGAAGCTGCCGCGCTGGCCGAAGCCGGTGTACTGGTCGATGCCCGCGCCGATCACCAGGTCGCCCTTGTCGGACTGGCTGATGTAGGCGTGCACCGCGTTGGACATGATCACCGAGTTGACCACCGGCTTGATCGGCTCGGACACCAGCGCCTGCAGCGGGTGGCTTTCCAGCGGCAGCCGGATGCCCGCCATGTCAGCCAGCGTGGTGGTGTTGCCGGCGGCAACGACCGCTACCTTCTTGGCCCTGATGAAGCCCTTCACCGTCTCGACGCCGACCACCGCGCCGCCGTTGCGGCGGATGCCGGTGACCTGGCAGTTCTGGATGATGTCGACGCCGGCGCGGTCGGCGCCGCGCGCGAAGCCCCAGGCCACGGCATCGTGCCGGGCCACCCCCGCGCGCCGCTGGATCGATGCGCCCAGCACCGGATAGCGGCTGTTCAGGTTGATGGTGGGCTCGATCTCCTTGACCTGCGCGGGCGTCAGGAATTCGGCGTCGACGCCATTCAGGCGGTTCGCGTTCACGCGCCGCTCGGTGTCGCGCACGTCCTGCAACGTGTGCGCCAGGTTGAGCACGCCGCGCTGGCTGAACATGACGTTGTAGTTCAGGTCCTGCGACAGGCCCTCCCACAGCTTCATTGCCTTCTCGTAGAGCGCCGCGGACTCGTCCCACAGGTAGTTGGAACGCACGATGGTGGTGTTGCGCGCGGTGTTGCCGCCGCCGATCCATCCCTTCTCCAGCACCGCCACATTGGTGATGCCGTGCTCCTTCGCCAGGTAGTACGCGGTCGCGAGGCCGTGGCCGCCGCCGCCGACGATGACCACGTCATACTCGCGCCTGGGCTCGGGACTCCTCCACTGCTTTTCCCAGTTCTCGTGGTAGGACAGCCCGTTGCGGAACAGACTGAATATCGAATAGCGGCTCATCTGATGCACCCCCTTAGCATTCAATGACGTTCACGGCCAGTCCGCCGCGCGACGTCTCCTTGTACTTCGTCTTCATGTCGGCGCCGGTCTCGCGCATGGTCTTGATCACCGAGTCGAGCGACACGTAATGCTGGCCATCGCCCTTGAGGGCCATGCGCGAGGCGTTGAGCGCCTTGATCGCGCCCATTGCGTTGCGCTCGATGCAGGGAATCTGCACCAGCCCGCCAACCGGGTCGCAGGTCATGCCGAGGTTGTGCTCCATGCCGATTTCCGCGGCGTTCTCGACCTGGTCGGGCGTGCCGCCCATCACCGCCGCGAGCGCGGCCGCGGCCATCGAGCACGCCACGCCGACCTCGCCCTGGCAGCCGACCTCGGCGCCGGAGATCGACGCAGTCTCCTTGTAGATCATGCCGATCGCGGCCGCCGTCAGCAGGAAGTCGACGATGCCATCGTCGTTCGAGCCGGGCACGAACTTCACGTAGTAGTGGAGCACCGCGGGGATCACGCCGGCCGCGCCGTTGGTCGGCGCGGTGACGACGCGGCCGCCCGCCGCGTTCTCTTCATTGACCGCCATCGCGTACAGGTTGACCCAGTCGAGCATCGACAGCGGATCGCGCAGCGATTCCTCGGAACGCGTGCGCAGCCGGTAATTGAGCTCCGCCGCGCGGCGCCTCACGCGCATCGGGCCGGGCAGCTCGCCCTCGACCTTGCAGCCGCGCTCGACGCAGGCGGCCATGGCGTGCCAGATCGCCAGCAGCCCGGCGCGCACGTCTTCGGCCGGCCGCAGCGCGCATTCATTGCGGAAGACCAGCTCGGCGATCGACAGCCCGCTGCCGCGGCACGCCTGCATCAGCTCAGCGCCGGTGCGGAACGGGTATGGCACCTCCGCCGCCGCGCGCACGCCGTTCACGCGCTCGCCATCGCGGTTGACCACGAAGCCGCCGCCGATCGAGTAATACTCCTTCTCGACCAGCAACTGCCCCTGCTCGTCGAACGCCTGGAAGCGCATGCCGTTCGGGTGCACGACACTGCCCGTGCCGCTCATCAGGCGACGGTAGAAGCCGAGGTGCTCCTTTTCCTCGAAGCCGATCTCATGCTTGCCGAGCAGCAGCACGCGCTTGTCCTTGCGGATCTGCGCGAGGCGCGGCTCGATCAGGTCCGGGTCGATCCGGTCGGGCAGGCTCCCTTCCAGGCCGAGCAGCACCGCCTTGTCGGTGCCATGGCCCTTGCCGGTGGCACCGAGCGAGCCATACAATTCCGCCCGGACGCGGCGTACGAAGCCGAGCAGGTTCGCATCCTCGAGGTGGGATACGAAGCGGCACGCGGCGATCATCGGGCCGACCGTATGCGAACTCGAGGGTCCGATGCCGATCTTGAACAGGTCGAATACGCTGACATTCATCTGACTGCCTCACTGCGGGTGCTGGGTTGCTGTCGTTGGAAGCCAGTACAGCAGAGCGCAGGATTTGCAGATAGAACAAAACCGGCATCGGCGTGGGATACCACCGCCAGTCACCGCGCCGTACGGGCCCGGATTTCGCTTTGGCGATGATTCACGTCGGAATTGTGCAAGTCCGCGGCGGGTGGATCGGCGACTCTGGCTGGGACGGAATGCGTCGTGCGAGCGGGCGCAAGACGGGGGCGGGCGCAGCGGTGGCGGGCTGAACGGATGCAGTGCGCATCACCAGTTTCCCCGGGCCAGCGCACCCTCCCCCGCCAGTCGACTTCCGGGGTAAACCGGATGCGCCCGCCCGTGCGAGCCTGTCAAGATGGATGCCGCCATGACACCAGACGTTCCTGTTTCTCCTGTTGCCGAGCCGGCCCCACGGCGCATCCGCTTTGGCATCGTGCTGCTGCCGAACTTCACGCTGACCGCGTTTTCGGGCTTCGTCGACATGCTGCGGCTGTCGGCGGACGATGGCGACTACAGCAAGCCGGTGCGCTGCGTGTGGAGCGTGATCGGCAACACACTCGCGCCGGTGCGCGCGAGCTGCGGGATCCAGGTCGCGCCCTGGGAGACCTTTGACGAAGCAGAGCCGTTCGACTATGTGGTGGTGGTCGGCGGGCTGCTCCATTCGGGGCCGCAGGCCGGTCCCGAGACGCTCGACTTCATCCGCCGCGCGGCGGGCGGCGGCGCGACCATCGTCGGCATCTGCACCGGGGTGTTTTCCCTGATGCGCGCCGGCGTGCTCGATGGCCACCGGGCTTGCGTCAGCTGGTTCCACTACTGGGATTTCATCGAGCGCTTCCCGTCGGTCGATCCGGATCTGCTGGTCGCCGACCGGCTGTTCGTGATCGACCGCCGGCGCATCACCTGTTCGGGCGGGCGCGCGTCGATCGACGTCGCCGCCGCGATCCTGCTGCGCCACTTCGACCATGCCACCGTGCAGAAGGCGCTGCGGATCCTGCTGGTGGGCGAGATGCAGAAGGGCAATGCGCCGCAGCCACATCCGCCAGGCCTCGAACCGGCGACGCACCCGAAGGTCAAGCGCGCGATCCTGCTGATGGAGCAGCACGTCGGGCGCGCGCTGCCGCTGGAGGCGCTTGCGTGCAAGCTCGACCTGTCGGCGCGGCAGCTGGAGCGCCTGTTCAAGGCCGAGACTGGCAAGAGCCCGCAGGCATTCGCCAAGCAGGTGCGGCTGCGCACCGCCGCGTGGCTGCTGACCAGTTCGGACCGCGCCGTCGCCGACATCGCGCTGAGCTGCGGCTTTGCCGATGCCTCGCATCTCGGCCGCGAATTCCGCAAGCAGTATGGCGTGCCGCCCGCGGCCTACCGCGACAAGGGCGCGACTCCCGCCGAATCCGCGCTGGCCGGCAATGATGGCGACGCGCTGTGCGCGCTCGGTGAAGGAGAAAGCGAAAGCGCAAGCCAGCCATGATTGCGGCCATCGGCCAACTTAGCGCAGTCTTCGGACAGATGCATGCCTGCCCGGCCCGTCACCATCGCCCATCCTCTCAGCAAAGGCTTCGATACCGCGGACCTCCGGGACGCCAGCGCGTTGCTTGAATTGCTCGCCAAGCCGTAAGCCCATCCCGCTGATCGCCGCGCCTGGATCATCACCAGGCCGAAAGCCTCAGATGCCGCCCCGCACGAATGGAGGGCGCACCACTTTCGCGGCAATCCTGTTCTTGTAGACCTCCACATTGACCTGCGAGCCGATCCTGATGTCGGGCGCCACGCGCGCCAACGCAATGGCGATGCCCAGCGTCGGGCTATAGGTTCCGCTGGTGACCTTGCCGATCACCGCGCCCTTCCCGCTGGTCACTGTGCTGTGCGCCGCCGGGACAGCGGCGCTGCCTTCCAGGGCGAGCCCAACGAACTGCTGCGTCTGGCGGCGGGCGCACACGGCCGACTTACCGAAGAAATCACGGTCTGAATCCAGCTCGACACTCCAGCCCAGACCGGCATCGAGCGGCGAGGTATGGAGATCCATGTCCTTCCCGATCCGGTGCATCCCTGCCTCGAGCCGAAGCGTATCCCATGCTTCATGGCCCACCGCGCTGATGCCTGCCGACCGCAGCATGTCCCAGACACGACCAGCGTGGCTGGCGAGCAGCAGCAATTCGAAGCCGTCCTCGCCGGTTTTGCCGGTTCTCGCCACCATCAACTCCCCAATTGCCGAATCATGGACGATAGTGGAATTAAACGGCTTCAGCCTTTCGGCATGGCGGGAAGCCGGAACCGCCCGGAATACTTTTTCCCGAGCCTTCGGTCCTTGCACGGCGATGACCGCTAATGGTTCAACATCGTCCGCCACGCAATCCTGGCGTCGCGGGATCACGGTCACATCCGCTTTCGCCTCGCTGACCTTTGCCCGGATCCACTCGAGGTCGCTGGCGGCCGTGTGCGCGTTCAGGACGGCACGGAAATGCTGCTCCCCCAGGTAGTAAATGACCAGGTCATCGATCACGCCGCCGGACTGGTCAAGCATGCAGCTATACAGTGCCTTTCCAGCTGTCTTCAGCTTTCCGACGTCGTTCGACAAGAGCTTGCCGAGAAACATTCGCGCATCCGGGCCGTGCAGGTCAACCACGCACAGATGCGACATGTCGAACATGCCGGCATCTTCGCGCACTGTGTGGTGCTCTTCGATCTGGGATCCGTAGGCGGCAGGAAGCTTCCAGCCATCGACGTCGCCTATGCGAGCATGAAGGAGACGGTGGCGATCATACAGTGGCGTGTGCTGCCAATGCGGGGGACCTTTAGTCATCGCTTTGGGTCAGTGGGCAATCAGGGTTGCGGGCACGGAATCGGCCATGGTCCGTCGATCAACGGCGACGTTGCGTGCCAGTACATCAAATCGCTGGAATCGCCGATAGAACGAAAGCGGCATTCACATGGGACACTCACGCCAGGCGTGGTAACCACCTGCAGAGCAGCACAACGACTGCCACTGCTCGCGTTCAGTCCTATACTCCGCATTGGACCCTTCACCCCGAGCCAAACCATGGATTACACCCCCGGCATCAGCCAGCTGGCTGGCCTGCTCGCCGACCCCGGCCGCGCCGCCATGCTATGGGCCCTGATGGACGGCAGCGCCCGCCCCGCCGGTGAACTGGCACTGATCGCCGGCCTGTCGGCGTCGTCCGCCAGCGGGCACCTGGCGCGGCTGACCGAGGGCGGGCTGCTGGCGGTGGAGACGCGCGGGCGCAACCGGTATTACCGGCTGGCCGCGCCGGAGATCGGCGTGGCGATCGAGGCGCTGGCGTCGGCGTCGCTGGCCAGCCGGCCGCCGCGGCTGCGCGACGTGCCGGTGTCGCGCGCCGCGCCGCCGGCGCTGCGGCAGGCGCGTACGTGCTACGACCACCTGGCCGGCGAACTGGCCGTGGGACTGTTCGAACGGATGACGCATAGCGGCTGGCTGGTGCTCGATGCGCGGCGCGTGGAGCTGAGCGGCGACGGCGCGCAGGCGCTGGCGGGACTGGGCATCGACATTGCTGCAGCGCGGCGCAAGCGGCGCCAGTTTGCCTGCACCTGCCCGGACTGGAGCGAGCGCAAACCCCACCTCGGCGGCGCGCTGGGCGCGGCGCTGCTGGGCAGCCTGCTGGAGCGCGGCTGGGTCGAGACCACGCGCACATCGCGCGCGTTGCGCGTGACACCGGCGGGCCAACGCGAGATCATGCGCATCGCGGCATGAATCGCGGCATAAGTCGCGGCACGATTGAGCCGCACGGCACCACAGGAGATCCCGCATGGCCACATCACTGGACGACGACACGCAGGACGCGATCGCGCGTTTCTTCGCCCTGATCAACCTCGACGACAGCGCGCAGACGGCGGCGCAGCTGTCGATGTTCGAAGACGCGCTGCTTGACGCGGAGGACGACGACACCGACGGCGGCGAGCTGCTGTGGGTGGTGCGCGAAGTCATCGACTGGCAATCCGGCTTCTTCGTCGACTGGAAGGACTGCCAGTCCTTTATCGGCTGCCTGAACCAGCTGTGCGAGCGCATCGACCTGGAAATCGACTGGGGCACGGACGAACCCGAGGACGAGGCGTTCCTGGAGAACACCAGCGTGCCCGAGCTGATGGAGCTGGCCCACAACCAGCTGCGCGTGGCCGGCTATACCCTGTGGAACTGGGATACCGGCGGCGATGCCTACGCCGGCTGGATCACGCGCAGCGAGGATGACGAAGAGATGCTCGACCTGGCCGAGCAATTGCGCTTCGAGATCCGGCCCGCGGACCAGCCTTACTGAGCCGGCCGCAGCGGCGGCTGCCTAAGGCGCCAGCGTTCCGCGCTTGCGCGCCGGCGGGCGCCCCGTCTCCGGCACGCCGACGGTCTGCTCAAGCACGTCAAGGAATACGCGCACGCTGGCCGGCATCAGCTTGCGCGCCGGCATCAGCACGTAGACCTTGAGCGGCGACGAGGCATAGGCTGGCAGCACCCGCACCAGTTGCCCCAGCTCCAGCTGCTCCTGCACGAAGCGCGGCGACAGCCGCGTCACCCCCAGCCCGTCGATGGCAGCCTTCAGCCGCAGCTCCGCGTTGTGGGTACCGATGCGCGGCTCCACGTCCACGCGCGCGATCTCGACGCCGTCGCGCAGGAATTCCCAATGCTTGTCATCGGCGTTGCCCAGCGTGGGCCAGCCCTGCAGGTCCTGCGGCGTGCGCGGCAGCCCGCGCGCGCGGATCAGCGCCGGCGCGGCGTAGAAGGCGCGCTCGATCAGCACCACGCGCTTGCTGGCGAACGAGGTGTCATTCAGCCCGGTGTTGGTCATGACGAAGGCCAGATCGTAGCCATGGCGAACCAGGTCGGGCTGGTCCCAGCTGACATCGACCTGCACGCGCAGGCCCGGGTGGGCGCGCAACACCCGCGTCAGCGTTTCCGACAGGTGCTGCGAGCCGACTTCATACGGGGTGGAGATGCGCAGCACGCCGCTGACCTCGGCGCTGCCCGAGGCGGCTTCGGCGCTGATCTCGTGCAGCTCGGCAAACAGCGGCGCGATCCGGTCATACAGTTGCTGACCGCGCTCGGTGACACGCACGCGGCGCGTGGTGCGCTCGAACAGCCGCGTGCCGAGCTGGCCTTCCAGCCGCGCCACGGCGGCGCTGGCGGAGGATTTGGGCACCTGCGCCAGTTCGGCGCCCTGGGTAAAGCCGCCGCCTTCCACCACGCGGCAGAAGATTTCCCAGTCTTTCCAATCGATTGTCCTCATGCGTGGGATGCGGCGGGTAGGGATGGGGCGGCTGCCATTGGAGAGCGCCATTGTCCCACAGTGTGGACAATGGCGCAGATCCATGCAAACAGCCCCTCTACGCTGACTCGAACAGGATCACCGAACGCGCCAGCTCGCCGCGGCGCAGTTCGTCGAAGGCATCGTTGATGCGCTCCAGCGGCAGGCGCTGTGCGATCAGCTCGTCCAGGTGCAGCCTGCCGCCCATGTAGAAATCGACCATGCGCGGCATGTCGACCGGAAAGCGGTTCGAGCCCATCAGCGAGCCCTGGATGCGCTTTTCACTCAGGAAGTCGCTGCCCTTCAGTTCGATCCTGACGCCCGGCGCGATCATGCCGATCACGGTGGCGGTGCCGCCGCGGCGCAGCATGGCAAAGGCCTGCTCGGTGGTCTGCTTCAGGCCGATGGCCTCGAAGGCGTGATGCACGCCGCCGCCGGTCAGCTCGCGCACGGCATCGGGCACGTCGGCATTGCCGGCATCGATCACGTCGGTGGCGCCGAACTTGCGCGCCAGTTCCAGCTTGGCCGGCACGCGGTCGATGGCGATGATGCGGCCGGCGCCGGCAATCGCGGCACTGTTGACCGTGGCCAGGCCAATGCCGCCGCAGCCGATCACGGCCACGGTCTCGCCCGGCTGCACCCTGGCGGTATGGATGACCGCGCCCATGCCCGTGGTGACGGCGCAGCCGATCAGCGCGGCGCGGTCCAGCGGCATGTCGCGGCGGATCGCCACCAGTGCGTGTTCGTGGATCAGCATCTGCTCGGCAAAGGCCGACAGGTTCAGGAACTGGTTCATGGGTCCGCCCTGTCGCGCCATCAGGCGCGGCTCCTCGCCTTCGCGGCGGCGGGTATCGGGCTCGGTGCACAGGGACAGGTGCCCCGTCAGGCAATGCTCGCAATGGCCGCAGTACGCCGACAGGCAGGTGATGACGTGGTCGCCGGGCCTGACCGTGCGCACCTCGGCGCCAACCTGCTCGACCACGCCGGCGGCCTCGTGTCCCAGTATGGCCGGCATCGGATACGGATAGGCGCCGTCCAGGAAATGCAGGTCAGAATGGCAGACGCCCACGGCAGCGGTGCGCACCAGCACCTCGCGCGGGCCGGGCTTGCCGATGGCAACGTCTTCGATCACGAGCGGGGTCTTGGGTTGATGCAGGACGGCGGCTTTCATAACGCTCCTTGCGGCGGGCGTGCCGGGACGGCACAGTGCAATGAAGCCAAAAACCATAACCGCAAACGATGGTTCAGGAAAGGCGCGTCGCCGCAGCGCAGCGATGTTTACAACTCTTCCTTGATCGGCAGCACACGCAGCACGCCGATGCCCAGATGCTGCAGCGCGCCCATGCCGGGCTCGCTGTCGTAGGTGGTGAGCTGCCCCTTCTCGCGCGTGGTCCACGTCAGGCGCGCATTGTTGCCGTCGGCATCGGTGCGCACGCCGACGCGGTAGGCCATGTCGAGCAGGCCATCCTCGGTGGTCTTGATCATGCGCTCGGCCAGTGCCGGGCTGTCGAGCACGATGCCCATCTCGGTGTTCAGCCTGGCCGAGCGCGGATCCATGTTGAGCGAGCCGATGAACACCAGGCGCCGGTCGACGATGTAGTTCTTGGCGTGCAGGCTGGCGCGGCTCGATGACAGCCAGGAGCGCGAGCGCGAACCCTTGGCGGCTTTGCCGCGCTGCGCCAGCTCGGCATAGGCGCTGGGCTTGAGCTCGTACAGCTCGATGCCGGCGGCCACCAGTGCCTTGCGGTGCGGGGCATAGCCCGCATGCACCGCGCTGACGTCGGTGGCGGCGAAGGAATTGGTCAGGATGCGCACACGGATGCCGCGCCTTGCGATCGCGATCAGCCAGGCCTCGCCGTCGTCGTCGGGGACGAAGTATGGGGAAATCAGCAAGACCTCCTTTTGCGCGCTGCTGATCATCTTTTCCAGCCGGGCGGTGGCATGGCCGGGATCGTCATGGATCTGGTGGGTAATCTTGGCGGCCTTGTCGGAGACTACCGTGGCCTTGCCGGTGTAGGCCGGCATATGGCCGCTTTCGATGCCCTTGGCCAGGCCCGAGTCGAGCAGTTCCTGCACGTACTGGCTGGCCTTTGCCTGGTCACCGCGCGCTTCCAGGCGCTTGCGCAGGCTGCGCATTTCCACCGGCGCCTCCTTGCCCTCCGGAATCAGCGCCACCACCGGGTAGGACGACTTGTCATTCCAGTATTCGTCGAAGACCGCCGATACCTGCGGCACCGCCGGGCCGGCAATCAGCACGTCGAGGTCGCTGAAGTCCATGTCGGTACGGGCGGAGAAGTAGGCATCGCCGATATTGCGCCCGCCCACCACCGACATCTGGTTGTCCACCGTCATCGACTTGTTATGCATGCGCCGGTCCAGCCGGCTGAAATCCGCCAGCATTTCCAGCCAGCGCAGGCTGCGGTTGGCAACCGGGTTGAACAGGCGCACTTCGATATTGGGATGCGAATCGATCGCCGACAGGACCTTGTCCAGCTCGGCGCCGGTACGCAGGTCGTCGAGCAGCATGCGCACGCGCACGCCGCGGTCGGCGGCGTCGATGATATCGCCCAGCACCGCGGCGCCGGTGCCGGTCGGCTCCAGGATGTAGGTCTGCAGGTCAAGGCTGCGCTGGGCGGCGCGCGCCATCGCCAGGCGTGCGGCCAGCGCATCGGGGCCCGACGAGAGCGGGTAGAACAGGGACTCGCCGGGGCGCTGTGCCAGGCGCGGGGCCAGCGCCTTGCCCAGCGGCGTATCCGCGGTGGTGGCGGTGGCGGCGGGCGCGCTGGACGGCGGGCGCTGGGCCGATGCCGGCAGGCTGGCGCAACCGGCCAGCCCGATGGCCAGCGCCAGCGCCAGCGTGATTGCCAGCGGCAGCGCGGCCAGCGGTTGTGAGCGCTGGCGGCAGGTAGCGAACGGATAGTGGCAGAAAAATGTCTGGAACATCCATGGATCTCCCTGCGCCACGAAGGCGCCGGCCCGGACACGTCGTGCACGCAACTGCACTCTGACTGCATGTGGCGTGCCATCCGCTATCACGACAATACACCCCGGCAGGAGGTGACGGCACCGGTGCCATTCCTTTCCGCGCGGGGTCTTTGTCCTACATGGCTGACGCGCTGCGGCATGGACTGCATCAAGGTTGCGGCTTTTCCTGCACTGCGTTTTCTCTTATGATCCCGCCGCCAGGCTGTATATACCGGCCTGCAGCCGGCCCAGCGGCAGGCCCGGGCGGCACCTCCGGCCCGCGTTGCCTCCGCAGGCGATCCCCGGCATAGTTGCGCGCTTTTGCGCGTCCCGACCCGAGTCCCGATGTCCAGCCAACCTTCCACTTCAGGCGCGCCCGCGCCCACGCTGCGCCGCACGCTGCGCGCCCGCCATCTCACCATGATCGCCATCGGCGGCTCGATCGGCACGGGGCTGTTCGTGGCGTCCGGCGCCACCATCGCGCAGGCCGGGCCCGGCGGCGCGCTGGCCGCCTACATCCTGATCGGCGCGATGGTGTATTTCCTGATGACCAGCCTGGGCGAACTGGCCGCGTACATGCCGGTATCGGGCTCGTTCGCCACCTACGGCGCGCGCTATGTCGACGAAGGTTTCGGCTTCGCGCTGGGGTGGAACTACTGGTACAACTGGGCGGTGACCATCGCGGTTGAACTGGCCGCGGCGCAGCTGGTGATGCTGTACTGGTTCCCCGACACGCCAGGCGTGCTGTGGAGCGCGCTGTTCCTCGGGCTGATGTTCGCGCTCAATGCGATCTCGGTGCGCGGCTTCGGCGAGGCCGAGTACTGGTGCGCGCTGGTCAAGGTAGTGACGGTGATCGCCTTTATCGGCATCGGCACGCTGATGATCTTCGGCATCCTGCGGGGCGACATGCCGGCCTCGCACGGGCTGGGCAACCTGACCCTCGGCGATGCGCCGTTTGTCGGCGGGCTGCCGGCGCTGATCGGCGTGGCCATGATCGCCGGCTTCTCGTTCCAGGGCACCGAACTGATCGGCGTGGCCGCCGGCGAATCGGCCGACCCGGCGAAGAACATCCCGCGCGCGGTGCGGCAGGTGTTCTGGCGCATCCTGCTGTTCTATGTGCTGGCGATCCTGATCATCGGCATCCTGATCCCCTACACCGACCCCAGCCTGCTCAAGAGCGACGTGCAGACCGTGGGCGTGAGCCCGTTCACGCTGGTGTTCCGCCATGCCGGCCTGGCCTTCGCCGCCGGCGTGATGAACGCGGTGATCCTGACCGCGGTGCTGTCGGCAGGCAATTCCGGCATGTACGCATCGACCCGCATGCTCTACAACCTGGCCACCGAAGGGCGCGCGCCGCGCATTTTCGCGCGGCTGACGCGCAACGGCGTGCCACGGGTGGCGCTGCTGGCGACCACCGCGGTGGGCACGCTGTGTTTTCTCACCTCGCTGTTCGAAAGCAAGGCCGTGTACCTGTGGCTGCTGAACCTGTCAGGCATGACCGGCTTCATCGCGTGGCTGGGCATCGCGATCAGCCACTACCGCTTCCGCAAGGGCTTTGTCGCGCAGGGCCATGACCTGTCGCGCCTGCCCTACCGTTCGCCGTTCTTTCCCTACGGGCCGATCTTCGCCTTCGCGCTATGCCTGATCGTCACGCTGGGCCAGAACTACCAGGCCTTCGCCAGCGGCAAGATCGACTGGGTCGGCGTGGCCGCCACCTACATCGGCATCCCGATCTTCCTGGCGATCTGGGCGGGCTACCGGATCGTGCGCAAGACCCGCTTCGTGCGCTATGCCGAGATGGAATTCCCCGCGCTGCCGGCCGGCGGCGGCGGGGGCGACGGCGTCACCGCGCGCGGCGCCGCTCCAGTGACGGCCGAATAGGCGCCTATCCCCTGGCGCTTCCATACCAGGCAGGGCGTTCCGCGCATTCACGCTGGACGCCGCCTATCCGGGCACCGGGAGAAGACGCCGGGGTTCGATCGAGCCGTGCAAGCGGCCGGCTGGAGGCGCTGGTCAAGGTTTATGAGGGGATCCAGAAGCCGTTGTAGGCCGCTGATGACGGATCGCTTGCCCGTCCATTTTCATCACGACTCATCTCCGTCCACTTTTCAGATCCTTCAGGACTGAGCGAACGCCACATCACATGCAACGGTAACCTCCGTTGCTTTCTACGCAACACCCTCCGCGCCGTCCTTGACGCCGCATGTCCGCGTGCCCATCATTCCGACTTTTCGTAAATGCGAATTATTCGCATTTGTATCTACATTTACATACAGGCCTGCCTGTCTTACCGCCAAGCATGAACCACGCCGACATCCGCGCCGCCCGCGTGCGCGCACCCAAGCCTCGCCATCTCGCCATCTCGCCATACTGGCGCACCTGGCCGTCCTCACCGGCTTCCCGGCGGCGGCCGCGCTGGCGCAGGAGGCAGCCGCGGGCGCCGGGCCGCAATCGCTGCCCGCCGTGACGGTCAGCGCCACCGCCGTCGATGACGCAGGCCTGCAGCTCCAGAAGAAGGCCAGCACCGGCGCACTGGGCTCGCGCACGCAGCTCGACACGCCGTATTCCACGACCATCGTCACCGGCGAGGACCTGGCCGACCGCCAGGTCAGCAAGCTAGGCGACGTGTTTGCCATGGATGCCTCGGTCACCGACAACAGCAACGCCTACAACAGCTGGTCCAGCTACCTGACCGTGCGCGGCCTGCAGGTCGACTGGCAGAACGGCTTCAAGATCAACGGGCTGCCGTTCGTCGCATACGGCATCACGCTGCCATACGAGCATATGGACCAGGTGGAACTGCTCAAGGGCCTGCCGGGCTTCATGTACGGCTTTGGCACCCCGGGCGGCATCGTCAACTACGTCACCAAGAAGCCGACCGATACCTTTACCGCTTCGTTCGAGCTGGGCTACCGCGCCGCCAACGTGTGGAGCGAGCACATCGACCTCGGCGGCCGCGCGGGCCCGGACAACATGTTCGGCTACCGGCTCAACTACACGCACGAGGAAGGCACGCCGTACAACGCGCGCAATGTCAACCGCGACACCGTATCGCTGGGCCTGGACGCGCGCCTGACCAAAGACCTGACCTGGACCTTCGACTCGATCTACCAGGACCGGCGCACCACCGGGCAGATGCCCTCGTTCAGCTTCTGGACCTACACCGACCAGGCACTGCCCGCCGCGGTCTCCGGCCGCATCCGGAACTTCGCCGGCAGCGACCAGCACCTGAACACCAACCTGCAGCTCTACACCACGGGCCTGCGCTACCAGGTCAACCCGGACTGGGCGCTCAGCACCAATTACAGCTTCAGCAAGGTCAACCGCAGCCGCAACGAGAGCCTGTATGGCGTGTTGAACCAGGCCGGCGACTACGTCGACACGCGCTACGACACCGCGCAGAACCAGCAGGTGGGCTATTGGCAGGCGATGCTCGAGGGCAAGTTCCGCACCGGCCCGTTCGGCCACCAGCTGGTGGCCGGCCTGTCGTGGCAGAAGCAGATCGACCGCTATGACAACAACGGCTTTGCCGGCACGATCGGCACCGGCAATATCTTCGAGCCCAATACCAACACGTACTTCAGCTCGACCGCGTTCAACAAGGTGCGCAACAGCGACATCACGCAGAAGTCGATTTTTGCCAGCGATACCGTGCAGCTGAGCGAGCGCTGGTCGGTGCTGGCCGGCCTGCGCGTCACCAATTTCGAGCAGAACGGCTACGTGCCGGCGGCCACCAACTACACCAAGAACGGCGTGGTCACGCCGACGCTCGCGCTGATGTTCAAGCCGGTGCCTGCAGCCACGGTCTACGCCAGCTACGTGGAAGCGCTGGAGCCCGGCTCGATCGTGCCGGATGGCTACACCAACGCGCGCCAGCTGCTCAGCCCGATCCGCAGCAAGCAGTATGAGATCGGCGTCAAGGCCGACCAGCAGAAGTGGAGCGCCACCGCCGCGCTGTTCCGCATCGAGCGCGGCGCGGAATATGACAGCGTCAGCAACGGCGTGCCGACGCGGGTGCAGGACGGCTCCTCGATCTACCAGGGCGTGGAGCTGGCGGGCGTCTATCGCCTCGGTTCGCAATGGGAATTCGGCGGCAGCGCGATGTACCTCGACTCCTACTACGACAAGGGCAATGCCAACATCGACAACCGCGTGGCCGGCGCGCCGGAACTGGTGCTGGCGGGCCGCATCAGCTACCGCGTGCCGTACGTGCCGGGCCTGCGGGTTGGCGTCGACGGAAAGTACACCAGCAATATCAAGCTCAATGCGTCCAATACGCTGGAGGCTGGCGGCTATACCGTGTTCAAACTCGGCGCCACCTACAACACGCGCGTGTATGGCAAGGACCTGACGCTGCGCGCGGCGCTGAACAACCTGACCAACAAGCGGTACTGGGGCTTCCAGTATGAGAACTATCTGCAGCCGGGTGATCCGCGCAGCGTGAGTCTGACGGCGAAGATTGCTTACTGAGTTCAGTCCTCCGGTCCGCCGGTTTTCTCCCTCCGGCCCTCTCCCCCGCCCCTCTCCCATAAATGGGAGAGCGGAGAACACAACGCGATTTTGAAATTGGCAGCAGCCTTGACCCCGCCTTTGCGCGGGGTCTTTTCATTTGTGCGCCGCCAGGCACGGCGAGAGCCGTCCCTTCTCCCCCTATAACCCCGCACCCCTCCCCCCTCTTTCGGGAAAACGAATGTTGACAATCACGAAACCGTGATCTACAACATCGTCTACAGCTTCAAATCATTTTGTAGACAATTTAGTAGACAGCACAACAAGCATCCCACGGCGCACAAAAGAGCCAAACGGCCGCACGTTCGCCTATCGTCAAGACAACCATCTGCCAGGAGACTCAGATGATGCAAACGACCGTAACGCCAGACGCGACCGCCGGCGCGCCACAGGCAGGGCATGCCGCACACGGCAATGCCCTGATCAAGCCCACCTACGACGAACGGCTGACCAATGAGGACCTGGCGCCGCTGCGCAAGCAGACCTGGGGCACTTACAACATCTTTGCCTTCTGGATGTCCGACGTGCACAGCGTGGGCGGCTACATCACCGCCGGCAGCCTGTTCGCCCTGGGGCTGACCAGCTGGCAGGTGCTGGTGTCGCTGCTGGTCGGGATTGTGATCGTGCAGTTCTTCTGCAACCTGGTGGCCAAACCCAGCCAGGTGACCGGCACGCCTTACCCGGTGATCTGCCGGGCCTCGTTCGGCGTGCTCGGCGCGAATATCCCGGCCATCATCCGCGGGCTGATCGCGGTGGCGTGGTACGGGATCCAGACCTACCTCGCATCGAGCGCCTTCCTGGTGCTGGCGCTTCACTTCTTCCCGTCACTGGCGCCGTATGCCGACGTCAAGCTGCACGGCTTTGCCGGGCTGTCGACGCTGGGCTGGGCCGCGTTCATGGTGCTTTGGGTGCTGCAGGCGCTGGTGTTCTGGACCGGCATGGAGACCATCCGCAAGTTCATCGACTGGGCCGGCCCGGCGGTGTACGTGGTGATGATCGCGCTGGCGATCTGGCTGGTGAACAAGGCCGGCTGGGAGAACGTCAACTTCACGCTGAGCTTCGTCAAGTACAGCGGCTGGGAAGCGGTGCCGGTGATGCTGAGCGCGATCGCGCTGGTGGTGTCGTACTTCTCCGGCCCGATGCTGAATTTCGGCGACTTCTCGCGCTATGCCAAGGATTTCAAGTCGGTCAAGCGCGGCAACTTCTGGGGCCTGCCGGTCAACTTCCTGGGCTTCTCGCTGCTGACCGTGATCACCACCTCGGCCACGCTGCCGGTGTTCGGCAAGCTGATCACCGACCCGGTGGAGACGGTAAGCCATATCGACAGCACCTTCGCCATGCTGCTGGGCGCCTTCACCTTCATGACCGCGACCATCGGCATCAACATCGTCGCCAACTTCGTGTCGCCGGCGTTCGACTTCTCCAACGTCTCGCCCAAGCACATCAGCTGGCGCACCGGCGGCATGATCGCCGCGGTGGCCTCGATCTTCATCACGCCCTGGAACCTGTACAACAACCCGGCCGTGATCCACTACACGCTGGACGTGCTGGGTGCCTTCATCGGCCCGCTGTTCGGCATCCTGATCGCCGACTACTACCTGGTGCGGCGCCAGCACGTGGAAGTCGATGACCTGTACACGCTGAACCCGCGCGGCCGCTACTGGTACCGCAATGGCTTCAACCCGGCGGCGGTGGCCACCATGATCCCCGCGGCCATCATCCCGATCCTGTGCGTGGTGGTGCCGGCCTGGCAGGCGGCGGCCAACTACAGCTGGTTCATCGGCATGGGCATCGCGCTGGTGCTGTACCGCCAGCTGGCGCCGCGCATGATGCCGGGCCATCTCGCCGCGCCCGCCGCGCCGGCCTCCGGCCAGGTTTGAACGACATCCCCCTTTCGACAGCATCCATCCCAGAGCCGCACCCATGAAGCTGAAGATCATCAACCCCAATACCACCGAGAGCATGACCGAGAAGATCGGCCAGTGCGCCCGCGCCGTGGCCGAGCAGGGCACGCGCATCAGCGCGGTCAGCCCGCGCATGGGCCCGGCCTCGATCGAGAGCCACTATGACGAGGCGCTGTCGGTGCCCGGCATCCTCGACGAGATCCTGGCCGGCGAGCAGGAAGGCGTGGACGGCTATGTCATCGCCTGCTTCGGCGACCCGGGCCTGTACGCGGCGCGCGAGGTGGCGCGCGGCCCCGTGATCGGCATCGCCGAGGCGGCGATGCACATGGCCAGCATGGTCGGCAGCAGCTTCAGCGTGGTGACCACGCTGGCGCGCACCTGCAATATCGCCTGGCACCTGGCCGAGCGCTATGGCATGAAGCGCTTCTGCAGCAATGTGCGCGCCTGCGACCTGCCGGTGCTCGACCTGGAGCGCCCCGGCTCGGACGCGCGCCGCATCATCACCGAGGCGTGCCGCCGCGCGCTGGTGGAAGACCGCAGCGAATGCATCGTGCTCGGCTGCGCCGGCATGACCGACCTGTGCGACGAGATCGCCGACGCCATCGGCGCGCCGGTGATCGACGGCGTCACGTGCGCGGTCAAGCTGGCCGAGGCGATGGTCTCGGTGCGGCTGGCCACCAGCAAGCGCGGCGACTGGGCGCGGCCGCTGCCCAAGGCGTATGCCGGCATGCTGGCGCCTTATGCGCTCAACTGAGGCGCTCAACTGAGGCGCTCAACTGAGGCGCTGAACTGAGGCTTCGAGAACAACTTACCTGATCCAGCAACATGCTCCAGACACGTTATCCCCGCGACCTGATCGGCTACGGCGCCCAACCTCCCCACGCGCGCTGGCCGGGCGGCGCGCGCGTCGCGCTGCAGTTCGTCCTCAACTACGAAGAAGGCGGCGAGAACTGCGTGCTGCACGGCGACGCCGCCTCCGAGCAGTTCCTCTCCGAGATTGTCGGCGCCGCGGCCTATCCCGACCGCCACATGAGCATGGAGGGCATCTATGAATACGGTTCGCGCGCCGGCGTCTGGCGCATCCTGCGCGAGTTCGAAAAGCGCGGCCTGCCGCTGACCATCTTCGGCGTGTCGATGGCGCTGCAGCGCCATCCCGAACTGACCCGCGCCTTCGTCGAGCTGGGCCACGAGATCGCCTGCCACGGCTGGCGCTGGATCCACTACCAGAACATCGACGAGGCCACCGAGCGCGAGCACATGCGCATCGGCATGCAGCTCATCAAGGACCTGACCGGCTCGATGCCGCTGGGCTGGTACACCGGGCGCGACAGCCCCAACACGCGCCGGCTGGTGGTCGAGCACGGCGGCTTCCTGTACGACTCCGACTACTACGGCGATGACCTGCCCTTCTGGACCGAAGTGGAAGTCACCGGCGGCGAGAAGAAGCC
>NZ_AUFE01000003.1 GCF_000426345.1 Cupriavidus phytohabitans | reverse complement strand
GGTCGAGCACGGCGGCTTCCTGTACGACTCCGACTACTACGGCGATGACCTGCCCTTCTGGACCGAAGTGGAAGTCACCGGCGGCGAGAAGAAGCCGCACCTGGTGGTGCCGTACACGCTGGACTCGAACGACATGCGCTTTGCCACGCCGCAGGGCTTCAACACCGGCGAGCAGTTCTTCCAGTACCTGAAGGATGCGTTCGACGTGCTGTATGAAGAAGGCGATCCCGCAGGGCAGGACAGCCCCAGGATGCTGTCGATCGGCATGCACTGCCGGCTGCTCGGCCGCCCCGGCCGCTTCCGCGCGCTGCAGCGCTTCCTCGACTACGTGCAGGGCCATGACAAGGTGTGGATCTGCCGCCGTGTCGACATCGCGCGGCACTGGGCACAGGTGCATCCGTTCCGCCCCGCGACGGCTGCCTCTGCGGTTGCCGGCGCGACGAGGGAGCCTGCCACGGCCTGAGGAGCGACGCCCTCGTCGCCATATTTGTGTACGATATAGCCGTATTTCGTCGCCACTTCCGGCGACATCCCGACTGTCCGTACCCCGATATGGCAACCACATCGAAGAAGGCGGCGCCCGGCGCGGCGGCGAAAGCGCCGCGCCGGCCCGCACCCAAAGCCGCACCGCCAGCCAGCAATCCGGAGGAACCTGCCGGCAACGAGTCCGCCGCCGGCGAGGCCTCCGCCACCGAGGCGATCTACCTTGGTTTGCTCACCGCGATCATGGAGCATCGCCTGCTCGCCGGCACCAAGCTGGTCGAAGAACGCCTGTGCGAAGTCACCGGCGCCAGCCGCGCCCGCATCCGGCAAGTGTTTGCCCGCCTCGCGCATGAAAAGCTGGTGACGCTGGTGCCCAACCGCGGCGCCTTCGTGTCGAGTCCCACGGTCGACGAGGCGCGCGAGGTCTTCCAGGCCCGCCGCGTGGTCGAGCCCGCGCTGGCCGCGGAACTGGCGCTGGGCGCCACGTCGGCCAAGGTCCGCAGCCTGCGCCGCCATGCCATGGAAGAAGACAACGCTCGCGCCCGCGGCGACCGCGCCGCGATGATCCGGCTGTCAGGCGAATTCCATATCCTGCTGGCCGAGATGGCCGGCAATGCGATCCTGGAAAAGCTGATCCGCGAGATGGTTTCGCTGACCTGCCTGATCATCACGCTGTACGATCGGCCCGGCGCGCCCGCGTGCGCCGAGCACGAGCACCGCCAGCTGATCGATGCCATCGAGCAGCGCGACGCCGCGCGCGCGAGCGCACTGATGGCCGAGCACCTCGAGCATATCGAAGGCTCGCTCGACCTGAGCATGCCAGACAGCGGCGCGCCGGACTTCTACAGCATCTTCAGCAAGGGCTGATTGAAGCACCGGCTGCGCCGGCCTGGTATTGCACTCGGCGCATGGCAGCCTAGACTGCCTGGATAACAACCCGCGCTTGCAATGCGCCGCAGGGGGTGCCATGGCCGCCACTGCCGAAACCGTCACAGCCCGGCGTCCGCCGCTGGCCTTCGAGCGTCTCTATGCAGGCGCCGACGGCGAATCCCACTTTGGTCCGGTTTCCGTGGCCATCACGGAGAGGCTGTTTGCCCCGCCCGCGCGGGCCTTCTGGGTTTCACCGCTGGCCGAAGCGGCCCGACACGGATTCCTGCTGGTGCCGGCGGGCTGGGTCGGCGCGCAGCACCCGTCGCCGCTGCGCATGTGGATCTTCGTGCTGGCCGGTGCGATGGAATTCGAAGCCAGCGATGGCGAGCGCCGCCCGCTGTCTGCAGGCAGCGCGCTGCTGCTGGAAGATACCACGGGCAAGGGGCACGTCAGCAGGGTCATCGGCACTGACGACGCCACGCTGGCCGCGGTGCAACTGCCGGAAGGCCGCGGCTGAGGCGCCCGATGGAACCTCCCGCCGAACCCGCTACGCCACCGGCCCCCGTGCCGCCGGTGGTGCCCAGCGGCTACCGCCAGGGCATCATCACCGCCATCACGGTGTTGCTGGGATTCTCGCTGGCGTTCTGGCGCTTCTGGGGCTTCGAAAGCCCGGGCCACTGGAACGTGCGCGCGGTGTTCGCCGCGGTCTCGCTGCAGGCAGCGGTCTCGCTGCAGATCGTCGCGCTGTTCCGCGCGCTGCGTATCGAGGACGATGCGGTGGAGGAATACCGCAGGACAGTGCGGTGGTTTGTCGCTTCCGCACTGGCGTTGCTGACCGGACTCGCCGTGGCAATGATCGACGCGGCGCTGTCACCCTGACTGCGCCGGCACATTCAATCTCCGATGCCGCCGATATCGATGCTGTCGACGCGGTCCGGGTAGAAGGCCACGTGCGAGGCAATCGCGGCGACCGCATCGTAAGGCGTCTCGTAGCTCCACACCGCATTGCGCCCGCGCTCGCCGGCGGCCGGGATGGAGAAGTAGCTGCAGTCGCCCTTGTACGGGCAGTAGGTGGCGTGATCGCTGCGCGCGAGCTGCGCCATGTCGACATCGGCGCGCGGTATGTACTGCACCGGGGCGTAGCTGGCTTCCTGCAGCGTCAGCGCCGCGGTGCTGTCGGCGACAACGCGGCCCGCCGCCTTGACCACCACGCGTCCTTGTGTCGGCGTGATGGTGATGGGGTGGTCGGGGCCTGGGATCCTGACGGGCTTGCCTGACATCGTCGTGCTCCTGCATGGCGGGATGCAGGACATTCTAGGCGCTTGCCGGACAACCTGCCGGCGCGGCCCCCGGACGCGCCGTGGCGTTGGCGGCTCAGCCGACCTTCTCCAGCGCCGTGCGGTAGTGCGCGGCGCGGCGTGCATAGTCCTCCGCGTTGGCGCGCAGGTTCTTCACTTCGTCATCGGTCAGCTCGCGCACCGCCTTGGCGGGCGAGCCCAGGATCAGCGAGCGCGGCGGGAACTGCTTGCCCTCGGTCACCAGCGCCCCGGCGGCAACCAGCGATTCGGCGCCGATCGTGGCGTTGTTCAGGATCACGGCCTGGATGCCGATCAGCGCGCCGTCGCCCACGGTGCAGCCGTGCAGCATGGCCTGGTGCCCCACGGTCACGCCGGCACCGAGCGCGAGCGGGCAGCCGGGATCGGTGTGCAGCACGGCGCCTTCCTGCACGCTGCTGCCGATGCCGATGGTGACCGGCTCGTTGTCGGCCCGGATCACGGCGCCGGGCCAGACCGACACGTGTTCGGCCAGTTCCGCGCGGCCGATGATGGTGGCTTCGGCCGCGACAAAGGCGCTGCCGGCGATGGCGGGCGCGAGCTCGCCAAGCTTGTAGAGAGTCATGATGGATCTGGTGAGGACAGAAGGCCACCATCGCGGCCGCCCCGGATAAGGCGCGGGCCACGCTGGCAGCAGGAAGCAGGAAGCAGGAAGCAGGAAGCAGGAAAATCCTTTGGCTTATTCGACCTTGACGTTGGCCTTCTTCACCAGCGCGGCGTAGCGCGCGGCTTCGCTGCGGAAGAACGCTGCGGCGGCCTCCGGCGTGCCGGGCTCGACCACCGTGCCCTGCTTCTTCATCGCTTCCAGCACTTCGGGCGACGTGAAGGCCCTGGCAAAGGCATCGTGCACGCGTTTGACTTCCGGCGCCGGCATGCCGGCCGGGCCGATGACAGCGAACCAGCCCGCGACGTTGTAGCGCGGCAAACCCTGTTCGGCGATGGTGGCAATGTCCGGCGCGGCGGCCGTGCGCTTGTCGCCGCACAGGCCGATCGCGCGCAGCGTGCCCGCCTTCAGGTGCGGCGCCACCGCGTTGAGCGCAACCACGCCCATTTCCACCTGCCCGGCAAGCAGGTCGTTGACCATCGGACCGGTGCCCTTGTACGGCACATGGCGTGCCGTCACGCCCGCCTCGTCCAGGAACATCTCGCCGGCGAGGTGGATGATGGTGCCATTGCCCGACGACGCGTAGTTGTAGCCATCGGGCCTGGCCTTGAGCAGCGCCACCAGCTCTTTCACGTTCTTCGCCGGCACCTTGGGGTTGACCACCAGCACCAGCGGCGTGGTGCCGATCACGCTGATCGGCGTAATGTCCTTGATCGCGTCGAACGGCATCGCGCGGAATACGCTGGGGTTGATCACGTGGTTGTTCGATACCAGCCCCAGCGTGGTGCCGTCGGGCTGCGCCTTGACCACGGCGGCGGCGCCGGTGATGCCGCCGGCGCCAGGCAGGTTCTCGATCACCACCGGCTGGCCGAATGCCCTGCCCAGCGCGGGGCCCGCGGCACGGGCGATGGTGTCGACGCCGGAGCCGGCGCTGATCGGCAGGATCAGGCGCACGGGCTTGCCCGATCCGCCCTGTGCGAGCGCTTCGAAGCCGGGGGCGGCGAGTGCGGCGGCAAGCGTGGCGGAAAGTGCCAGCGCGGACTTGAGGAGGGTGCGACGTTGCATGCTTTGTCTCCGTTTCGTTATCGCAGGGCTTTGCGGGCGCCGCTGTAGCGCGGCTTGCCCGTCAGGCGCCTCAGCCGCGGCCTTTGCCGAGCTGCGCCAGGATCTCTTCGTTGTGCTCGCCGGCGCGGGGCAGCGGGCTGCGCACGCCGGGGCGGCGGCCGCCCATCAGCAGCGGCAGCAGCACCGTGGGCGTGGTCGAGCCGTCGTCCGCCTGCATCGGCACCAGTCCGCCGCTGGCAAGCAGGTGCGGATCGTCGAGCAGCTGGTCCGGGCGCACGATCGGCGCATAGGGAATGCCGGCCGCTTCGAGCTTTGGCTCGAGTTCCGCGGAATGATGGTGGCGCAGGATCGCGCCCAGCTCTTCCAGCAGTTGCGGCCGCACGGCGACGCGCGAGGTGTTGCTGGCGTACTCCGGCTTGTCGATCAGCTCCGGATGTTCCAGCACGTGGCACAGCGTGACGAACTGCTTGTCGCTGACCGCGCCGATAAAGAGCTGCTCGTCCTGCGCCAGCGTGAACACGTCATACACGCTCCACGCCGACACGCGCGACGGCATCGGCGGCGGGGGTTCGCCGGTCATCGCGTACTGCTGCATATGCTGCGACGCCAGGAACACGCAGTTCTCGAACAACGCGCTCTGGATTTCCTGCCCCTTGCCCGTGCGGTCGCGCTCGCGCAGCGCGGCCAGCACGCCGATCGCGCCGAACATGCCGCCCATGATGTCGTTGACCGAGGTGCCGGCACGCAGCGGCCGGCCGCTCGGGCCGGTCATGTAGGACAGGCCGCCCATCATCTGCACGACTTCATCCAGCGCCAGCCGGTTCTCGTACGGGCCGGGCAGGAAGCCCTTGTGCGACACGTAGATCAGGTGCGGGTAGTCGCGCGACAGCGTGGCGTAGTCCAGCCCCAGCTTCTGCATCAGGCCGGGGCGGAAGTTCTCCAGCAGGATGTCGCTCTGGCCCGCCAGTTCGGCCGCGGCGGCGCGGCCATCGTCGGTGGTGATGTCGAGCACCACGCTTTTCTTGTTGCGGTTGAAGGCGCGGAAGAAGCCGATGCCCAGGCCCGGCAGGTTGCGCGTCTTGTCGCCGCCGGGCGGCTCGACCTTGATCACCTCGGCGCCGAGGTCGGCCAGGATCATGCCGCAGGTGGGGCCCATCACCATGTGCGTGAATTCCACCACGCGGACGCCGGCGAGCGGCAGGGAATTGCTGTTGCTGTCTTGGGGCATGTTCGTTCTCAGGCGGTAGCGGCGGCGGCGTTGGCGCGCGGGGCCGCGAAGGTCTTGGGCAGGCCGGCGCGCCATAGCGTGCCGTGCAGGGTTTCGTCGCGCAGCCAGCCTGCCACGTCTTCACGCAGCGCCAGCAGGCGGCCGATATCGATGCCGGTATCGATGCCCATGCTGCCGAGCAGGTAGGCAAGATCCTCGGTGGCAACGTTGCCGCTGGCGCCGGGCGCATGCGGGCAGCCGCCGATGCCGGCCAGGCAGGCGTCGAAGCGGGTCACGCCGGCTTCGAGCGCGGCATAGACATTGGCCAGCCCGAGCCCGCGCGTGTCGTGGAAATGGCCGCACCAGAAGCGCTCGCCGGCGATGGCGATGGCACGCGCAAACAGCTCGCGCACCATGGCCGGATCGGCATAGCCGACGGTATCGGCCAGGCTGACGCGGTCGGCGCCAGCATCGAGCAGCGCCTGCATCAGCCGCAGCACTTCATCGGCATCGACATGGCCTTGCAGCGTGCAGCCGAATGCCGTGCCGACGCCACCTTCAATCAAGGTCTTCGCGCCGCTGGCATCGCGCGCGGCGCGGATGCGCGCCACGTCGGCAACGACTTCATCGGGCGTCTTGCGCAGGTTGGCGAGGCTGTGCGCATGGCTGGCCGACAGCGGCACGATCATCAGGTCGGTGCCACACGCCAGCGCGTCCTGCGCGCCGCGCAGGTTGGGCACCAGCACCGACGTGAACATGCCGGGCAGCGTGCGCGCGAACGCGACCAGTTCGGCAGTGTCGGCCAGTTGTGGCAACAGGCGCGCGGGGACGAACGAACCGACTTCCAGTTCGCGCAGTCCGGCGGCATGCGCGCCGCGGATCCACGCCAGCTTGCTGGCGGTGGGCAGGATGGTGCGGATGCTTTGCAGGCCGTCGCGCAGACCGACTTCGCGGATCACGGCTTGGCTGGGGAAGGAGTGCGTCATGGTTCTCGGGGACTGGTGAGGCGTCCCGACGGGGGGCGATGGAAGAACTCTATGAGTTTCTGCGGGCAAGCTGAAGCGATGATTTGCGCATCCAGACATGCCGAAACGGAAAGTCATAAGGTGCCTCGCGCTACGCTACGGGATTTCCCGGATGCGATGTCATGGATCTTTCAACGGGCGTAGCATTCCAATCCGGAAACATTGCCCCCCCGCCATGCGAGACCTCGACCTCACCACGCTGCGCCTGTTCGTCGCCGTCTGCGAAACCCGCAACATGGCGCGCGCGGGCGAACAGGAACACATCGTCGCTTCCGCCATCAGCAAGCGCCTGGCGCAACTGGAAGAGACCGTCGGCGCGACGCTGCTGGAACGACGCCGCCGCGGCGTCATTCCGACGCCTGCCGGGGAGATCGTGCTGGCTCATGCGCGCGCGATGCTCGCCGCGGCCGATCGCGTAACGCGCGACATGGCCGACTACGGCTCCGGCGTGCGCGGGCAGGTGCGCCTGCTCGCCACGGTGTCGACCATGGCGGAATCGCTGCCGGACGACATCGCCGCCTTCATGCAGATGCCGGCGCACCGCGACGTGCGCGTGACCATCGAAGAGAGCCTGAGCAGCGAAGTGGTGCGCGCGCTGCGCGACGGCACGGCTCCGCTGGGCATTTGCTGGGACGCGGCAGACCTGGAAGGCTTCCAGACCCGCCCCTACCGCACCGACCATCTCGCCGCCGTGGTGCATGCGGGGCATCCGCTGGCGCGGGCGGATACCTGCCTGTTCGAAGACACGCTGGACTACGACCAGATCGCCATGCCGGCGCAGACCGCGGTGCAGATCATGCTGGCGCGCTATGCCGCGATCCTGGGCCGCCGCATGGCGCATCGCGCGGTGGTGTCTACCTTCGACGCCGCGCTGCGCTGCGTGCGCGCCGAACTTGGCATCGTCATCATCCCGGCGGAGATCGTCACGCTCGTCGCCACGGCCTTTGGCCTGCGCGTCATCCCGCTGCGCAACGACTGGGCGCGGCGGCGCTTTGCGATCTGCTGCCGCGACTTCTCGCTGCTGTCGCCGGCAGCACAACTGCTGGTGCAGTTCCTGGAGGAAGCCGCGGCGAAGGAGACGACGGCCTCAGGCGCGGTGCCCGCGAAGACCCCGGCACGGCTGAAACGGAAAATCCCGCGGTAAGTGCGGCGCGCAACTTCCTGTGCGTTTCAAGGGTTACCCCGAGGTATTTTCGCAAGCTTATGTTGCGTGCCGTTGCGTAGACTGGCTTGCGTTTTTCGCTGTCGGCCACGATGGTAAAAAAGGAAAAAAGGCCGGGCGAAGCCTGATCATGACAATGCGCGCCGCCATGGCGCAGGAGAGACGCAAATGAACTTCAACGGCAAGAACGTACTGGTCACCGGCGCACGCGGCAACCTGGGGCGCGCGGTCGCGCACGCCTTCGCACAGGCAGGCGCGCGCGTGGTGCTGCTGGACCGCCATGCCGCACCGCTGCCGGAAGCAGGCAGCGGCCACCTGGCGCTGCAGGCCGACCTGCTCGATGCGGACAGCCTCGGCAAGGCCATCGGCGAAGCCGTGCAAGCGTGCGGGCGCATCGATGTGGTATGCAACCTGGCCGGCGGCTTCGCCATGGGCACGGGCATCCACGAGACCAGCGCGGCCGACTGGAACCGCCTGTTCGACATGAACGTGGGCACGGTGCTGAACATGGCGCGCGCGGTGGTGCCGCACATGCTGTCCGCCGGCGGCGGCGCCATCGTCAATGTGGGCGCCAATTCGGCCGCGCGCGGGCTGGCGCAGATGGGCGCCTACTGCGCATCCAAGGACGCGCTGGCGCGTGTCACCGAATCGATGTCCGCCGAACTGCGCGACCAGGGCATCCGCGTCAACGCGGTGCTGCCCAGCATCCTCGACACGCCCGAGAACCGCCAGGCCATGCCGGATGCCGATCCCTCGCGCTGGGTGGGCCTGGATGCGCTGGCCGACGTGATTCTGTTCCTCGCTTCCGACGCCGCGCGCGCGGTGCAAGGCGCACTGGTGCCGGTGGTCAACCGCGCCTGACCGCTGGCCGGGCCGGCTTGCGCGCAGCAGGCCTGCGCTGCGGCTGCGGCTGCGGCTGCAATGAGCCGGCCACTTCCTGGATCTGCTGGCGCAGCCAGCGCCGCAGCCGGTCGGCGTCGGTGCGCGCATGCCAGATCTGCATCATCTCCACCCTGGGCAAGGTGAACGGCACCGGCAGCAGCAGCAGGTCCGGGTCGCGCGTAACCGCCTCTTCCGCCACCGAGCGCAGGCAGGTGAGCAGCAGCGCCGTGCCGCGCACCAGCCGGCTCGGCGCCAGGAAGCTCGACAATCCCGCCACCACCTTGCGTTTTCGCCCCTGCGCGGCCAGCGCGCGGTCGACCACGCCGTTGAGGTCGCCGGTCAGCGTCGTCAGCAGGTGCTCGCAAGCAAGGAATGCGTCGAGATCGAGGCCGCGCGCGAGATGCGGGTTGGACTTTGACGCCAGCACGACGAAGTCTTCGCTGTACAGGCGCTGCTGGTGGAAGGTATCCGGCAGGTCTTCGTAGAAGCCCGCGATCGCCAGGTCACAGGTGCCCTTCTCCAGTTCTTCGCGCGGCAGCTCGCCGCGGGTGTTGTGCGTGACCACGACCAGCCCGGGTGCATCGCGCCGCAGCCGCGGCAGCAGCGCGGGCAGCAGCAGTTGCTCCATGTAGTCGGTGGTGTAGAGATGGACGGCCTCGCTGCGCGCGAGGAAGTCCCGGCCATCGCAGGCGTCATAGAAGGCATCCAGTTCCGCGACCAGCCGCTGCACCTGCGGCGCCAGCTCGTGCGCGCGCGGCGTCGGTGTCAGGCCGCGCGGCGCGCGCACGAACAGCGGGTCGCCCAGTTCGTCGCGCAGCCGGTTCAGCTTGTGGCTCAGCGCCGGCTGGCTCAGCGCCATGCGCGCCGCCGCGCGCGAGGCGTTGCCTTCCTGGTAGAGCACATGGAAGACGTAGAGCAGGTTCAGGTCCTTGCCGCCGATATTCATTTTTTGGATGGCAGAAATCGAATATTCGAAGTTTTCGAATCATAGCCAGCTGCGTAGGATGTTGCCAATGCCGGGGCTGCCCCGGCCGACCGTGGACGCAACCGGAGAACGAACATGAAAATCCTGATGGTGCTGACCTCGCACGACCAGCTTGGCAATACGGGCAAGAAGACCGGCTTCTGGCTGGAAGAATTTGCCGCCCCCTACTACGTCTTCAAGGACGCAGGCGCCGACATCACGCTGGCCTCGCCCAAGGGCGGCCAGCCGCCGATCGACCCCAAGAGCGACGATCCGGATGCGCAGACCGATGCGACCCGCCGCTTCCGCGCCGATGCCCCTGCGCAGCAGGTGCTGGCCAGCACGCTGACGCTGGACAAGGTGAAGGCCGAGGACTTCGACGCAGTGTTCTATCCCGGCGGCCATGGCCCGCTCTGGGACCTGGCGGAAGACAAGCGGTCGATCGCGCTGATCGAGCAGTTTGACCGGCTCGGCAAGCCCGTGGGCGCCGTGTGCCATGCGCCGGGGGTGCTGCGGCACGTCAAGGCTGCGGACGGGCAGCCGCTGGTGAAAGGCAAGGAAGTGACCGGCTTTACCAACAGCGAGGAAGCGGCGGTGCAGTTGACCGACGTGGTGCCATTCCTGGTGGAGGATGTGCTCAAGGCCAGCGGCGGGCGGTTTACGCGCGGGGATGACTGGGCCAGCCACGTTGCGGTGGCGGGAAGGCTGGTGACGGGGCAGAATCCGGCGTCGTCGGAGGCTGGGGCCGAGGCGGTGTTGGGGTTGTTGAGGTAAGGCCCTGCAAATTCACACCGCTGCCGGTTTGCTCCCCTCGCCCGCTTGCGGGAGAGGGGTGCGTTTGCCAGTGGCGTCAGCTTGCGGCAGACGGCCGAGCTTGCGATGCGCCGGTTGAAGGTCCTTACTGCGGCACCAGCTCCAGCCTCTCCCTGCTCGCCTTCTCCACCGCCTTGCGCGTATAAACCAGCGGGAAATACTCCCCCTTGGCCCACAACGGCGCCAGGTCGCGGTAATGCGCGCTGGCCGGATTCCCCGACTGCCCCGGCGTGTTGATCACGCGCGAGCCATCCCAGTTGCCCACATCCAGCACCATGCGGAACGATGCCCCCGCGGTCAGCCGGAAATCGTTGTTGCGGTAGCTGGTATTCATCGGCGTAAAGGCCGAGCCGCCGATCGGGCCCGCGTTGACGTTGAACTGCTGCCGCTCGGCGTCGCTCAGGATCGGGTCCATCGGATGCGTGAACACCGCGGTGTGCAGCTTGCCCCATTGCCAGCCGCGCGGGTCCGGGCCGAGCTTGCCTTCCACCTCCGCCATCGCGGCCTTCAGCGATTCGAGCATCACCGCGTTGCGCTGCGCCACCGGCATCCACGGGTCGGGCTGCTCCAGCACCGCGACCACGCGCGCGGCATCGCCGGCGCCGACCAGCCGGGCGGCATCGGCGGGCAATGCCGCGCGCACCACCGCCGGGCGCAGGTGCTTGCTGAACCAGACTTCGAACAACGCAGCGGCGGCGCTGTCGGCGCGTTCGTTGCCGTCCCAGCCGCGCAGCAAATCCAGCCCGCGCGCCAGTTGCGCATCATCGCTGCGCACGTCGCGAAGCAGCGCCACCACGCGCTGCGCCGGCAGCGACACCGTGTCGTTCTGCCATGCCATCGAGTCCTGCACCGAGCTGCGCGGATTGGCGCCCACCACCGCCTTCAGGCGCCGCGCGCGCGAGCCGTCGCTCCATTCGTAGCCCACGCCCAGCTTCGCCGCCGGATGCTCGGGCGGGATGTTGTTCTCGTTGGCGGTGACGATATAGCCGGGCGCCGGGTTGTAGGCCCACGGCAGTTCATCCATGTTGCGGTAGCCGGCCCATTCATAGCGCCCATCGCCCGGCACCGGCGTCAGCCCGTCCCAGTTGGGACGCTTGACGGTCAGGCCGCCGGGGATCCAGCCGATATTGCCGCCGGTGTCGGCATAGACCTGGTTTTCGCCGGGCGCGCCCCAACGGTTCATGGCGGCGCGGAACTGGTCCCAGTTGCGGGCGCGCATGTAGTCCATCGAGCCGAAGTACGGCGCCATGCCGTAGTCGAGCCACGCGGCGCGCAGTACCCAGGCGCGCGCGGCGTCGGCGTGCAGCACAGGGCCGTGGCGGGTGAAATCGAGGGAAACCGTGCGCGGCGCCGACTCGCCCTTGACGACGATCTCCTCGGTGACGGTCTCCATCGGCTCCCAGCGGCCCTTGTACTTGTATTCGCGCGGGTTGGCCGGGTTGAGCTCGTAGCCGTAGAGGTCTTCCTGGTCCATGTAGAAGCGCGTCAGGCCGAACGCGATGGTGCCGTTGTGCCCGATCGAGATGCCCGGCAGGAACGGCTCGCCCGCGCCGATGACCGACATGCCGGGCGCGTTCAGGTGGCTGATGTAGCGCAGGCTGGGCGCGCCATGCGAGCGGTGCGGGTCGTTGGCGAGGATCGGCCGGCCGGTGGCGGTGCGCTTGCCGCCGATGACCCAGTTGTTGGAGCCGAGGCTGCGGCCGGTGTCGCTGTCGGGATCGACCAGTGCATAGAGCTGGTCGAGCGGGATGCTGGCGGACTGCGCGCCGCTCCATGCGTCCTTGGGGAAGCGCGCCGCGGCGGTAGCCAGTTCGTAGGCGCGGCGCAATTCGGCGGCCGGGACCGTGCAGGGGTCGAGGCCGGCGCTGAGCTTAGGCTCGACCGGCGGGTCGAGTTCGCGCCGGATCCAGTCGGCCCGCACGGCATCGGCCCTGGCTTGGCAGAACAGCCGGGCGCGATCGATCTCGCCGGTGAAGTTCAGCGTCAGGCCGTGGTGGCGGATGCGCACGATATCCTCGGCCTGCCAGCGCGCGGGCTTGTAGTTGAGCTTGCGGAACTCGGGCGGCAGCAGTTCCGGCTTCTGCTCGGTCAGCGCCACGTAGGCGTTCACGCCGGCGACAAAGGCCTCGGCCACGCGCTTGGCGTCGGAGCCGTAGGCCAGCCATTCGCGGTACATGTCGCCGCGGAACAGCACCGCGCGTGCCATGTGGTCGCCGTCGGCATAGGCGGGGCCAAAGTCCCTGGCCATCTCGCCGAGGCCGCGCTTGCGCCACAGGTCGATCTGCCACAGGCGGTCGCGCGCGGCCATGAAACCCTGCACGTAGAAGGCGTCATAGAGCGTGCCGGCGTAGATATGCGGCACGCCCCAGCGGTCGACCAGCACCGTCGCGGGCTTCTCCAGGCCGGGAACGGCGAGGCGGTCGGCGCGCGCGGGCGCCTCGGCCATGGCGGCCGGGATGGTGGTGGCGATGGCGGTGGCAACCAAAGCCAGCGCGGCGGCAAGGCGGCAGGGGGTGCGTCGCATCAGGTCTCCTCGGTTTTGTGTTTGCTGCAAATGCTTTGCAGTCCACACCGAAGATAGTGCATGCACGGCGGGGGCGCGAGCCGCGCGGCCGATCTCCGCACGGCGCTTTGAGCGATTAGTAGACGTCGCGCCGGTAGCGGCCCTCGTCGGCAATCGCGCGCAACGCGGATTCGCCAAGGATTTCCATGAGCGCCTCGTTGACGCCGCCAGCCATGCCCTGCAGGCTGCCACAGACATAGATCGCCGCGCCGTCGGCGACCCATTCGCGCAGCAGCGCCGCCTGCGCGCGCAGGGCGTCCTGCACGTAGCGCGCCGTGCCGCCGTGGCGCGACCAGGCATGGTCGACGCGCTGCAGCGTGCCGTCGGCCTGCCACGCGGCCAGTTCGTCGGCGAAGAAAGCGTCGTGCTGCGCCGAACGCTCGCCGAACAGCAGCCAGTTGCGGCGCCGTCCCGCCGCGGCGCGCGCCTTCAGGTGCGCGCGCAGGCCAGCCAGGCCGGTGCCGTTGCCGACCAGGATCAGCGGCCGGTCGCCGGCGGGCGGATGGAAGCCGCGATTGGCGCGGATGCGCAGTGCGATATGCGCGCCCACGGCCGCATGCTCGGTCAGCCAACCGGAAGCCAGCCCCAGCCGGCCGTCGTCGCGGCGTGCCTGCCGCACCAGCAGTTCGAGGCGGCCGTCCTGCGGCAGCGATGCGATCGAATACTCGCGGTGCGGCAGCGGCGACAGCGCATCGATTAGCTGCTGCGCCGGCACGCCCTGCATCGCGGCAAAGTGGGCATCTGGGAGCGGCATGCGCGTGGCCAGGGCTTCGGCCAGCGTGAAGCCGCGGCCGTCGCAGCGCACCCGGGTGGCGCCGTCAAGCGCAAGCCGCGCCAGCAGCCGCTCCACCTCGGCCGGCGCATGGCATGGGCCGACTTCGGCGATGTCGCCGGGCTGCCAGTCGAGCGCCCCAAGCTCCTGCGGCTCCAGCACCAGATGGAACGCCGGCGCGCCGTGGCTGCCGGGATTAACGTGGTGGCGCTGCGCCAGCACCCAGTCGCCGTAGCGCGGGCGCTCCCAGTCGGCGATCTCCGCGCCGCCGCTGAGCGCCGACAGGTGGTTCTGCCAGTGGCGCAGCGCGCCGGCATCGCCATTGTCGACCTCGATCAGGTCGAACAGCGGCTGCGCGCGATGGCGCTGCAGCCAGTGGTCGAGCGCGTGGCCGAAGGCGCAGAAGCGCGCGTAGCTGCTGTCGCCGAGCGCCAGGATGCCATAGCGCAGCTCGCGCAGTCCGTCCGCGCCGCCGGCCAGCAGGCGGCGCGCAAACCCGGACGCGCTGTCGGGCGCATCGCCCTCGCCGGTAGTGCTGACCACGAACAGCGCCTGCCGGCACGCGGCCAGCCGGCCGGCATCGACCTCGGCCAGCGACAGCAATTGCACCGGCATGCCGGCGCCCTGCAGCGCAGTCGCGGTCTGCAGCGCCAGCTGCTCGGCAAACCCGGTCTGGCTGGCATAGGCGACCAGCGTGACGCCGTCCGTGGTGTCCGTGGCATTGGCCAGCGCCGCCACGCGCGCGCGCCGCTGGCGGTGGTGCGCCAGCACCGTGCCGCAGAAGCCAGCATAGGCGGCGACCACGCCAGCGGCGATGGCGTCGCGCGACGGCCCCAGCAGCGACAGCGCCACGCCGCCGGCCAGCGCCAGCCAGCTGGCGCCGGCGAGCGGTGAAACAAGGGGGGAAAGGATGGAGCGGCTCATGCCAGCATCGCGGCAAGAGCCGGGGAAAGATGTTCGTCGAAACCGCCCGGCGTGCGCACCAGGAAACGCGCGGCAATGCCGTGGCGGCGCGCGTGCGCCATGCCGGCTTGCGGACCGAGCACGGTCAGCGCGGTAGACAGCGCATCGGCCAGCATGCACTGCGCGTGGATCACCGTGACCGAAGCCAGCGCGTGGCTGGCCGGGTAGCCGGTGCGCGGGTCGATGGTATGCGCATAGCGCCGGCCGTCGCTGTCGAAGTAGCGGCGGTAGTCGCCGGAGGTGGCGACCGACAGGCCGTGCAGCGCCACCAGGGTCTGCCCGCCCTGTTTTTCCTGTACGTCGCTGCCAAGACCGGGCGGCGCTTCCAGCGCGACCCACCACGGCATGCCATCAGGCTTGACGCCATGGCCGCGCAGTTCGCCGCCGATCTCGGTGAGGTGGTGGGCCACGCCCTGCGCATCGAGGTAGCGCGCCACCGCGTCGACGGCAAAGCCCTTGGCGATGGCGCAAAAATCCAGCGACACGCCGCCGGGCTGGCGCGCGCGCCGTGCGTCGGCATCGAGTTCGATGCGCGCCCAGCCGCACCGGCCGCGTGCCGCCTCGACGGCATCGGGCGACGGCGGCGCGCTGCGCCGCGGTGCCGGGCCGAAGCCCCACAGGTCGACCAGCGGCCCGGCGCTCGGGTCATACGCGCCGCCGCTGGCGCGCGCCACCTGCAGCGCGCATTGCAGTACGGCAAAGCAATCGGCAGGCAGCTCGTGCCAGCCGCCGGACTCGGCGCGGTTGAAGCGGCTGACATCGGAATCCGGCTCCCAGTTGCTCATCTGCGCGATCACGCCGTCGAGCACGGCAACGATGCCGGCGCCGATGGCATCGGCATCCGCGGCGGGCGGCAGCATGGCCACGACCGACCAGGTCGTGCCCATGCTCTCGCCGCCCCAGCGGTGCTGCCGCGCATCGCGCGCGGGGGGCACCGGGGGCGCTTGCAGCGCGACGGGAACGAGGATGCGGTTCAAGCCAGGAGGACGCTTACTGCGGCAGCACTTCCACCGTCACCGCGTAGGTGGCGCGGCGCGACTTGGCCTGCTTGAAGGTCGCCTTGTCGTCGCGCACTTCGGCTTCCATCCAGTACATGCCGGGCGCCGGCCACTTGACGCTGAACTTGCCGTCGGCGTCGGTGGTGGCGCTGATCTCCTGCAGCTTGTCGCGATAGCGGATGCCGCCCGGCACCACCTCGACCTTCAGGTTGCTCGCGGGCTTGCCGTCGAGCAGCAGGCGGAAGCTGGCGGTGTCGCCGGCAACCAGGTCGTTGGGATGCGTGATCGGCGCCAGTTCCAGGCCGCGGCCGGTGATGCGCAGGCCCTTGTCGCTGGGCTTGCCGGCGGTGACGAAGGACTCGACCCGGCCTTCGGCCTGCGTGACCGTCAGGTCCTGCGCGTTGGCCGGGACTTCTTTGGCGAAGTTGTCCGCCGAGCCGCGCCAGCGCTTGGCCTGGCCATCGATCTTGTAGCTGGCGAACAGGCCCTGGTTGACCACCGCCACGCGGTAGGTGCCCGGCTGCGTCAGGCGCAGGTCGAAAGTGCTGCGGTACTTGCCGGTCGCGGCGTTCTCGGCCTTGACGGCGCTGCCGTCCGGCGCGGTCACCTGCAGGTTGTCGAGGCGCAGCGGCACGTGCTCGAAGTAGAACAGGTCGTTGGAGACGGCGGCGTCAACGGTCACCCACGGGTCATTGCCGGACAGTACGGTGGCCGACGGCAGCAGCCACTGGCGGTGCGCGTGCGCGGCCAGCGGCGCCAGCGCGGCGAGGGCGAGCACGGCCATGTTTGTGGCCATGCGGGTGGCCATGCGGGAACGGGTGGGGGACACGATGGCAGACAGGATCACGGCAGGTTTCATCGTCAGGCTCCGGGAAGGATTACGGCTTCAGGTCGACGGTGACACCGCCGAGTTCGTGGTCGCCCCTGGCGCGGGCGGTCTGTGCGGATTGCGGCGGCCAGGTGAACGGCACGCGCACCAGTTCGCGCCCGCCGACTTCACGCGCGGCTTCGACCACCAGCTGGTAGTCGCCTGCCGGCAGCTTGCCCAGCGGGTTCTTGCCGTCGCGGAAGCTGACCGTGTGCTCGCCCGGCGCGCGGGTCGCGCCCGAGATGCCGTCGGCCGGCATGTTCAGGTCGCGGCCGGCCTTGCGCCACCACTGGCGCATGTCCTTGAGCCACTTGGTGCCCTCGTTTTCCTTGAGCTTGCCGTCGTACCAGACCGCCAGGGTGTGCACCGGGCTCTGGTCGGCGCGCTCGACCCACATCGCCACGTAAGGCTTGTGGTACTCGGCCACGTTGAGCCGCGGGATTTCCACCTTGACGTTCAGGTCGGCGGCCAGCGCGGGGCCCGCGAACGGGACCGTGGCCATGCCGGTCAGGGTGACGGAGAGCAGTCTGCGCATATTCGGAGAAACCTCGTCAGTGAGATACAGCAGGAAATCGTTCGGGATGCCGGCGGTCTGGTGAATGCCATGCTCAGTGAATGAACAACACCGCCAGCAGCAATGGCACCACCAGCCCCAGGCCGACCAGCGGCCAGGTCGCCAGGCGTCCGCCCGCGTGCAGCTTGAGCAGGAACAGGCCGGTGACGCTGAAGACCAGGCACGCGAGCGCGAACACATCCAGGAACAGGCTCCATGCCTGGCCGGTGTTGCGGCCCTTGTGCAGGTCGTTCAGGTAGGAGATCGCGCCGCGCGTGGTTTTCTCGTACTGGGCTTCACCACTGTCGAGTTCGAGGCTGACCCAGGCATCGCCACCCGGGCGCGGCAGCGCCACGTAGATCTCGTCGGCCGACCATTCGGCCTCGCGTCCGCCGGCATCGACATCGAGCGCCTGGGCCAGCCATGCGGCCAGCGCTTCAGGCACCGGGGCCTTGCGATCGCGGGATTTACCTGCGCCGGCAGGCTCCTGTGCGCGCAGCGTGTCGAGCAGCGCGGCCGGCGCGGTGGCGTGGCGCGTCTCGACCGCGGGCCTTGCCTCGATCTGCGATGCGTGGTTGAGCGTGAAGCCCGTCACGGCAAACAGCATCATCCCGATCAGGCAGATCGCGGAACTGATCCAGTGCCACTGGTGAAGGTGCTTGAGCCAGAACGCGCGGCGCTGCTGGCCGGAAGCTGGCTGGGATTCGGTCATTGCGGTGGTAAGCGGCTGGCCCCGTTGGAGCCGGCGGCCGGCCCTGCTGGGAATCCTGGGAAGCTGGAGCGCCGCCACGCACAAAAGACGCGGAGGTTGTGCCATTGTCATCACAATGACGGACGCCGAAGAGAAGAATAATCGTTCTCATTTGAATGCGCAAACGGTTCCGCGGCGCGTCAGATTACGGCGCATTACAAGGGTCAAGCTATGCTTGTGTTGCGTACGGTGCACGACGTGCCGCGGTCTTCCGGCCACGCCACAGCGGCGCCCGTACAGCGGCTTCTGCAGCGACGTTATAGCCACATTCCCGCGGCCCACCCCGCCACGCCGCTGGCCAGCACCACCAGCCAGGGCGGCAGCTTCCACACCATCAGCGCAACCAGCGCCAGCGCGACCAGCACGATATCGAGCGGCCCGCGCACCGCGCTGACCCACACCGGCTGCCACAGCGCCGCCAGCAGCAGCCCGACCACGGCCGCATTGACGCCGGCCAGCGCGGCCTGTGCCCGGCGGTTGCGGCGCAGGCTTTCCCAGTACGGCAGCGTGCCGACCACCAGCAGCGCGCCGGGCAGGAAGATCGCCACCGTGCACAGCAGTCCGCCGGCCCAGCCGCCCGGCGGCACCTGCGACGAGGCGCCCAGGAAGGCGGCAAACGTAAACAGCGGGCCGGGCATTGCCTGGGCTACGCCATAGCCGGCCAGGAAGGTTTCCTTGCCGACCCAGCCGGGCGCCACCACTTCGGCGTCCAGCAGCGGCAGCACCACATGGCCGCCACCAAAGACCAGCGCGCCGGCGCGGTAGAAGGCGTCGAACAGGCGCACGGCAGAATCGGCGCCCAGCTGCGCCAGCACCGGCAGACCGGCCAGCAGCAAGGCGAACGCCACCAGCAGCAGCGCGCCGGCACGATGGCCGACCGGCAGCCCGAGCGGCTCATGCGGGCCGGCCAGCGCCGGCCGCAGCAGCAAGGCGCCCGCCAGCGCCGCAACGGCCATCACCGCCACCTGCGTCCACGACCCCGGCAGCGCCAGCACCGCGCCCGTGGCGGCGACCATGATGGCGATGCGCACCGGGCCACGGCACAGCGTGCGCGCCATGCCCCACACCGCCTGGGCCACCACCGCCACTGCGACCAGCTTGAGCCCGTGCAGCACCCCGGGTGCCGCGGCCATGCCGTAGTGCGAGACGCCCAGCGCGAACAGGATCATCAGCAATGCCGACGGCAGCGTGAAACCCAGCCATGCGGCGAGCGCGCCGGCGTATCCCGCGCGCGACAGCCCCAGCGCGATCCCGGTCTGGCTGCTTGCTGGGCCAGGCAGGCACTGGCACAGCGCGACCACGTCGGCATAGGCGGCCTCGCTCAGCCACTGCCGGCGCCGCACCAGTTCCTCGCGGAAGAACGCCAGGTGCGCGACGGGCCCGCCGAACGACGTCAGCCCCAACCGCAGGAACACCAGGAATACGGCAAGCGGGCCGTCATGGCGGCGGCTGTTTTCGGAGGGACTTGGCAGGGTGACCATGGGTGCGGGCGGCAGGCGTAGGGAGAAGGGTTGCGTGGGTACAACGTGCCGAATTCTGCCGGACTTCAGGTGTCATCGCGTGACAAGAGATGCCGGAATCATGCCGCGCACGCCGCCGGCGAATAAAAGAGCCAATTACAGCACTTTCATGTCCCGTTTGTTAAAACCAATCAACCATATGCGCAGCATGGACGGTATTACCCCAATCAAGTTAGTTTCCCTCCCCGCCGTTAGCCCAGACGCACACGCGCGCCCCGACAGGCGTCAACCATGAATGATGCCGCAGATGCGTGTCACCGATGAGCAATGCGCAATGCGCTGAAGGAGGAATGAAAAGCATGCTGGACAACCTGAGCCTGAAGAAAAAACTGCTGCTGCCGCTGGTGCTGAGCTGGGTCTGCCTGCTCGGCATCACGCTGTGGAACGCCTGGCATATACGCACGCTGCGCATGGATGAGCGCCGGCTCGACCTGGCCCACGTCACCGACACGGCAGTCTCGGTAGTGGCCGAGTACGAGGCGCTGGCGAAGGCGGGCAAGCTGCCCGCCGACGAGGCGAAGCAGCAGGCCATCGAGCGCGTGCGCGCGATGCGCTTCGGCGCCGATGGCTACTTCACGCTGATGCGTTCCGACACCGTGGTACTGATGCACCCGTTCAAGCCGGAGATGAACGGCAAGGCGATGGAGGGGACGAAGGACCCCAACGGCGTATACCTGTTCCGAGACATCGCCGCGATCGGCAAGGGCGCCGGCAAGGGCTTCGTCGAATACCTCTGGCCCAAGCCGGGCGCCGAGGCGCCGCAGCCGAAGCTGAGCTACGTGGCCAACTTCCGCCCCTGGGACTGGAACTTCATCGCCGGACTGTACCTGGATGACATCGAAGCAGCGTTCCGCACCGAGCTTTGGAAGGCGCTGGGCCTGCTGCTGGCGGTCGGCGCGCTGATGTCGCTGGTGATGGTGCGCGTCTCCGCCAGCCTGCACCGCCAGCTCGGCGGCGAGCCGGCCACCACCGCGCAGATCGCCGGCCGCATTGCCGAGGGCGACCTCGCCGGCCATGTCGAAGTGCGCCCCGGCGACGAGCACAGCGTGCTGTTCGCGATGCAGCGCATGCAGGCACGCCTGACCGGCGCGATCGGCAGTATTCGCGGCTCGGCCGATTCGATCGCCGGCGCGGCCAAGCAGATCGCCGCGGGCAATGCCGACCTGTCGCGCCGCAGCGAAGAGCAGGCCGCCTCGCTGCAGGAAACCGCCGCGAGCATGGAGCAGCTCACCAGCACTGTGCGGCAGAGCGCCGACAACGCGCGCCAGGCCAGCCGCCTCGCCGAGGGTGCATCGGACATCGCCGTGCGCGGCGGCACCATTGTCAACCAGGTGGTCGGCACCATGGGTGAGATCAAGCAGGCCTCAGGCAAGGTGGTCGACATCATCGGCGTGATCGAGGGCATCGCCTTCCAGACCAACATCCTGGCGCTGAACGCCGCGGTCGAAGCCGCGCGCGCCGGCGAGCAGGGCCGCGGCTTCGCCGTGGTGGCCGGCGAGGTGCGCACGCTGGCGCAGCGCAGTGCCACCGCCGCCAAGGAAATCAAGGCGCTGATCGGCGACTCGGCGCAACGCGTGGAAGACGGCGCGGTGCTGGTGGAAAGCGCCGGCAAGGCGATGGATGAGATCGTGGCAGCGGTCAAGCGCGTGACCGACCTGATGGGCGAGATGCGGGCCGCGACCGAGGAGCAGACCGGCGGCATCGAGCAGGTCAACCAGGCGGTGTCGCAGATGGACCAGATGGCGCAGCAGAACGCGGCATTGGTGGAAGAGGCGGCCGCCGCGGCGGCGTCGCTGGAGGACCAGGCCGACACGCTGCACCGGGCCGTCGGCCAGTTCCGGCTGGCGCGCGCCTGACCCCGGCGGCGCTGTCACGTCAGCGTCATACGCGGCCTCCGGCTGCGTGTATCATGAAGCGCAGGCGGCTGCACCGTGCAGCCGGCCCCCATCCCAGGCAGTCCACCACCGGAGCGCACCATGATGGCATTCATCGGCACCGTGTTCGTTGGCCTCATCGTCGGACTGATCGCACGGGCAGTGAAGCCCGGCGACGACAAGATGGGCTGGATCATGACCATCCTCCTCGGCGTGCTCGGCTCGGTGGTTGCTGGCTACGTTGGCCGCGCGATGGGCTGGTACCAGCCGGGCGAGCCGGCTGGCTGGGTCGCCTCGGTGATCGGCGCGATCGTACTGCTGGTGATCTACGGCATGGTCCGCCGCAAGGGCTGACTGGCCTTGCGCACGGTGATGGCATCGTTGGCGTCGGCCAGGCTCGGCGCCTCGGGCTTGACTGGCGCAGGCGCCGCGGGCTGAGCCACCGCGTCCGCGCGGGGCGGCGCCTCCAGCCCTTGCGCCAGCGTGGCGCCCGGCACGGCTTCGGCCGGTGCTGCCATGGTCGGCATGCGCGGCGTGCGCAGGCCCGGCGCGGCATCGCGGCAGCGCAGCAGCGCGCGGTCGCCGCCGGGCGCCATCGCCGACACCTGCGGCGCGATCGCGCGCAGCACCCGCACCGCCAGCGCGCTGGTAAAGCTGTAGCGCACCGCGTACGGTTCGCGCACATTGACCACCACGGTGCCGAAGAAGCGCTCGCCCAGCATAAAGACGAAAGTCGCCGAGCGGTTCACCGAGCGCGACGAGATCAGCCGTCCGCCCGGCCCGTACACCTGGAAGCGCTGGTCGCCGGTGCCGGTCTTGCCCGCCACCGTCAGCGTCGCGCCGTTGCGGCCCGGCACCGTGAAGGCGCCGCGGATCGACTTGGCGGTGCCGCGTTCCACCACGTCCAGCATTGAACGCCGCGCCAGCTCGGCCACCTCGGCCGGCAGCACGCGCTTGCCCGATCCCGGCTGCAGCACGTAGCGCGTGGCGTACGGCGTGCCGTCGGCGAAGGCCAGGCTGCGTACCGCGGAACTCTGCGTGACCACGCCGCCGGCCAGCAGGATACCGGCCAGTTCGGCCAGCGCCGCCGGACGGTCGCCCGCCGCGCCGATCGCACTGGCGTACGACGGCGTCAGCGAATCGAACGGGTAGCCCACCCGCTGCCAGCGCCTGGCGATGCGGGCGAAGGCGTCCTGCTCCAGCAGCGTGCGGATGCGGTTGTCCTGGCCTGCCTTGCTGCGCGTCTTGAACAGCCACTTGTACACTTCCTGGCGCTCGGCCGTGCTGGCGCGCAGCAGTTCCGTCAATGTGGCGTCGGGGTGCTGGTCCAGGTACTCCACCATCCACAGTTCCAGCGGATGCACCCGTGACAGGTAGCCGCGGTCGTTCAGGTTGAACTTGTCCTTGCCATACTTGCGGTACAGCGCGGGCAGGTCTTCCTTGGCCAGCTGCTTGTCGCCCAGGCGCGCGCGCATGATGCGGATATAGCTGTCCTCATCCAGGTACGGGCGCGCGCTCAGCAGCGTCACCGACATGCGCACCGCATTGATGTGCGGGATGGTCATGCGCACGCGGCCCAGCAGCGTATCCAGCCGCTGCTCGGAAGTCTTGCCGCGGTAGCGCTGGTAGAAGTTGACCATGTAGGCGCTGCCTTCCTGGTCGGCGAAGCGCTCCAGATACTCGCGCCGGCCCGGTGCGTAGCGGTCCTCGAACAGGTCGCCGATGTCCGGGTTGGCGTGGAAGGTCTCGTAGCGCACGATGTCGCGCATCATGCGGATGAAGACCAGGTTGACCGAATGCTGGAACGCGATGCGCACGGTCATGTTGCGCTCGCCCGCCTCGCGCTCGAAGTTGGTGAAGCTCTGCAGCCCGCCGCCGGTGTAGAAGCCTTCCCCGGCGCTGCCGGAGTACTTGCGTTCCATCGCGGCCTCGAGCATCGCCATCAGTTCGCGCTCCTCGGGCTTCTTCGCCTTGGACAGGTAATCCACCGCCCAGTGGGCGAGCGTATCCTGCCGTGCCAGCCGCACCCCGGCCAGTTCGGCGCGGCCCATGCGGGCGTATTGCGCATGCAGCTCGCTGATGATTTCCAGGTAGGTCACCAGCGTGCGCAGCTTGGCGGTCGAACCGAGGTTCAGACGCGCGCCGCTGTTGATGTCGAACGGCTGGTCGATGTTGTCGGCCTGCACCCGCACCACGCTGGCGTTTCCGACACGCTCGAACAGCGTGAAGCTGGTCATCAGCTTCGACGGATCATCGTTGTCGCGCAGCAGGTTGTGGCCGTACAGGCCCATGGCGCGCGCGTCGGCCTTGTTGTTCACGCGCTGCAGCGTCTCGGTGACGATGCGCTGCGCCTCGCGGTTGATGGTGCTGTCGACCGTCAGGTCGAGCCGGTCCATGTCGTAGCGGCTTTCCACGCCGGTCAGCCGGGAAACGTCGGCGCGCACGCGGTTGACGGCCTTGCGCGTGACGAACGGCTCCTGCGGCCCGCGCTGCGGCGGTGCGGCCTTGTCCAGCGGCTGCGCCAGCGCCGCGTCGCGCAGCTCGGCGGTGATGACGCTGTTGGCGGCCAGCAGGCGCAGGTAGCTGGCCGTCAGCGCATCCAGGTTGGTGTCGTCGCGGCGCAAATGGTAAGACGGCCGGCGCTGCGAGATGATCAGCGACAGCGCACGCTTGAATACCTGCGCCTGGCGCGGCTCGGGCGCGCGCTGGTCCAGTTCCTTGAGCAGCCGGTTGACCTCGCCGAAGTCCTCTCCGTACCACACCCACAGCGCGTCGCCGATGCCGTTGATCTCGCCGAAGCCCTCGCGCGCCGACAGCGGCACGGTGTTGAGGTAGTCGACCACGATGCGCTCGCGCGCGCGCTGCGTATCGGGTCCGTCCAGATAGGCGCGCAGCGACGCCGACGCCATCTGCCGGAATTTCTCGGGGATCGACGCGGTGCGTCCCTCGGGGGAGTGCCGGTACTTCTCGATCTGCGTGGCCAGCGTGCTGCCGCCGGGCGCGTCATGCGAACGGTCGGCCAGCCGGATGAACTGGTCGAGCACCGCGCGCGACAGCCGGCGCCAGTCCAGCGCCGGATTCATGTTGGGGTATTCGGGATTGAGCAGGCCCTGGTTCTCGACGTACAGCAGCGCATTGACCAGCAGCGGCGGCACCGTGGCGAAATCGGGATACTGGCGCTGCGGATAGCGCTCGAACGCCAGCGTCAGCCCGTTGCAGTCGCGCAGCAGGAGGCCGGCCTGGTTCTTCTCGCGGTAAGGCGCGAACAAGCCCTGATCCATCAGCCTGACCATGTCAGGCGACATGCGCGCCTGTTCGGCGGGAACGTAGCCGCGCTGCTGCAGCCGCTGCGCGAACTGCGGCAGCAGGCCGTAGCCCATGCGTGCATCATACGGACCGGAATGCGGGAAGCGGATGCTGTCGCTGGCGCCAGGCTGGATCTCGAAGGTCAGCCGCTGGCCGAGCTCGCCGATGAGCCGCGCCTGCCAGTGCGAATTGCGCACTTCGCTCGCCACAAAGCTATACACGACGTAGACGCCCCCGGTGAGGGCGACCGCCAAGCCAGCGAAAATCCAGCCACGACGCGACACGTTTGGGCTTCCCTGTTTGACCGGCGTTGCGCGCATCGGAATCCGCGCACCGGCTCGAAGCGCAATGTTCTCGCGGCACGCGCATTGCGCGTGCCGCCTGTCTTGATATTAGTAGGAGTCGGGCCGGCGTGCAGCAAGCATGCGTGTGGTCATCATGTCATTGACCGCGCCGCTCATCGCGCCGTCGTTAACGCGCGCCATTCGGAGACGCGTTTGCGCCACATGCCGGCGTGGTCCCGCACCACCGGCGTGCGTCGCAGTCATGCCTGCTGCGCGCGTGCCACCGGCCTTCCCCCGAACGGGTAGCCCGGGTCGTTGTAGCCGTGGGTCGACGCATGCCCCGGCACGACCAGTGCATCGATCATCGATTCTTCCTCGGGCGTGATCGCGACCCCGAGCGCACCGAAGTAGTCTTCGAACTGCGCCAGCGTGCGTGGCCCCGCGATGACCGACGAGACGATGGGGTTGGCCAGCACCCACGCCGTGGCGAACTGCCCCGGCGTCAGGCCGCGCGCCTCGGCATGCGCCTTGAGTTGTTGCGCGATCACCAGCGATTCCTCGCGGAACTCGGTTTCCATCATGCGGCGGTCGGCACGGCCGGCGCGCGTGCCCTGCTCCGGCGCCTGGCCGGGCGCATACTTGCCGGTCAGCACGCCGCGCGCCACCGGGCTGTAGGGCACCACGCCGAGGCCATAGTGCTCGCAAGCCGGCAGGATCTCCACCTCGGGCAGGCGATTCAGCAGGTTGTAGTACGGCTGGCAGACCACCGGGCGCGGCACGCCCAGTTCGCCGCACAGCCGGGCGATCTCGGCGATGCGCCAGCCGCGGAAGTTCGACACCGCCCAGTAGCGGATCTTGCCGCTGCGCACCAGGTCGCCCATCGCGCGGACCGCCTCTTCCAGGTTTTCGCCGGGATAGTCACGGTGCAGGTAGAGGATGTCGATGTAGTCGGTCGCGAGCCGGTGCAGGCTGTCCTCGACCGCGCGCGCGATCCACACGCGCGAGTAGTGCGAGTGATTGGGTGCGGACTGCATGGCGTTGCCGAGCTTGGTCGCCAGCACCCAGTCGTGGCGGTTGGCGGTCAGCAGCCTGCCGACCATCTGCTCCGACGCGCCCTTGGTGTAGACGTCGGCGGTATCGATGAAATTCACGCCGTGGTCACGCGCGCTGGCAACGATGCGCGCCGCCTCGGCTTCGTCGGTCTGGTCGGCAAACATCATGGTGCCCAGGCACAGCGCCGAGACGCGGAGGTTGCTGGCGCCGAGGCGGCGGTAGGGCATGGTGGTGTCTGGCATGGGTTCTCCGGAAAGGTTGTGTGACCACGGTCCCACATTTTGCCGGGAGTTCGGCCAGCTTGCCGGCAAGCACCGGCAGGCGGCTGACAGCGAAATAAACGCGGCTGCCATGCTGCTTTTATTGCGTGCCTTGTCAGGCCTTTGCTGCATGCCTGATTCCGCGCGACAGCGGCCTGAAATGGTTTCAAGATGTTGCTGGCACGCCAACTGGGGGCGTTTTGCCGCCATATTCTTGCGTTTGCCGGCGCTCACCCGCCGGCCTGACCAGGAACAAGGATCGGACACCAATGCAAACGGAAACCACGGATGTCGTCATCATCGGCGCAGGCCCTGCCGGCTCGGTCGCGGCGGGCTTGCTGCGCAAGCACGGAATCCCGGTACTGGTGATCGAGAAGGAAATTTTCCCGCGCTTTTCGATCGGCGAGAGTCTGCTGCCGCAGAGCATGGCCTATATCGAAAGCGCCGGCATGCTGCGCGCGGTGGTCGAAGCCGGCTTCCAGTACAAGAACGGCGCGGCGTTCTCACGCGCCGGCCAGCACACCGCCTTCGACTTCCGGGAAAAATTCTCTCCCGGCTGGGGCACGACCTATCAGGTACAGCGCTCCCGCTTCGACGATGTGCTGATCCGCGAGGCGGCACGCCAGGGCGCCGAAGTCCGCTTCGCGCATCTGGTCGAGAACGTCGATGTCGGCGGCGCGCAGCCGGAGGTGACGGTGCGCGCGCCGGACGGCAGCCAGTACCGGGTGCGCGCGAAATTCCTGCTCGATGCCTCGGGCTTCGGCCGCATCCTGCCGCGCCTGCTCAAGCTGGAGTCGCCGTCGGGCTTCCCGGTGCGCAGCGCGCTCTTTACCCATGTCGAAGACCGGATCGCGCCGGGAGCCTTTGACCGCAACAAGATCCTGATCAGCGTGCATCCGCGGCACCCGGACGTGTGGTACTGGACCATCCCGTTCTCGGACGGCCGCTGCTCGCTCGGCGTGGTCGCGGAGAAGGCATTCCTGGACAACTACACCGGCACCGAGACCGAGCGGCTGCGCGCGCTGGTGGCCGAGGAGCCCGGACTGGCCAGCCTGCTTGCCGATGCCTGCTGGGACACCCCGGCGCGCCAGATCGCGGGCTATTCGGCCAACGTCAGTTCGCTGTGGGGCAATGGCTACGCGCTGCTGGGCAATGCCGGCGAATTCCTCGATCCGGTGTTTTCCTCCGGCGTCACCATCGCCTTCAAGTCGGCCAGCCTGGCCGCTGACTGCCTGGTGCGCCAGCTCGGCGGCGAAACGGTGGACTGGGAGAAAGATTTCGCGCAGCCGCTGCGCGCTGGCGTGGATTGCTTCCGCGTCTTTGTTGAAGCATGGTATGAAGGCCGCTTCCAGAAGCTGATCTTCCACCCCAATGCCACGCCTGAGATCCGCGGCATGATCAGCGCGGTGCTGGCCGGATATGCATGGGACCGCAACAACCCGTTCGTCGCCGATCCGCGCCGCCGCATGGCGGTACTCGAAGAATTCTGCAACGTCTGACGGCCGCCGCCGAGCCGGCACGGCCCAACTGCTAGGACAACAAGCATGACCAATCCGACCGTACTGGTCACCGGATCGTCGCGCGGCATCGGCCGCGCCATCGCGCTGCGCCTGGCGCGCGACGGCTATGACGTGGTGGTCCATTGCCGCGCCCGCCGCGACGAGGCCGAAGCCGTGGCCGACGCGGTGCGCGCCCATGGCAGCAGGTCGCGCGTGCTGTGCTTCGACGTCAGCCGCCGGGACGAGGCAGCGGCCGCGCTGCTGGCCGACATTGCCACGCACGGCTGCTACTACGGTGTGGTCTGCAACGCCGGGCTGGCCCGCGACGCGGCGTTCCCGGCCATGACCGGCGCCGAGTGGGACGAGGTGGTGCACACCAACCTCGACGCCTTCTACAACGTGCTCAACCCGGTGGTGATGCCGATGGTGCAGCGCCGCCAGCCTGGCCGCATCGTCACGCTGTCATCGGTCTCCGGACTGGTCGGCAACCGCGGGCAGGCCAACTACAGCGCCGCCAAGGCGGGCATCATCGGCGCGACCAAGGCGCTTGCCATCGAACTGGCCAAGCGCGCCATCACGGTCAACTGCGTCGCGCCCGGCCTGATCGACACCGACATGGTCGAGCCGCACGTGCGCGAGGAAGCGCTGCGCCTGATCCCGGCGCGGCGCATGGGCACGCCGGACGAGGTTGCTGCCGCCGTCGCCTTCCTGATGTCGCCCGATGCCGGCTATATCACGCGGCAGGTGATTTCGGTCAACGGCGGGATGTTCGGGTAAGGCACCGTCATTCCGCCGTCCTTCCGCCGGCGCTCCCCTGGCAGCGCCGGCGGCGACCCGCAAGGGGTGCGGCGTCCAGCGAGAGCAAGTGCTGGCTGACGCGGACGCTCGCTGCGTCAGTCCCGGTCCGGAGCGCCCGGCGGAAAGAACGAGCGGTAGGGCCGCGCCTCGTCGACGGCCCGGCTGAAGGATGGCCGGGCCAGCAGCCGGGAGCGGTACGCGCGCACATGGGGGCACGCCGCAGGAACGGGATGCACCCAGTCCGCATAGAACAGCGACGGTGCCGCCGCGCAATCGGCCAGCGTGAAAGCCGTCCCCGCAGCCCATTGGCGGCCGGCGAGCCTGGCGTCCAGCCAGGCGTAGGCGCTTTCCAGCAGCTTGTGCGCCTCGGCCACGCCACAGGCATCGCGGTGGTCAGCGGGACGGAGATAGTCGAGCACGATGCGCTGCATCGGCGTCATCACGTACTGGTCGAAGAAGCGGTCCAGCAGGCGGACTTCGAGCGCGTCATCGGGCGCCTCAGGCAGCCAGCGCACCGCGCCCCGGTGATGCTGGTCGAGGTATTCGATGATGATGCTGGACTCGAACACCGTGCGCGGACCGTCCACCAGCAGCGGCATCCGCTGCAATGGCCATAAGCGCGCATGTTCGGCTGCATGCTCGGGATGGTCGGGCGACAGCATGCGAAACTCGAACGGGATCGCGTTCTCGTACAGCGCGATCAGCACCTTCTGGCAGTAGGAGGAAAACGGGTGGGCATAAAGCTGCATCGTGGGCTGCATTGCGGTCTCCTGTCTCCTGTCTCCTGTTGGCCCGGCCGGGCTACGCCGCGGCGAAGCGGTCGGTGGCGGCGATCAGCTGGTCCATGATCCCCGGCTCCGTCCACGCGTGGCCTGCCCCTTCGATCAGGTGAAAATCCGCCTTCGGCCACGCCTTGTGCAGGGCATGGGCATAGCGCACCGGGCACGGCATGTCATAGCGTCCGTGCACGATCACGCCGGGGATATCGGCCAGCTTGCCTGCGTCGCGCAGCAACTGTCCATCCTCCAGCCAGCAGCGGTGCGTGAAATAATGGTTCTCCAGCCGCGCGAAAGCCAGCGCGAAGTGGCTGTCATCATGTTTGGCGCTGTTGCCGGCATCCGGCAGCAGCGTGATGGTCTCGCCCTCCCACACGCTCCAGGCACGCGCGGCTTCGACCTGCTTGTCCTTGTCGTCGCCGGTCAGCAGCTTGCGATAGGCCGCCATCATGTTGCCGCGCTCCGCCTCGGGCACCGGCGCCTGGAAGCGCTCCCATTTCTCGGGGAATATCTCGGACACGCCGTACTGGTAGTACCAGTCCAGCTCTGCCTGCGACACCGTGTAGATGCCGCGCAGCACCAGCTCGCTGACGCGTTGCGGATGCTTCTGCGCATAGGCCAGCGCGAGCGTCGAGCCCCAGGAACCGCCGAATACCAGCCAGCGCTCCACGCCGGCCAGTTCGCGCAGCCGCTCGATATCGTCGACCAGGTGCCACGTGGTGTTGTTCTCCAGCCCCGCATGCGGCGTCGATCGTCCGCAGCCGCGCTGGTCGAACAGCAGCAAGTCATAGCGCGCCGGGTCGAACAGCCGCCGATGGTCGGCCGAGATCCCGCCACCGGGCCCGCCGTGCAGGAACACCGCCGGCTTGGCGCCCGGCGTGCCGACACGCTCGTAATAGAGGACGTGGCCGTCGCCGACATCAAGCGTACCGCTGTGGTAGGGCTCGATTTCCGGGTAGAGGCTGCGCAGGGAGGACATGGGTGGTGGCTCCGGTGGTCTCGAGGCCACAGTGTACGCCGCCAGGAATGGCGTTCGCGTCAGCCAGCATAGGGCTTTCTTCGGGTGAGGCACCGTTACCTTTCCTGGTTTGGTGGGGTGCCTGAACTGATGGTGCGATCCGACGATGTGCGTCAAATACCAGCCGTCGGACGTCAGTTGCCTGATCAGATCCGCGATCTTCATTTGCGCAACTTTACACAACACACGATGCGCCATCCAGCCCGCGTTGCTTGGAGACGGCGTAAAAAAAACCGGCACTCACGGTGCCGGTTTTCTACAAGCAGGTCGCGCCAGCCAGCGCAAACCCCAATCAGTCTTCCAGCTTCGGCAGCGAAGCGCTCACCTGCGTCGACAACAGGCCCGTCTTCGCATACGTCTGCAGCTTCTCGCGCGTATCGACGATATCCAGCGTACGCATCGTCAGCTGGCCGATGCGGTCCAGCGGGGTGAACATCGACTCGCCCTTTTCCATGGTCAGCCGTTCCGGCTTGTAGGTCAGGTTGGGCGAGGTGGTGTTCAGGATCGAGTAGTCGTTGCCGCGGCGCAGTTCGATGGTGACTTCGCCGGTGATGGCGCCGGCCACCCAGCGCTGGGCGGTTTCGCGCAGCATGATGGCTTGCGGATCGAACCAGCGGCCCTGGTACAGCAGGCGGCCCAGGCGGCGGCCGTTGTCGCGGTACTGCTCGATGGTGTCTTCGTTGTGGATGCCGGTGATCAGGCGCTCGTAGGCGATGAACAGCAGCGCCAGGCCCGGGGCTTCGTAGATGCCGCGGCTCTTGGCTTCGATGATGCGGTTCTCGATCTGGTCGCTCATGCCCAGGCCATGGCGGCCGCCGATGCGGTTGGCTTCCATGAACAGGTCGACGGCGTTGGCGAAGGTCTGGCCGTTCAGCGCGACCGGCTGGCCTTCCTCGAAGCGCACGGTGACTTCCTCGCGCTTGACTTCGACGTCGTCGCGCCAGAACTGCACGCCCATGATCGGCTGGACGATGCGGATGCCCGAATCCAGGTGCTCCAGGTCCTTGGCCTCGTGAGTGGCGCCCAGCATGTTGGAGTCGGTCGAGTACGCCTTCTCTGCCGACATCTTGTAGTCGAAGCCGTTCTGGCGCATGAACTCGGACATCTCGGCGCGGCCGCCCAGTTCGTCAATGAACTGCTGGTCCAGCCACGGCTTGTAGATCTGCAGGCCGGGGTTGGTCAGGAGGCCGTAGCGGTAGAAGCGCTCGATGTCATTGCCCTTGAACGTGCTGCCATCGCCCCAGATATTGACGCCATCTTCCTTCATCGCGGCGACCAGCATGGTGCCGGTGACAGCGCGGCCGATCGGGGTGGTGTTGAAGTAGGTGATGCCGGCGGTGGAGATGTGGAACGCGCCGCACTGCAGGGCGGCGATGCCCTCGGCCACCAGCTGCGTGCGGCAGTCGACCAGGCGGGCTTCCTCGGCGCCGTAGGCGTTGGCGCGGCGCGGGATGTCGTCGTAGTCGGGCTCGTCGGGCTGGCCCAGGTTGGCGGTGTAGGCGTAGGGGACGGCGCCCTTCTGGCGCATCCAGAGGAGTGCCGCGCTGGTGTCAAGGCCGCCGGAGAAGGCGATACCGACGCGCTCGCCGGTAGGAATGTGCTGCAGGATGGTAGTCATCGCCAGAAATCTAAGTGAATTTGTCGGCTCTTGGGCGGGCTTCCGCCACGCTGCGCGAAAAGCGCCAGCGCGCGCGGAAGCACGGCGACGCGGCCGGCCGAGTCACGGGCCGAGTCAGTGCCAAACGCGAATTGTGACACGGCAGCGCCCACGCGCCAAACGGCCGCCGCCGCCGGGCCGTTGGCAGCACCCCGGTGCAGCGTTGAAAAGCCGCGAACGCACCCTTCAAAACTCTCGACTGGTTCGCCCCCGGGAGCCCTCCCTATACTGCGCCGCATCGTCGTTTTGAGAGCGGAGTCGTCATGTTGCATCGCGCCTTGGAAGGGGTCCGGGTCCTGGACCTGTCGCGCATTCTCGCCGGTCCCTGGTGCACCCAGAACCTGGCCGACCTGGGCGCCGAGGTGACCAAGGTCGAGCACCCCCGGCACGGCGACGACACCCGCGGCTGGGGCCCGCCCTACCTCGACGCACCGGCCGGCACCGATGGCGATCCGCGCCTGTCGGGCTATTTCATCTGCTGCAATCGCGGCAAGCGCTCCGTGGCGATCGACTACAGCACGCCGGAAGGCGCCGCGCGGGTGCGCGAGCTGGCGCGCGAGGCCGACGTGCTGGTCGAGAACTACAAGGTCGGCACGCTGCGCCGCTACGGGCTCGACTACGAAACCCTCAAGGCGATCAATCCCCGCCTGGTCTACCTGTCGATCACCGGCTTCGGCCAGGACGGGCCGATGGCCGACAAGCCCGGCTACGACTATGTGTTCCAGGGCATGGGCGGCCTGATGAGCTATACCGGCCAGCCCGACGGCGCACCGGGCGCGGGACCGCTGCGCACCGGCGTGGCGGTGGTCGACCTGAGCACCGGCATGTATGCGACCTCGGCGGTGCTGGCCGCGCTCTACCAGCGGCAGTCGACCGGAGCCGGCGCTCACCTCGATATCGCGCTGCTCGACGTGGCCGTGGCGATGAATGCCAACCAGGCTGCCAACTACCTGGTCTCTGGCCAGAACCCCCAGCGCAGCGGCAACGCGCATCCCAACTGCGCGCCATATGAAGTGTTCCGCTGCGCCGACGGGCACCTGATCCTCGCGATCGGCAATGACGGCCAGTTCGCGCGCTTCTGCGCGGTGGCGGGCATGCCCGGGCTGGCGCAGGACCCGCGCTACGCTACCAACTCGGCGCGCATCGAGCATCTGCCGGCGCTGCGCGCGCTGCTGACTGAACTATTCCCGACCCGCACGCGCGCCGCCTGGACCGATGCGTTCGACGCCAACGGTGTGCCTTGGGGCCCGATCCACACCATGGATGAGGTCTTCGCCCATCCGCAGGTGCGGCACCGCGGCCTGATGCAGGTGGCGGAGCACCCCGTCATGGGCCGCGTGCCGATGGTGCGCAACCCGATGCTGGCGGGCCACGACGGCCCGCTCGTGCCGCCGCCGCTGCTGGGCGAGCACGGCGCCGCCAACTGATGTCCTGCCCAGACAAGACCGAAGACCGACAAACCCTGCTCCGGAGACACCCGATGAAACCAGTCCTTGCCACCGTTGCCCTGTTCGCCGCGCTCGCCGCTGCCGGCGCCGCGCAGGCCAGCGCCTACCCCGACCGCCCGATCAAGCTGGTCGTGCCCTACGCCGCGGGCGGCACCACCGACATCATCGCCCGCATCGTCGGCACCCACCTGGGCCCGGTGCTGGGCCAGCCGGTGGTGGTCGAGAACCGCCCGGGCGCTGGCGGCGCCGTGGGCAGCGCCTATGCCGCCAGGCAGCCTGCCGACGGCTACACGCTGGTGATGGAGGTGGAAAGCTCGCATGCGGTCAACCCCAACGTCTACGTCAAGACCGCGTATGACCCGGTGAAGGATTTCGCGCCGATCAGCAACCTCGCCGACGTGCCGAATGTGCTGGTGGTGAACCCGTCGTTCCCCGCGGCAGACCTGCAGTCCTTCATCAACCTGCTGAAAGCCAATCCGGGCAAGTATTCGTTCGGCTCGTCGGGCAATGGCGGCCTGAGCCACATGAACGGCGAACTGTTCATGAACACGACCGGCACGCGCATGCTGCACGTGCCCTACAAGGGCCTGGGCCCGGCGCTCAACGATGCGGTCGCGGGCCAGATCCAGGTGGTGTTCGACAACATCCCGTCGTCGTCCGCCCTGATCCAGGGTGGGCGGCTGAAGCCGCTGGCGGTCGCGGCGAAGCAGCGGCTGAAGGTGCTGCCCAATGTGCCGACCTATGCCGAAGCCGGCTTGCCGGCGATGAACAATCCGTCGTGGTTCGGACTGGCCGCGCCGGCCGGCACGCCCGCTCCCATCCTCGACAAGCTGAACCAGGCCGTGCGCAAGGTGCTGGCCGAGCCCGACGTGATCGCCGCGATCGAGAAGCAGGGCGCGATCCCGGCACCCACCTCGCGCCAGGCGTTTTCCGAACTGGTGCGCGGGCAGAATGCGCACTGGAAGCAGGTCGTCGACGATATCCACTTCACCAGGCTTCAGTAAGCGAGCCACCAGCAAGGACCGACATGAGCGAAACCATCCAGGAACAGCACGCCGGCGTCGATATCGACGCGCGCGGCATTGCCACCGTCACCATCCGCGACGCGGGTTCCCTCAACATCCTCGGCACGCCGGTGATCGCCTCGGCCACGCGCGCGCTCGAGGCGCTGGCCGCCAACGACGCCGTGCGCGTGGTGGTGCTGCGCGGCACCGGCGACAAGGGCTTTATCGGCGGCGCCGACATCAAGGAAATGGCCGCGCTGGACCGCGCCAGCGCGCAGGCCTTCATCAGCGGCCTGCGCCGCCTGTGCGACGCGGTGCGCCACTGCCCGGCGCCGGTGATCGCGCGCATGCCGGGCTGGTGCCTGGGCGGCGGGCTGGAGCTGGCGCTGGCGTGCGATATCCGCATCGCCGCCGACAATGCGCAGCTCGGCATGCCCGAGGTCAAGGTCGGCATCCCGTCGGTGATCCACGCCGCGCTGATGCCGCGCCTGATCGGCAATGCGCGCGCGTCATGGCTGCTGCTGACGGGCGAGATCGTCAACGCCGAAGACTCGCTGCAGTGGGGGCTGGTCAGCCGCGTGGTGCCGCTGGATGCGCTGGACCAGGAGGTCGAGCGCGTGGCCGCGCTGCTGGCGGGGTTCGGTCCCGTCGCCGTGCGCCAGCAGAAGCGTTTGCTGCGCGAGTGGGAGGACGCGCCGGTCGATGTGTCGATCAACAACAGCGTGGCGGAATTCGGCAGCGCGTTCGACACCGGCGAGCCGCAGCAGCATATGGCTACGTTCCTCAACCGCAAGCGCTGATTTGGGCTATGGCGCCGTGCTGGCCACGGCGCCGCCCTCGCGCGTGGCCACCACGCGCGGATCGTTAAGCAGGAACTGCGCGAACGCCTCGGCAAATGCCGGCAGCTTGCCGTCGGCGCGCACGATCAGGTTGAGTTCGCGCAGTGCCCACGGCTCGGCCAGCCTCACCCCCACCACGCGCGCTTCGCGCAGTGCCTGTGCGGCCACGCTGCGCGGCACCAGCGCCACGCCCACCCCCGCCTCGGCCAGCGACAGCACTGCATCGAAGCTGTGCGCATGCAGCCGCACGTTCGGGCTCTTGCCCGCGCGCTGCGCCATCTCGCGCAGGAACAGGAAGTTGCTGCTGGTGCGGCTCATGCAGACAAAGTCGAAGGCCAGCGCCGCGCCGAAGCGCACCTCCGGCTCGCGCGCCAGCGGATGCTCCGCCGCCACCGCCAGGATCAGCTCGTCGCGCGCATAGCGCACCGAGCGCACGCCGGTGGTCTCGAAATCGCCGGCGAGGATGCCGACGTCGGCCTCGTGTGCAGCCACCGCGGTCAGGATCGCCTGGCTGGCGCGTTCTTCGAGGTCGATGTTCACGTCCGGGTTGGCCAGCAGGAAGCGGCTCACGCTCGGGATGATGAAGCCGTTCAGCGAGCTGCTGTTGGCCAGCAGCCGGATATTGCCTTTCAGGCCCGCCGAGAAACGGCCCACCTCGCCGTGCATGCGCTCGACGCCGAGCAGCAGCTCGCGCACATGGACCAGCAGTGTTTCCCCAGCCGGCGTCAGCTCCATGCCGCGCGCAGTGCGCACGAACAGCGGCGTGCCCATCGCATGTTCCAGGTTCTTCAGCCTGTAGCTTGCCGCCGATGCGGTGATATGCGTGGCCGAAGCACCGCCGGAAAGACTTTGTGCATCGGCGATCGCCTGGAACAGGCGCAGGTCGGTCAGTTCGTAACGCAAGGCAGCCCCGGATGTCTAAGGTGGGTCAGGCGAGAACCGGATCGAGACGGTTCGCGGGCATTCTAGTGCAGCACGGCGCGCACGGTCTCGCCGACAACCGGCCTCGCATTGATGTGGACACCGGCCACTTTGTTTGCTAAGGTATTGTGGACGGCGTACACAATACCGTTGCGCCCGTTGCCGGATCCTCGCGACCATCGTCCGTACGATGGCTACGTTCTTCCTGGCTGCCCGCCCGGGCAGCCTCCTTTACAGGAGTTGTCATGCAAGTCCAGCCCTATCTCTTTCTTGAAGGTCGTTGCGATGAAGCTGTCGAGTTCTACAAGAAGACCCTTGGCGCCAAGGTGAACATGCGGATGACGTTCAAGGAGAACCCCGAGCCGGAAAAGGCCGATCCCAGCTGCCAGGCTCCGCCGGGAACGGAAGACAAGGTCATGCATATGGAATTCCAGATCGGCGACAGCGTGATCATGGCGTCCGACGGCCGCTGCTCGAACCAGCCCAAGTTCGAGGGCTTCGGCCTGACCATCAGCTTTGCCGACAAGGCCGGGGTGGAAAAGGCCTTCAACGCCCTGAAGGAAGGCGGCCAGGTGGTGATGCCGCTGGACAAGACCTTCTTCGCCGAGCAGTTCGGCATGGTGAGCGACCGCTTCGGCATCATGTGGATGTTGATCACCGAGCAGAAATAAGCGCGGCGCGTGCGGTTTCGCCGGCGGTGGCGGCATACGGGATTACAATGCGCGCCGCCAGCCGGAGGAACCGGCGAACCCACGACAGCCACGCGCCATGGACGAACGCATCACGGAACTCGAAATCAAGCTCGCCTTCCAGGAAGACCTGCTCGAAACGCTCAACGCTACCGTGGCCCGGCAGCAGCAGCAGATCGACCTGTTGCAGGGGCAGTTTCGCGCGCTCTACCAGCAGTTGCGCAGCGCCACGTCGACGGCGGCGGAGTCCGATCCCCTGCAGGAAATCCCGCCGCACTACTGATGCCGCGCGCAGGGTACGCATCTGCCATGTGACGGAACGCCGTCCCGCGCACGCGGTCTGACTGGCTGACACCCATCCATGGCGCGCCGACGAGGCGCGCACGATCCGCCACATGCGCCTGCGCCCTTCCTTGTTCCTTGCCGCCGCGGCTGTCTGCGCCGCTGCCACGCCCGCCCTGGCCGGCTACAACGTCTGGACCGGCGAATACACGCTGACCCGCCAGGAACTGCAGGCCGCGCTGGAGCAGCGCTTTCCCGCCACGCTGCGCTACGCGGAAGTGGTGACCGTGCAGCTGAGCCACCCCCGTCTGGTACTCGACGAGGCCAGCAACCGGCTCACCACCCATGTCGACGCACGCCTGACCAACGCACTGCTGCCCTCGCCGCCGGTCGACGGCACGCTGGCGCTCAATAGCGGCGTGCGCTACGACCCCGGCCAGCGCGCCGTGCTGCTCGACAACCCCACGGTGCAGCAAGTGGAGGTCAACGGCATGGCCCAGTACCGCGAGCAGCTCAATGCCATCGGCGCGGTCGTCGCGCAGCAGTTGCTGAAGGACTATCCGGTCTACACCTTCAAACCCGAGGAACTGCGCTTCGGCGGCAAGGAGGTCGAGCCGGGGACGATCACGGTCGGCAAGGACGAAGTACGGGTCGAAGTGAAGAACCGCTAAGGCTGCGCCGTTTTCTGCGCCGTTTTCTGCGCCGTTTCCGGTGCCGTTTTCTGCGCCGTTTCCGGTGCCGGTTCCCGCGCGCCGCGGAACACCAGCGCCAGTCCTGCCAGCACCGCCGCCATGCCGGCGACCGCCAGCGGCGCCATCCGGTTGCCCAGCAGCAGGTAGTCCAGCACGGCGGTGCCGGCAGGGACCAGGTAGAACAGGCTGGTCACGTTGACCAGGTTGCCCGCGCGGATCAGCCGGTAGAACAGCAGTGTGGCGCCGATCGAGATGCCCAGCGTCAGCCACAGCAGCGGCAGCGCGAACGCCAGCGATACCTCGAAAGCAAAGGGCTGGAACGGCAGGCACAGCAGGCATGCCGCGAGGCTGGCGCCATACTGCAGCGGCAGCACCTGCGCCGGCTCGCGCGTGATGCGCTTCTGCAGGATGGCGCCGACGGTCATGCAAGCCAGCGATGCCAGCCCGCACAACACGCCCGCCAGGGAAAGCCGTGCCAGCAGCAGGCTGTCCGCGACCACCAGCGCCAACCCGGCAAGCGCGAGCGCCAGGCCCGCCATGCGGGCGGTGCTGTAGCGTCGCTCGGTCAGCAATAGGGTCAGCATCGGTTGCGCGCCCAGCACGGTGGCAAGCACGCCGGGCGTCATGCCGTGGTCGAGTGCGAGGAAATAGAACACGGCGTAGCCGCCGATCAGCAGCAGGCCGGTCAGCGCCACATGCAGCCGTTCGCCCCGCGGGGGCAGCACGTGGCCGCGGGCCAGGCCGATGGCGCCCAGCACGGCCAGCGTCAGGGCGAAGCGCAACGTCAGCAGCGCAAAAGGCGTGGCGTGGTCAAGCCCCAGGCGCGCCGCGATGGCGCCGCTGCTCCACAGCAGCACGAACAGGGGTGTGGCCCAGGGCGCGGCGGATACCGCATGCCGGGCATCGGTCGCGGCGCCAAGTTGCGCCGCGCAGTCTTTTTCGGTGGTCATGGAATGTCATCTGTCGAAAGCATGGCAGACCCCGGCGCGCAGGCGCGCCCAACAACCCACGGCGGCCGGCAGCGGCGCACAGGCGCGCGGCTACCGTGCCGTCAGGCACGCGCAGGCGTGAAAACCGGGGACGAGAGTGCTGCGATTCGGGCCGCGATGCGCGCCCGTCAGCCGCGTGGCGGCGGGGGCGGATGCGCGCCGCCGGAGAACGGCGGCGGTGCGACAGAGACGAACGCAGGCTGACGACGCACGCACGGCAACGCGTCGCACGGCGGTGCGGCGTTGACGGGGCGATGGCGGTCTGCGGTCATGACGAAATCGGGAATTTGATGCGAAGTCTGCCGATGCTATGCCTGTGTGGCGGCCGCGTCAACGGCGGCATCCATGATCTGGCCACCGCTCAATCTGCGGCGCCTGCATCGAGCTGCGCCACCAGCGCCTGCAGCGCCGGCGCGCAGCCGGCTTCGACCTTCAGCGCCAGCATGCCGTCCGCGCGCGTGGTGCCGAGGTTGAGCGCCGCCACCGGCTTGCCCATCTGTCCGGCCCAGACGCAGAATCGGTAGCCCGAGTAGACCATCAGCGACGAGCCCACCACCAGCATCGCGTCGGCGGCCTCCAGCGCCGCACGCGCGGCATCGACGCGCACGCGCGGCACCGACTCGCCGAAGAAGACCACGTCCGGCTTGAGGATGCCGCCGCAGCGTCCGCACTCGGGCACGCGGAACTGCGCGAACAGCGGCGATTCGAAATGCACGTCGCCATCGGCGGCCGGCTCGGCGATCACGTCGCGCAACGCGGCGTTCCGGTCCAGCAGCCAGTCCTGCAGGCCGGCGCGGTCATGGCGCGCGCCGCAGTCCAGACAGATGGCGCTGCCCAGGCTGCCGTGCAGCTCGATCACGTCGCGGCTGCCGGCGCGCTGGTGCAGGCCGTCGACATTCTGCGTGACCAGCGCTCCCAGGCGGCCCTGCTCGCCCAGCCGGACCAGCGCCTGATGGGCGCCGTTGGGCCGCGCCTGCCACGCCACCGGCCAGCCCAGCATGCTGCGCGCCCAATAGCGCTGGCGCCCGGCGTGCGAGCCGAGAAAGGCCTGCAGCGTGATCGGCTGCGAACGCTGCCACTGGCCACGCGCGTCGCGATAGCCGGGGATCCCGGAATCCGTGCTGATGCCGGCGCCGGTCAGCACGAACAGGCGCGGATGGCGCCGAACGAAGTCGAGCAACGCGTTCAATTGGCCGGATCCTCCGCGTGCCGCGCGGCCTGGCGCGCTTCCCACGCGCGCAGTTCCTCGCGGTAGCGGTCCAGTTCCTGGTAGTAGTAATCGAAGATGCAGGGATCGCAGCCGGAGCCGCAGCATTCGTCGTCGCCGGGCCGCTCGGGTGGTACGGGGCGCGGGTCATCGACGGGGTTGACGGGAGACGCTTGGGGCACGGACTGCACGCCGCTGCGGGCGGATTTGGCGGATCAGCCGCCAGTATATGCCGCCGGCGCCAACCACGCCGCCGCCCCGCCGCCGCGGCAGCGCCGCAGCAGTGGCCCTCAGTGGCTCAGCAGCACGTTGCCGACCGGGATCACCAGCGCCGTGCCGGACAGGCAGGCCATATCGTCATCGGCAAGCCAGCGCGCCACCAGGTCGGCCAGCCGCGCACCGATGCGGGCCAGCTCGGGCGGATCGGCCAGGTAGACGGCATCGATCACGTCCTGGTCGAACGCGAGCGACGCACTGACGCGGCAGCGGCCCGGCGAGCCGGGCGGCTCTGCCTGCCAGCTCACCTGCACCTCGCTACCCCCGGCGCGATGGTATTCGGCCGACATCGGGAACAGCCGGCAGGTATGTTCGCGGGTCCACTCCACCAGTACGGTCATGGCGATTCCCCCTTCTTCGCGGTCCGTGCGGTCCGTGCGGTTCCATGCCGCCCGCCGGGTGCGCCGCTGGCGGCTTCAGCGGCTCAGTACATGGTAGAGCCAGTCGTGCGCGCGTGGCGGCACGCCCAGCGCGATCGCGTCGATACGCCGGCCCTGCACGCAGATCGCGCCGTCGTGCAGGGCATCCACCGCTGCCTGGGCACTCGGGTACCGTCCCATCACGCCATTGCCCAGCATCAGCATCCAGTCCTTCTGGCGGGGAATCAGCGTCAGTTGCCCCGCCGCGGTCTGGCAAAAGAAATAACCGTACATGCATTCCCCACCCGCCTTGGCCTGCGTTCATCTTAGTCATTGCAGGGAGCTTGCGCAGCGCGCTGCCGGCCGCAGATGCCGATCTGCACGCTTCCGAGCGGCATGATGAATTGTTTTGCGGCACGGGCGCCGGGCGGCCCGCGCGCCGCGTTTTTGCCCGAAGATAAGCCGACGCCCATCCCGGCCGCGCACAGACCGGGCAACCGGCGCCGCATTGCGGCTGCCTGCTGAACGGACGACGACATGAAGGCAGCCACACCCCACGGGTTGCGGATCCTGCGGCTGGCAGCGCTTGCGCTGGCGGCGTGCCTTGCCGTGGGCGCCCGGGCCGCGCCGGAGGCAGCGACCGCATCGAGCGCGCCGGACATGCCGGGGCCAGCGATCTCCCCCCTGGCCCCTGCGGCGCCGGCCGTGATCGGCACGCCGGCCGCCACCGCCGCGCCAGCGCGCGGCACACGCCCGCGCATCTGCCTGGTGTTGTCCGGCGGCGGGGCGCGCGGCGCCGCGCATATCGGCGTGCTCAAGGTGCTGGAGGAACTGCGCGTGCCGGTGGACTGCATCGCAGGCACCAGCATGGGCTCGCTGGTCGGCGGCGCCTATGCCACCGGCATGTCGCCCGCCGAGATGGAGCGGCTGGTCGGCGGCCTGAGCACCGACAAGCTGTTCAAGGAACGTCCGCCGCGCCAGGACCTGACCATCCGCCGCAAGCAGGACGACTTCACCAACCTGTTCACGCCGGAAATCGGCGTGCAGTCGAGCGGGCTGATGCTGCCCAAGGGCGCGGTCTCGGGGGTGCAGCTGGAAACGGTGCTGCGCCAGCTGGCGCGCACGCCCGGCTACCGCGACTTCGACAAGCTGCCGATCCCCTACCGCGCCGTCGCCACCGACCTGGTCTCCGGCACGCCAGTGGTGTTCAACGCCGGCGAGCTGGCCAACGTGATGCGCGCCAGCATGTCGGTGCCGGGCGCGGTGGCGCCGGCGGAATACCAGGGCCGGCTACTGGTCGACGGCGGACTCACCGACAACCTGCCGGTCGGCGTGGCGCGCGCGATGGGCGCCGATGTCATCATCGCCGTCAACCTCGGCACGCCGCTGATGAAGCGCGAGGAGCTGACCTCCATCATCGGCGTGACGGGCCAGATGCTCAACATCCTGACCGAGCAGAACGTGCGCGCTTCGCTGGCCTCGCTGGCTCCCGCCGACGTGCTGATCGAGCCGGCGCTCGGCGATTTTTCCGCGACCGACTTCGACCACCTGACCGCCACCATCCCCATTGGCGAAGCCGCGACGCGCAAGGTGGCCGAACGCCTCGCACCGCTGGCTCTGCCGCCGGCGCAGTACGCGCAGCTGCGCGCCGTGCAGCAGGCAGTGCCGCCACCGGACACGCGCCCGGTCGATGCGATCGAGCTGGCGCCGCTGCACCGCGTCAACCCCGAGGTAGCCACGGCCGTGATGGAGACCAAGCCCGGCGAGCCGCTCGACCAGGCCACGCTCGACCAGGACATGCGGCGGCTGTTCGGCACCGGCGACTTCGAGCACGTCAACTACGGCATCATGGAAGAGCCGGGCAAGCGCATCCTGGTGGTCAATGCGGTCGAGAAATCGTACGGGCCCGACTACCTGCGCTTCGGCCTCGGGCTCAGTTCGGACTTCCGCGGCGATGCCTTCTTCAACCTGGTCGGCAGCTACCGGCGCACCTGGCTGAACTCGCTTGGCGCCGAGTGGCGTACCGATGCGCAGGTGGGCCAGACCACGTCGCTGATGAGCGAGTTCTACCAGCCGCTGAACACGCGCCAGTATTTCTTCATCGCCCCGCGCATCGAGCTGGAGCGGCGGCCGGTCAACGTGTTCCAGGGCAGCACCCGCCTGGCCACCTATGACCTGCGCCGCTTCGACGTCGCGCTGGACGTGGGCAGCCAGTTCACCAAGTACGGCGAGCTGCGTCTGGGCGTGCAGACCGGCACGCTGGACGCCACGCTGAGCACCGGCCCGGAGGCGCTGTCGCCGGGCCCCGGCAGGATCAAGCGCGGCGCCATTACCGGCCGGCTCTTCTTCGACCAGCTCGACAGCGTCGACTTCCCGCGCTTCGGCTATGCGGCCTCGCTGCGCGTCTATGCCTCGCAACCGGGGCTCGGTGCCGACGATTCCTATGTCAAGGCGCAGGCCGAAGGAACCTATGCGCATTCGTTCGGCAACCATACCGTCTCGCTCGGGTTCAAGGCCGGCACCAATGTCGGCAACCCGCTGCCGCGCTACGACCTGTTCCAGTGGGGCGGCTTCCTGCAGCAATCCGGCTATGCGACCGGCCAGCTGCTGGGCGGCAACCTGCAGTTTGCGCGGCTGGTCTACTACAACAAGCTGGCGCGGCAGACGCTGCTGCAGGGGATCTACGCCGGCTTCTCGCTGGAGGCGGGACGCATGGGCGCGCCGCTCGTGCCGGGCAGCCCGACCGGGCTGCTCAAGTCAGGATCGCTGTTCCTGGCGCTGGACAGCCCGCTGGGCCCGCTCTATTTCGCGTATGGCAGAGCCGCGGCGGGGACATACAGCTTCTACCTCTACCTCGGCAAGCCGTTCTGAGGCGCGGGAGGCAATAAGTGATGCGTGAGTACCCCACCAAAGTTGTATGTAATGTCTTAATTCAAATGTCTATACTTTTCCTGTCAGCAAGACCCCCTCTTGATTGACAGACCCTTCCCCGGTCGCCGCTACCCCAGCGGCGACTTTTTTATGTGCGGTCGCCGCGCGCCGGATAACGACCGCGAGTGCGTGATACCCCGCCCACCCTCCTATCATCCCTTTCGGGCCGCGCTGCCGGCCGCATTCGCGGAGGTCTCCATGCAGATCGATTTCCGTGCTGGGCAGCGCCGCGTTCGGCGTGGGCTGGGGGCTGGCCCGCGTGGCGTTGTTCAAGTTGGCGGAGCGGGTACGCAGGCGGCAAGCAGTGCGCGATCCAGGGTATGGCCTCGATCACAAAGCGAGCATCGTGCCCACCGGGACACACGTGGATGCACGCAATGCTGGCCCGTTGCGCCAAGCCGGTTTAAGATTGCGCGATTATCGAACAACGAACCCGGACAAGCACAGCCCAATGGAAGTCCTCCGCCCCATCGGTCTCGGTCATGCACAGGCCGACACCGTCCGCGTCGCCCGGCCGCACGCCGATTTGCTGAGCAGCTTTGCCGGCGATCCCAATTTCATGCTGTCGCTGGCGCGCGGGCTGACCGTGCTGGAGGCCTTCTCGGAACGCAAGCGCCCGCTGACCATCTCGCAGGTGGCGCAGCGCACGCAGCTGTCGCGCGCCTCGGTGCGGCGCTGCCTCTATACGCTGGAACAGCTCGGCTATGTCAGCCAGCAGGACGGCCAGTTCGCGCTGCGCCCGCGCGTGCTGCACCTCGGGCATGCGTATTTTTCCTCGACCTCGCTGGTGTCGCTGGCGCAGCCGATCCTGGACAACCTGAGCGCGCGCATCCACGAGACCTGCGCGCTCGCCATCCTCGACGGCACCGACATCCTGTATCTCGTCCGTTCCGAAGTGCAGCGCGTGCTGAACTACTCGCTGGGCATGGGCAGCCGCCTGCCGGCCTACTGCACCTCCAACGGCCGGCTGCTGCTGGCGCACCAGCCGGCCACGGTGCTCGACGGCTTCTTCGAGCATGCCGAGCTGCGTCCGCGCACGCTGCAGACCAAGGTGTCGCGGCAGGAGCTGGAGGCATGCTTCGCGCGGGCCCGCGAAGTCGACTACGTGATCGTTGATGAGGAGCTGGAGCCGGGCCTGCGCGCGATGTCCGTGCCGGTGCGCTCGGCCTCGGGCATCGTGCTGGCCGGCCTGAGCGTGAGCGTGCGCGCCGCGCGCGTGTCGGAAAGCGATATGGTCACGCGGCTGCTGCCGCCCATGCGCGAAGCCGCCGCGGCCATCGGCCGGCTGATCGGCTCCTAGGCGCGCGGCGGCGCCTAGCTGAGCATGGCCCGGGCACCGGCCGCGCCCGGGCCGGGACGCTTCAGCCCCGGTGTGCCAGCTCCAGCGCGAACACCAGCCGTTGCAGGAAATTCTCCATGCGGCCATCCGGACTGACAAAGGCGCAGCCGAAGTGGTGGATGGCGTTATCGTCGTGGCCGACCAGCCAGTGGCCGACCACCTGCAGGTCGAGCTCGACCTTGCCCAGTTCACGGAAATCGAGGCAGCACTTGGCCACGGTGGTGCCGACCGGCAACTGCTCCTCATTGACGCTCCTGGAGCGCAGCCCGACACCGGACAGTGACAGGTCGGCAATGTCCAGGCACAGCAGCGCATTGTCGGCGCGGCGGATCTCGCAGCGGTAGCCCTTGGTCACCAGCGTGCGCGCGCGGAAATGGCGGCGGCGCTGGAAGTGATAGAGCTTTTCCGGAAATTCGACGACAAAGGCCGGGCCTTCCTCGAAGCGGGTCGCGGCCGGCTGTCCGACCATGAAGTTCACCGGCACGCCGCGCAGCAAACCCGAGAACGCATTCTCTTCCGAAGTCATCAGCGACTGCCTCTCGGCGTCGGCATTGCACCAGTCGAACACGAAGGTCCGGTTGACCGGATCGACATGCAGCACCGAGGTGACAAACTGGTGGCCGGTGCGGGTGCGCACGCTCAGCATGCACTTCTGCCACGACAGGTCGCGCAGCACGGTGCCGATCTGGGAGTTGTGCGTGAGGCGGTAGCGCTCGTCCGCCGGCGTGGCTGCGGCGGCGTCGATATCGGTTCCGGTGCCGGCCCCGGTGGCTTCGTGCTGATTCATGGATTCACGCAACGTCTGGTATAGCGGGATGCCGCCGGGTCGTGGGGTAGTGGGGGGCGCGGCAGCCAGTCGGCCTGCCGGCCTGCCGGCCGCGCGCCGCATGTTAAGCGCGTGCCCCCGCGTCCGGCAAGGCTCATGGCGACACCTTCGGCAAAACTGTGGCAGAACTTGAGCACAGACTTACGGGGGGTAGCGCCCGCGCCGCTTTCAGGCTCCCTTCGGCTCCCACAGTGGGGCCACGGGCGGTGCGGGCGGGGCCGCCAGGGTAGCCAGCGCCTCTTCGCGCAGCCACGCCAGCAGCAGGAGCCGGCGCGTGTCGTGCTCGAACGGCGCCGGCGACAACAGATGGTAGGCCGATCCGTCCGGCGTGAAGCCGAACGGGGCAGCCAGGCGTCCGTCGGCGATCTCGTCGGCGGCCATCAGGCGCGAAGCCATGGCCCAGCCTAGACCCGCCGCGGCGGCCTGCAGGCTCAGGTAGAAATGCTCGTACCAGGCATCGCCCTCGAAGCTGGCGGCTTGCGCCGCCGGGCCGGCCGCCGCCAGCCAGCGTTGCCACGCATCGGGCCGGGTGCGCGTATGCAGCCGCGCCGGGACGGCGGCAGCGCCCTGCGCCAGCAGCGGGCGGCACACCGGCCCGACCCATTCCTGCGCCACCTCGCGCGCGTGCCAGCGCGGCTCAAAGGCAAAGTCATTGCGCCGCAGCGCCAGGTCGGCGCCGCTGCGCGCGAAATCGATCGGCCCGCCCGCCGCCATCAGGTGCAGCGGGATGTCGGGGTGGCGCGCGGCAAAGCGCGGCAAAGCGCGGCAGGCGCGGGATCAGCCAGCGCATCGCCACGGTCGGCTCGCACGACAGTACCAGCGCGCGGCCGGGCGGCTGGGTGCGGATGCGCGCGGCGGCGCCGGCCAGCATGTCCATTGACTGGGAGGCGGCGGCGAACAGCGTGCGCCCCGGCTCGGTCAGGAAGACGCCGCGGTTGCGCCGCTCGAACAGCGCGACGCCGAGCGTGTCCTCCAGCTGGCGAATCTGCCGGCTGACCGCGCCGTGGGTCAGGTGCAGCTCTTCGGCCGCGCGCACGAAGCTCTCGTGGCGTGCGGCAGCCTCGAAAAAGCGGATCCAGCCCAGCCAGTGCATCGGAATTTCAGTCAGTTTTTCTCACGGATTTGCGCAAGTATATATCGGTTGTGAGGGCCGTTTCTGGCACGCAGAATTGGGTACGCTTTGCCGCACCAGCCCAGGCTGGAGGCGGCAATCCGCCCTCAACCACAAGGTAATTTCACACAAAATGATTCCAGTCGCCGAATCGTTGGCGGTCGCCGCCGTGACCGTGCTCGCCGTGGTCAGCCCCGGACCGGACTTCGCCATGGTGACCCGCAACAGCTACCTGCATGGCCGCCGCGCCGGGCTGCTCAGCGCCCTTGGCATCGCGCTGGGGGTGCAGGTCCATGTGCTGTACACGATGTTCGGGGTGGCACTGCTGATGGCGCATGCGCACAGCGTCCTGACGGTGGTGAAGGCGCTGGGCGCGGCCTACCTGGTGTGGATCGGCCTGCAGACGCTGCGCCGGCGCGCGCCGCCGGCGGTCGACCTGCACGGCGCGCCGGCATTGCGGCCGGCCGCGGCCTTGCGCATGGGCTTCCTGACCAATGCGCTGAACCCGAAATGCACGCTTTTTGTCATCAGCACCTATACGCAGGTGGTCGATGCGCGCACGCCGGTGCCGGTGCAGTTCGGCTATGGCGCGTTCATGTCGCTGGCGCACCTGGCGTGGTTCGGCCTGGTGGCCTGCGTGTTCACCGCGCCGGCGTTGCGTGCGGCGATGCTGCACCGGCAGCGGCTGCTGGACGGCGCCATCGGGTCGGCGCTATGCGGGCTCGGGGTCGCGCTGGGGCTCAGCAACCTGGGGTAGCAGCGGGCCGGACCAGGGGCCACGCCTGCAGCACGAGATGCTCGGCGCCCTGCGGTCCCAGCCGGCTCTCGAACAGCACCAGCCGCTGCACCGGCCAAGGGTCGCTGGCGAGCATGCGTTGCGCGTCGAGCCAGGCGCGCAGCATCGCCTCGGGTACCGTGGGGCGGCAGCGTGCCAGTGTCAGGTGTGGATGGTAGCGGCGGCGCTCCGGCTCGATGCCGGCGGCATGCGCCAGCGCCTGCCCCACCGCGGCGTGCAGCGCGCGCAGCGCGTCAAGCCCGGGACCCGGCGCGAGGCCGGCCCACAGCACCGACCCCGGGCCGCTGCGGAAGCGGCCGGTGCCTGCAGCCTGCAGGGTGAAGGCGGGCGCCGCGAGTCCGTCGAGCGCGGCGTTCAGCTGCGCCTCGGGCACGCCACATTCGCCGAGGAAATGCAGGGTGAGATGAAGCTGGGTGGCCGGCACCGGGCGCAGGCCGCTGGCCACCGGAAGGGTGGACAGCAACCGCTCCGCCTGCGCGGGCGGGACTTCCACGGCGAAAAACAGGCGCGGCATGGCACCGGCTCAGGCGCCCGCCGGGCCGATGCCCTCGCGCCGCAGCAGTGCGCGCTTGCGCTCGATGCCGCCGGCGTAGCCGGTCAGTGCGCCGGCGCTGCCGAGCACGCGATGGCAGGGCACGATCACCGACAGCGGGTTGCGCCCCACCGCGCCGCCGACCGCGCGCGCGTGCGTCGGCGGCAGGCCGAGGGCGCCGGCCAGTTCGCCGTAGGACGCCGTTGCGCCGCATGGAATGTCCCGCAGCGCCTGCCAGACGCGCTGCTGGAACGGGCTGCCCGCGAAGCGCACCGGCACGGTAAAGGCGTCGCGCTTGCCGGCGAAGTATTCGGCCAGTTCCTGCGCGGCGCGTTCGAGCACGGCCGCTTCCTGCGGCGATGCCTCGCCGCAGCTCCCCGCCACGTTGGCCGGATAGTACTTCTGCCCCGCGAAGAAGACGCCGGTCAGGCACGTCCCTTCCGCGCGCAGCAGCATGGTGCCCAGCGGGCTGTCGATCTGGCGATGGCTGCTCATGTCATGGTCTCCGGTTCGGACACGGCGGTCGCGTCCTTCATGGTCTCATAGCGATGCCACAGGTGGACCGCCGCATAGGCGCGCCATGGCGCCCATTGCGCGGCGCGCGCGTGCATCGCGCGAACGGTGTCGACGCCCAGCACCTTGCGCAGCGCATAGTCGGTGCCCGGGAAGGCATCGGGCCAGCCGAGCGCGCGCATGGCGACATACTGCGCGGTCCAATCGCCGATGCCATCGATGGCGCGCAGCGCCGCCACGGTCGCTTCGGGCGGCGCGTGCGCGTCGAGCGCGATCGTGCCGTCGGCCACGCGCTGCGCCAGTGCCTGCAACGTGTGCGCCTTGCCCGCCGGCACGCCGGCATCGCGCAGGTCCTGCAGCGGCATGGCGGCGATGGTGGCGGCGCTCGGGAACAGGTGGCAAAGGCTGCCGGGCATTGCATCGGGCAGCGTTCCCGGCGCAGCCGCGCGCTGCGCCAATGCGGCCAGGATGCGGCGCGCATGCGCCACCGAAATGACCTGCCCCACCACCGCACGCACGGCAATCTCGAACCCGTCGACGCTGCCCGGCAAGCGCATGCCCGGCACGGCCTGCGCAAGCTCGCCGAGATGGCGGTCGACCACATCGGGGCGGCAACCCAGGTCGCACAGCCGCCGCACCTTGCCCAGCGTCTGCGGGATCGTGCGCGCCAGCGACGCAGACAAGGTCACGCGCAGCACCATGCGGCGCGGCACATGCTCGATGCGGACCCAGCCGGCATGCACGGTGCCGCCCGCTTCCACACGCAGCGTGCGCGCATAGGCGCCGTCGCGGATCTCTTCGATGCCATCCACCGCGCGCGTGGCCAGGAAGCGCAGCAGCGCCTCCCACGCCAGCGGCGGCCGGTAGCCTAGTTCGAACACGAGGCGGTCGGCCACGCCGTCGGTAGCGCGCCGGCGCAGCGCGAGCGGGGTCAGGCCGTAGCGCGTCTTCAGCACATCGTTGAAGCGGCGCACGCTGCCGAAGCCCGCCGCCAGCGCCACCTCGGTCACCGGCAGCGCGGTGTCCGCCAGCAGGCGCTTGGCCAGCAGCAAACGCTGTGTCTGCGCGTATTCGAGCACCGAGACACCGAACTGCGCGTCGAACAGGCGCCGCAAATGCCGCTCGGTCACGCCGATGCGCGCGGCCAGCGTGGCGACGCTGCCTTCGGCCATGAAGCCTTCGTCGATCAGCGTGGCGGCGGCCTGCGCGAGCCGGCCCGAGATATCGGCCAGGCCGTGGCCCGGCGCCAGTTCGGGGCGGCAGCGCAGGCAGGGGCGGAAGCCGTGCTTCTCGGCGGCGGCGGCACTTTCGTAGAAGGTGCAGTTCTCGCGCCTGGGGGTACGCACTGCGCACACCGGCCGGCAATACACGCCGGTCGAGGATACGCCTACGAAGAAGCGCCCGTCGAAGCGGCGGTCATGTGATGCCACGGCCTTGTAGCAGGTATCGGGATCGAGGTTCATGCCGGCATGCTACCGCTTCGGCAACCTGCGCACCGGCTGGATTCGGACATTTTCCTCTGGCATGCAGACGTGGGCTGCGGCACAGTTCCAGGTACGGGCGGCGGCTAGAATTGCGCTTTACGCCACCACCCGGCCTAGCCAAATCCCGGAGACGCCATGCGCCGTTTTGCCCTGCACCTGTCGATGCTTGCCGCGCTGGCCCCACTGCCCGCGCCGGCGCAACCCGTGCAGCCGGTGCCGGCGGCATCGCCTGCGCTGGCGCGGCAGGTCACCACCGTGGAGGGCATCACCGAGTACCGCCTGCCCAACGGCCTGCGCATCGTCCTGGCGCCGGACGCGGCCAAGCCCACCACCACGGTCAACATCACCTACCTCGTGGGCAGCCGCCACGAGAACTACGGCGAGACCGGCATGGCCCACCTGCTCGAGCACCTGCTGTTCAAGGGCACGCCATCGCTGCCGGGCAAGGCCATCCCTGCCGAGTTCGCGCGGCGCGGCATGAGCATCAACGGCACCACCGCGCAGGACCGTACCAACTACTTCGGCACCTTTGCCGCCAGCGACGAAAACCTCGACTGGGCGCTGCGCATGGAAGCGGACCGCATGGTCAACAGCGTGCTGTCCAAGGCCGACCTCGACAGTGAAATGACCGTGGTGCGCAACGAGATGGAAATGGGCGAGAACAGTCCATCGCGCATGCTGATGCAGCAGACCATGTCCGCCGCATACCGCTGGCACAACTACGGCAAGGCCCCGATCGGCGCGCGCAGCGATGTCGAGAACGTCAGCATCGACAGCCTGCGCGCGTTCTACCGGCGCTACTACCAGCCCGACAACGCCGTGCTGGTAGTGGCGGGCAGGTTCGACCCCGCCGCCACGCTGGCCCGCATCGAGCGCTACTTTGGCCCCATCCCGCGCCCCACGCGCGTGCTGCCGCCCGAGCATACGGTCGAGCCGGCGCAGGAAGGCGCGCGCGAACTGGTGGTCATGCGGCCCGGCGACAACAGCCTGGTGGCCGCGCAGTACCACGTCAGCCCCGGCGCGCATCCCGACACCACGGCACTGTCGCTGCTGACGATCATCCTCGGCGACACGCCCGGCGGACGCCTGTACAAGGCGCTGGTCGAGCGCGGCCAGGCCGCTTCGATCGGCAGCGCTTTCTATTCGATGAAGGATCCCGGCACGCTGCTGTTCATGGCGGAGACGTCCAGGGACCAGTCGCTCGCAGCCGCGCGCGCAGGCCTGATCACGCAGGTCGAAGGCTTTGCCGAGGCCCCCGTGACCGAAGCCGAGCTGGAACGCGCGCGCGTGCGCATGCGCAATGCCTACGACCACTACATGAGCGACCCGGGCGCGCTTGGTATCGCCCTGTCCGAAGCCATTGCCAAGGGCGACTGGCGGCTGTTCTTCCTGAACCGCGACCGCATCGACACGACCACGCTGGCAGACGTGCAGCGCGTGGCACAGAACTACCTGCAGTCGTCGAACCGCACCGTGGGCCTGTTCGTGCCGTCCGCGCAGCCAGCCCGCGCGCAGGTGCCCGCTACGCCGGATGTCGCCGCGATGGTCAGTGGCTACCAGGGCAAGCCGGCGCTGGCCGCGGTCGCGCCGTTCGACCCCAGCCCAGCCAATATCGAAGCACATACCACGCGCCAGACGCTGGCCAACGGCATGCAGCTGGCTCTGCTGCCCAAACCCGCGCGCGGCGAGGTGGTGCACGGCGTGCTGGTGCTGCGCATGGGAGACGCGCAGAGCCTGCAAGGGCTGACCACGGTGGGGGCGATGACCGCGACGATGCTTCGGCGCGGCGCCGGCGGCATGAGCCGCGAGCAGATCGCCGACCGCATCGAGGCGCTGCGCGCGCGCGTCGGCATCGGCGGCAATTCCGAGCGCGTGACCGTCAGCTTCGAAACGCGCCGGGCCCAGCTGCCCGAGCTGCTGGCACTGCTGCGCGAGATCCTGCGCGCGCCTGACTTCCCCGAAGCGGAATTCGAGACGCTGCGCAAGACCAGCATCGCCGATATCGAAAGCATCCAGAGCCAGCCGGGCGTGATGGCATCGAATGCACTCGGCCGTCACGGTGACCCTTATCCCGTGGGCGACCCGCGCCACGCGCGCAGTTTCGCCGAGAACATCGCCGACCTGCGCGCGGCCACGCTGGCGCAGGTGCGGGATTTCCATGCGCGTTTCTACGGCGCGGGCAATGCGCAGCTGAGCCTGGTCGGTGACTTCGACGCGCCGGCCGCGGCGGCGCAGGCCGCGCAGCTGTTCGGCGACTGGACCGCGGCGCAGCCGTATGCGCGCGTCGACCGGCCCTTCGTGCCGATTCCGCCGGCAGAACTCACGCTCCCCGCGCCGGGCAAGGCGAATGCCGTCTACGTGGCCGCGGCGCCGATCGACCTGACCAGCGACTCGCCGGACTATGCGCTGATGATGATCGCGAACCGCGTGCTGGGGGGTGCCAGCCTGCGCAGCCGGCTGGCCGACCGCCTGCGCCAGCAGGAGGGGTTGAGCTACGGCGCCAGCAGCTGGGTACAGGTGGGCGCGCTCGACCGCGCCGGCCGCTTCGGCGTGCAGGCGCAGTATGCGCCGCAGAACCTCGCGCGCTTGCAGCGCGCGGTCGCCGACGAACTCGAGCGCTTCACGCGCGACGGCATCACCGCACCGGAACTGGCGGAAGCTGTCAGCGGCCTGCTGCAGCAGGGCACGGTCAGCCGCAGCAATGACGCAGCGCTGGCGGGTACGCTTGCCTACCAGCTCTACCTGGGCCGCACCATGGCCTTTACCGCGGAACTCGAGACACGCCTGCGCGCGGCCACGACGGAATCGGTCAACGCCGCGATCCGGCGCTATATACAGGCGGGGGGAATGTCCCGCGTCTATGCGGGCGACTTCAGCGGGGCGCTCGCGGCGCAACCGACTCACGCACGCGATGCGGCCAGCGGCAGCCAGCCAGGCGGCGGGGCGAGCACCGAAGCCGCCGGCACCACGCCGGCCGCGCAGCCCTGACATACCGGGGAAACAAAATTCGGCTGCACTGGCGGGCGGCCAGGCTAAGTGACGGGTAAGGACCGGGTAAGGACCGGGTAAAGGCCGGGTAAGCACCGGGTAAGGGCCGGGTAAGGGCCGGGTAAGGGCCGGGCGCGCAGGACAGGCGGGCAGGCACCGCGATGCAGGCTCTTGCCGCGACCCCGGGTTGACTGTATATTCGTACAGTATAAGTCGATACAAGAGGTGTGGATGTCAATCGTGCGAGCTGGCAGCAAGGCAGAAGCGCTCCGGCTTCTGGCCTCGGAAGACGTGCTGGCCCTGGAGCTGGACTATGAGACGGGCTGGCAGGATGCGGTCGAACTCGGCAGGCTCGGAGAAAAGCGCGGTATCAAGGTGCAGTATCGCGGACAGGAAAGCATTGCCGTCCGCTCCCGCGAAGCCCTGATCGAAGGGCTCGCCAAACCCAAGGGCACGTTCCGCCAACGCAATCTCTATTGCCAGTTCGACCTCGGCACGCTGGCGGACCATGAACTGCTCGAACTCGAAGCCAAGGCCACGCGGCTCGGGGACTATATTCTCGCCGGCCACCTGCTGCGCGATGTCGATGGCGTGTGGCCGCAGCAATAGCCGCAGCAATAAGCGCAGCAACCAAGAATAAAGGCCGCCATGCCGGCGGCCCTCGACCTTCTCATCGCACCCGGTGCGATCAGTGCCAGACCCGCGTCGCGTTGGCCCATCGCGCCGCGCACGATTGCGTGGCGACAGCAGCGATCGCCCTGGCCGCCTCATCGGCTTCGGCGAGCTGTCCGGCATTGGCCGACGACACCTGCGCGGCGCTGTCCAGTGCCGTGCGCCACATGACTGCCGACACCAGCGTCTTGCATTGGCGGCGTTCGCCATGCGCCAGCGCCAGCAGGCGCTCGTAGCCCTCCATCACGATCAGGCGGTCGCCGCGGCACGGCTGCAGTTGCAGCGTGTACAGGTGATCGCATTCGCAATGCAGGCTACCGCCGCTTATCGCCAGCACGATCGCGCCAGGCAGCGCGATGCCGCTGGCCTGCACCTCGCGGCGCAAGCGCGCCAGATGCGCCTGCGCGCGCGGGTCGCTGACCTGGGCGATGTTGGCCGGCACCGCGCCCAGCGCCATCAGCTCCGCGGGCGATACCGCCAGCGTGTACGCCTGCAGCGCACTGCGATAGGACGCCACCACCGCGCGCAGGCGGTGCGGCGTGTCAACGTCATGGCCTGCCGGCCCGCGATCCTGCCAATCGTTCATGTCGACTCCTGCCGCGCCGGGCGGTTGCATGGTCAGTCGCGCAGCAGCTGCTTGGCGATGATCAACTGCTGGATCTGCGTGGTGCCTTCATACAGGCGCAGCAGGCGCACGTCGCGGTAGAAGCGCTCGGCCTTGTACTCGGCGATATAGCCGGCGCCGCCGTGGATCTGCACGGCGCGGTCGGCAACGCGGCCCACCATCTCGGTACAGAACATCTTGGTGCAGGAGGCCAGCATGCTGACTTCCGGATCGCTCTTGCCTGCGGGCTTGGCGTCATAGCGCTGCGCGCAGTCGCGCACCATCGACAGGCCGGCATAGAGCTCGGCCTGGCTGTCGGCCAGCATGGCCTGGATCAGCTGGAAGTCGCCAATGGGCTTGCCGAACTGCTTGCGCTCCTTGGCATACGCCACCGCGTCGGTGATCAGGCGATGCGCCATGCCGCAGGCCAGCGCCGAGAGATGCAGGCGGCCGCGGTCGAGCACCTTCATGGCGGTCTTGAAGCCCACGCCCGGCACGCCGCCGATGATGTTGGCGGCGGGCACGCGCGCGTTCTCCAGCACCACGTCGCAGGTCTTGGTGCCGCGCTGGCCCATCTTCTTGTCCGGCTTGCCCAGCGAGATGCCCGGGGTGTCGGCCGGCACGATAAAGGACGAAATGCCCGAGGCACCCGGACCGCCAGTGCGCGCCATCAGCGTGAAGGCGCCGGCGCGCGGTGCGTTGGTAATAAAACGCTTGGTGCCGTTGATGACGTAGTGGTCGCCGTCCAGTTCGGCCCTGGTCTGCAGCGAGGCGGCGTCGGAGCCGGCATTCGGCTCGGTCAGCGCAAACGAGATGATCAGGTCGCCGCTGGCGATACGCGGCAGGTAAGACTGCTTCTGCGCTTCGGTGCCATCCATCAGGATGCCCTGCGAGCCGATGCCGACGTTGGTGCCGAACACCGAGCGGAAGGCAAACGCGGTGTGGCCGAGGTCATACACCACATCGCATTCCTGCGACATCGACAGGCCGATGCCGCCGTAGTTTTCGGGAATGGAGATGCCGAACAGGCCCATCTCCTTCATGTCCGCGACGATATCGGCGGGGACGTCGTCGATCTCTTCCAGCGTGTCCTCGGCGGGCTTCAGGCGTTCGTCGATGAAGCGCTGCACCGAGGCGCGCAGCAGGGCAAAGGATTCTTGGTCAAGGGCCATGAGGATTCTCCGGGTCAGGCGGTACTTCTGTCTGGCCGACATGGTACGCCGGCCGTGCGATTTGACAATCCACTGGAGATTGGACAGAAGCGTCAATGGAATTTGACAATCCGCCGCTGTCAGCTCCACGTCACTGCGAGCAGCCCGATCAGGCCGAGGGCCAGTGCCGCCAGCGCGTCGCCGGCGATCAGGCCGCCGCCCAGCAGCGATGCGGTGCTCATGTCCCCGGGCAGCGCCTGCCGGTCATGCCTGGCCCCGGGCTTGCGCCTGGCCATGGCGCCGCCGACACTTGCCGCCACGCCGCCAGCGGCCATCCAGCCGGCTGCTGACAGGTTGACGAAGCCGCCGAAGGACGAGGCATAGGGTGACGGCAGGAGCACCGCATCCAGCAGGAAATCCGCCACCCTGCCCGGCAGGCCAGACTGCGCGAAGCGCTGCCACGCCGGGCCGCCCAGGATGACCCTGCGCAGCACCGCCGTCGCCAGCCCCAGTGCCAGCCCGAGCGCCACCGCGGCATGCTGCGCGGCGCGCGGCTGCGCCAGCCCGTGCAGCACGCCGACGATCTTGTAGGTCATGGCGGAAGTCCAGCGCGCCGGCTGCTGGTCCGCCGGCAGCTGGGTCTGGTCCAGCGCCAGCACCGGATACGCCTGCATGAACAGCCGCGCCATCGCCACGGCAACAAGCGCGCCCACCACGATACCGGCGACCTGATAGCCGAACTGCACCATGCGGTCGCTGCCGAGGCGCCAGCCGGTGGAGCGGTCCTGCTGCATGTCGCTGGCTTCGGCGGTCGCCACCAGCAGCACGGTCGCCGCGATCAGGCCGACATGCGGCGCGCGCAAGCCGGCCGCGGCCATCAGGATCACCGTCAGCACGAAGGCGGACGAGATCGGGTTCTGGTCGACCATGCCGACCGAGATGCCGTTGACCAGCGCGAACACCAGCACCAGCAGCACCGCCATCAGCTGGAAGCCCAGCGGCTGGCCAAACCACGCCACGCCCGCGGCTACGGTGCCCACGCCCCACAGCAGCGCCCACGCGGCCACCCAGGCCATGCCGGGCCCACGCCGCGCCTGCGCCTCCCGCGAGGCCTGGCTGCGCCAGCGTCGCCACGCCTGCGCCAGCAGCAGCGCGACATCGAGCGCCGCCGCGCCCATGATCATGCCCAGCGCCACCAGGAAGGTAGCCTTGCGATACGGTTCGCCAGGCGCGAGCCACCCCACGGACACGAACCACGGCGTCAGCGCCCAGCCGGCAAGGCCACCCACCAGCGCGGCAATACCGATGCGCGCCCCGACGATCATGCCGGCGCCGAAGGTTGCCGCCGACAGGTCCAGCGCCGCCAGCCACGGCACGCGCGCGGCGCCCAGGCCGCTGGCCATCCCCAGCGCCATGCCGCCGCCCAGCCGCGCCACCGAGCGCCGCAGCAGCACCGGGTCGGTCAGCGCGCGCAGGATATTGGCAACCGCCAGTCCCGACGGGAACGTCAGCTGCATGCGGTCCACCAGCAATGGCGTGTACAGCATGCCGATGCCAACGCCATACATGCCGATGCACAGCATGTAGAGCACGAGCTGCCACAGCGGCGGTGACGGCATGCCCATCCAGGCCATCGCCTGCAGCACCACGGCCATGCCGCCCATTCCCGCCACCGACGCCGCCGCGGTCTGGATGTAGTTGGCACCATGCCGGCCCGGTGCGCCATAGCCCGCCGTCACCACCGAGCCAAGTATGCCGGCCAGCACCTGGCCACCGACAAAGAAGCCCAGCGAGAAATTCATGTAAGCCGCGGCTATGCCGCCGAGCGGCCCGAGCACCAGCATGCCGGCGGCGCCCAGCAGCGCGTGGTAGCGCCAGCTGCCGGCAGCTGGCAGCCAGCTGGCGCGGGGCACGGCGTCGGTGGGCAGGATCGGCATGGCGAAGGCTCGGAGGCAGCAGTAGCGGGGTGCGCTCTGCGAAGCATAGGCCACGGCACGGGGTGGGCGATGTGCGCCTTGTCTCCCTCCTTGTCTCCCTGCTTGTCTCCCTGCTTGTCTCCCTGCTTGTCTCCCTTTGGCGGGCGGAGCCGTTAAGCCAAGCGGGTAAACACTAGTTTCGCGCGCAACTATCTGAGATATAGTTTCGCACACAACCAATTGCACAGAACGAGACCCCGCCATGCCAGACTCCACCGTCCCCCACGCGGCAGTGCCGCCGGCACCGCCTCCCGTTACCGCGCGCCCCTGGCCGCGACACGTACCCGTGCTGATCGCCGGCGGCGGCCCGGTCGGGCTGGCGCTGGCGGCGCTGCTGGCGCGCTACGGCATCGCCACGCTGGTGGTCGAGGCCGACGACGGCTACTGCGCCGGGAGCCGCGCCATCTGCATGTCGCGCCGCTCGCTCGAGATCCTGGCCTGGGTCGGCGCGGACCGGCAAACGGTCGAAACCGGCCTGCCCTGGGTGGGCGGCCGCAGCTACTACCGCGACGCCGAGGTGCTGCACTTCCGCATGCCGAGCGAGCCTGACGAACGCTTTGCGCCGATGGTCAATATCCAGCAGTACTACCTCGAAGCGTTCGCGCACGAGGCCGCGCTGCGGGGGGCCACGCCGGCCGACGTGCGCTTCGGTGCGCGCGTGCGCGCGGTGCGGCCGCATGACGGTGGCGTCGTCGCCGAAATCGAAAGCGCCGACGGCGTGGCGCAGGTCGACGCGCAATGGCTGGTGGCCTGCGACGGCGGCCGCAGCACGGTGCGCGAGCAACTGGGCCTGCGCATGGAAGGCACGCAGTATGAAGGCCGCTATGTGATCGTCGACATCGTGCAGAAAACCCGGCGCGAGGTGGAACGGCTGGCCTGGTTCGACCCGCCGTCGAATCCGGGCTCGACCATCCTGATGCACCGCCAGCCTGACGACGTCTGGCGCATCGACTACCAGATCCGCGACGACGAGGATCCCGAGGAAGCGGTCAAGCCGGAGAATGTGCTGCCTCGCGTGCAGAGCCACCTCGACATGATCGGCGAGACCGAGCCCTGGCAGCCGCTGTGGATCTCGATCTACAACGCCAAGTGCCTGACGCTGCCGGACTATCGCCACGGCCGCGTGCTGTTCGCCGGCGACGCCGCGCACCTGGTGCCGATCTTCGGCGTGCGCGGGCTCAACTCGGGGCTGGACGACGCCGGCAACCTGGCGTGGAAGCTGGCCGCGGTAGTACGCGGCCAGGCGGCGGACAGCCTGCTCGACTCCTATTCGGTCGAGCGCGTCCACGCCACCCGGCAGAACATCGCCTACGGCGCCAAGAGCACCGAATTCATGGCGCCGCCCGACTTTGCCTTCCGCCTGATGCGCGAAGCCACGCTGCGGCTGGCACAGGGCGACAACCCGGTGCGTTCGCTGATCAACCCGCGCCAGTCGGCACCGATCGCCTATGCCGGTTCGCCGCTGAACGGAGCCAGCGACTTCGGCGCCGACTGCCCCGGCGCCGCGCCCGGGTTGCCCGCTCCGGAGGCGCGCGTCGCCAGCGCGGAAGGCATCGGCCACCTGACGCAATGCTTCGGGCAGCGCTTCACGCTGCTGTACTTCGGCGACTCGCCGACGCTGCCCGCCCCGCTGGCCGCGCTGGCGCAGGCCCATCCGCATACGCTGCAGGCACGCGTGGTCGTCAACGGCACCACCGCCCCCGCAGAGGGCGCGCTCGCCGATGTCGCCGGCCAGGCGCAGTCGCGCTACGGCGCCCGGCCCGGCACGCTCTACGCGATCCGCCCCGACGGATACGTGCTGTCGCGCTGGCGCGCGCCCGCATGGGACGACGTCGGCGCAACCCTCGCCCCGCTGATGCAAACCCCGCAATCCCCGCAACCCCAGCAGTCCGGAGCCCGCCATGCAAGCTGATGACCTTGACCTCGCCTATACCCGCCTGTGCGAAGCCATGGGCCGCGTTGGCGAAGAACGATCCCCGCTGCTGCTGGCGATGATGTGCCTTGGGCTGATGAGCCGGCAGGAATCGCTGGCACCGGTGCTTGCATTGATCGACGAGGCGGAGGCGCGCAGCCAGCCGTAGGCACTACAATGCCGACGCCCGACCGGACATCGCCATGAAACCACTGCCACGCCTGGACCAGTTCCTGACCTACCGCCTGCACCAGGTCAACAAGCTCAGCGACAAGGACAGCGCTGCCGCCTACCTGGAGCAGTGCGGCCTGCTGCTGAGCGAAGGCCGCTGCCTGGCCGCGATCGGCGCGTTCGCGCCGCTGTCGGTCAACGCGCTGGCGCACCGCGCCAACCTGACCAAGGGCCAGGCCAGCCGCTCGGCGCAGGCGCTGGTGGAACGGGGGCTGGTCAGCAAGGAATCCAGCGCCGCCGATGGCCGCGGCGTGGTGCTGTCGCTGACCGCGCAGGGCAAGCCGCTGTACCGGCAGGCGATCGCCATGATTGCGCGGCGCAATGACGAGATCTTCGGCTGCCTGAGCGAGGATGAGCAGGCGCTGCTCGGCAGCCTGCTCGACCGGCTGGTCGCGCACGCCGCCCGGCAGGACGGCGCGGCGGGTATTGACGAAACCTAGGACGAAACCTAGCGACGACACCTAGCGACGCAGGCCGTCTACGTGTGCGCGCGCACCGTCGCGGCGCGCGGCTTCGGCTACCTCATTGGCGACCACGGTCTGGCCGATCGGCGCCAGCGCGATGCCGGCCAGCTTCAGGTGCTGGATTGCGAACGGGATGCCGATGATGGTGACGAAGTTGGCGACCGCCGCCATCACGTGGCCGAGCGCCAGCCACACGCCGGCAAACACAAACCACAGCACATTGCCCACCAGCCCGAGGGCGCCGGTGCCGACATCGTCGCGCCCGGTCAGCTCGCGCCGGCTGATGGCCTGTTTGCCGAACGGGAAGAAGGTGAAGCTGCCGATCACGAAGCAGGCCTTGCCCCACGGGATGCCGACGATCGAGAGAAAGCAGAGCAGCCCGGCCAGCCACCAGGCCAGGCCCATCACCACGCCGCCGAGGATGAACCAGAGGAAGTTGCCGATTGCACGCATGCCAGCCTTTTGTGTGTGAGCAGGAGAGAACTCCGATGATACGCGCGGCGCCAGAGCGTACCCATTTCTGCGTGCCCGTCTGCGTAACCGCTACTGCCTGCCCGAGCGTCCGATGATGACTGCTGGGCATGGCTCGCGCGCCGCACGGCATTGCGTCGCACCAGCAAAGCGTACCCATTTCTGCGTGACTCTCGCCAGCGCTCAGGCGGCCGGAAATGTGACCCTGACGCGCAGCCCCGGCCGCGCGTCCTCCAGCGCCACCCGCGCCCCGTGCGACTGCGCGATCTCCGCCACGATCGCCAGGCCCAGCCCGCTGCCGCCGGTCGGCGCCTCGGGCAGGCGGTAGAAGCGGTCGAACACACGCTCGCGCTCCCCGACCGCAATGCCGGGGCCGTTGTCGCTGACCACCAGTTCGACCGAACGCCCGTCGGCCCCGCGTGCCACGTGCACGTCGATGCGGCTGCCGGCCGGGATATAGGCCAGCGCGTTGTCCAGCAGGTTGGTCAGCAGGATGCGCAAGGCATCGGCATCACCACACACGATCGCCGGCGCCGCGTTGGCGTCGCCATCCACGCCCAGGTCGATATCGCGGTCCAGCGCGGCCTGGGCCAGTTCCGCCACCACGCCGGCGGCCAGCGCGCGCAGCTCGACAGGCTCGCGCGGCGGCGTGGCGGCGCCGGGCTCCTGCCGCGCCAGAGTCAGCAGCTGCGTGACGAGGTGGGTCAGCCGCTCCAGCCCCTGGCGCAGCTTCGCCACGGCCTCGTCGCGCGCCGCGCCGTTGTCGGCACGCTCGACCAGCTGGGCCTGCAACTGCAGCGCGGCCAGCGGCGTGCGCAGCGCGTGGGCGGCGTCGGCCACGAAGGCGCGCTGCGTGTCGATGGCGTGCGAGAGCCGAGCCAGCAACTGGTTCAGCGCGACGCTGAGCGGCGCAATCTCGTCCGGCATCTGTCGCACCGCAAGCGGTTCCAGCGTGGTGGCGTCGCGCGCGCGTACTTCGGCGGCGATCTCGCGCAGCGGCCGCAGGCCGCGGCCCACCGCCATCCATACCAGCCAGCCCAGCAGCGGCAGCAGCAACAGCAGCGGCGCCACGGTACGCAGCGCCATGCGCGCGGCCAGCGTGCGGCGCGCGCTCATCGGCTGCGCGATCTGCACCACGGTGGGCCCGAGCTGCATGCTGTACAGCCGCCATTCGCCCTGCTGCGTGGTCACGTTGGAGAAGCCCAGCTCGGCACGCGCGGGCAGCGCCGGGTGCGAATGCGACAGGTACAGGCTGCGCCCGGAGCCGTCCCAGATATGGATGACGACGTCCTCGTCGGCATGCGTCAGGTCGCCGGGCGAGCCGATGAAGGGCGGCGCCACCGGGTCGGCAAAGCGGCTCGGCAGCGCCGCGGCCATCTGCTTCATCTGGTAGTCGAACAGCGCATTGGCTTCCTGGCGCGCCTGGCCGTAGATCAGCACGGTGGCAATGGCAATGCCGGCGAGCAGTCCCGCGGCCAGCCACCACAGCAGGGTTCGCTGGATCGAGCGCATCAGGCGGGCTCTCCCTCGCCATCCAGGCGCGGCACCACATAGCCCACGCCGCGGATATTGCGGATCAGCGCGGCGCCGAACTTCTTGCGCAGCGCGTGGATATAGACCTCTACGGTATTGCTGCCGACCTCGTCGTCCCAGCCGTAGAGGCGCTCCTGCAGCTGCGGCACCGACCACACCTTGCCCGGCCGCGACATCAGCGCCGACAGCAGCGCGAACTCGCGCGCCGACAGCCGTACCGGCTCGCCGCGGTGCGTGACCTCGCGCGTGGACGGGTTGAGCACGATCTCGCCATAGCTCACCAGCGGCTCGGCCCGGCCCGCGGCGCGGCGCGCGAGTGCGTGCATGCGCGCGGCCAGTTCCTGCAGGTCGAAGGGCTTGACCAGGTAGTCGTCGGCGCCGGCATTGAGGCCCGCGACGCGGTCGGCTACCGCGTCGCGCGCGGTCAGGATCAGCACCGGCGTTGGCACGCCGCGCGTGCGCAGCGTGCGCAGCACGTCAAGCCCCGGGCGGCGCGGCAGGCCGAGGTCGAGCAGCACCAGGTCGTAGCACGCTTCGCCTTCCTGCGACGACGTGGCCGCGGCCAGGCCCGCATCGCCATCGCGCACCCAGTCGACGGTGAAGCCCTCCTGCCGCAGCGCCTGCCTGACGCTGTCGCCGATCATGGCGTCGTCTTCCACCAACAGCACGCGCATGGCTAGGCGTTCCCCGCCCTACGGTCCAGGCGTTCGGCCAGCGCCCGCGCCAGCCCGGGCAGCGCCGGGTGGCGCGCGGTGATGACATGGACCGGCACGTCTTCGAGCCACCCGCGCATGCGGCCCTTGGCGACAAAGCGCTCGGTGAAGGCAGAGGCCTGCAGCGCCGGCACGAAGCGCGGCAGGATGCCGCCACCCAGGTAGACGCCGCCGCGCGCGCCCAGCACCAGCGCGATATCGGCCGCGACCGAGCCCAGCAGTCCGAAGAACACCGTCATGGTGCGCTGGCACAGCGGGTCGTTGCGCTGGAAAGCGCCGTCGGTAACCTGCTCCGGCTGCAGCGGCGCGAGCAAAAGCGTACCCGTTTCTGCGGCCAGCGCGGCATGGATCTGCGACAGCCCCGCGCCTGACAAAAGCCGTTCCGCGGACACCCGTCCGACCTGGCGATGGGCCGCGCGCCAAGCCACCCATTCATCGTCGGTAACCGGCATCAGCTCGATATGGCCACCCTCCCCGGCCAGCGCCACCACCTGCCCGCCCGGGGCCGGCACCAGCCCCGACACGCCCAGCCCCGTGCCAGGTCCCACCAGCGCCAGCGGCGCCAGCGGCGGGTTCAGGATCGCGGTGCCGGCGCGCACCCGCGCCAGGCCGTCCGCCGGCAGGTGCGGCAAGGCCAGCGCCAGCGCGGTGAAGTCGTTCAGCGCCACCAGCGTCTGCAGGCCGAGCGCGCGGCGCATGCCGTCGATCGAGAACGACCAGTTGTGGTTGGTCAGCCTGACCTGGTCGCCGGTGACCGGGTTGGCCAGCCCGATCGCAGCATGGCGCGGCAAGGGCTGGCCGGTGCCGGCCAGGCCGTCCAGGAACTGGCGCAACGCGGCTTCGAGCGAAGGAAAATCGGCGACCTTGAGCGCGGTCACCGGGCCGATCTGCATGGGCGCGGTCTCCAGCGCGAAGCGCACGTTGGTGCCGCCGACATCGCCGAGCAGGCGTGGGAAGGTGGCGGTGGCGGTGGCGGTGGCGGTGGCGGTCGAGGGTATGGAGGCGGTGTCAGCCATGGCGTCGGTCACGTCCCCTTCAGTCAGAATTCAGGCCTTGAACACATCGAAACCGTGCCGGTGGCGCGACGCCACCAGGCTCACCGGCAGCGCGGGCGTCGGCCCCTGCAGCGCGCGCTGGAGCACCTGGGCCTTGGCCTCGCCAGTGACGGACAGGAATGCGCGCTCGGCCGCCAGCAGCGCGGCCAGGTTCAGCGTGATGCGCGCATGCGGCGCGGTGCCCGGATGCGTCAGCAGGTAGGCCGGCTGCGGATCGCTCAGCGCGTCCTGCAGTTCGGGCGCGTCCGGGAACAGCGACGCGGTATGGCCATCCTCACCCATGCCGAGCACCACCACGTCAGGCTGGCGGAACGCCCGATTCGCGCGCGCTACCGCCGCGGCCGGGTCGGCCACGTCCTGTGCATCGGCCACCAGCGGGATAAAGGCGGCACTGCCGGCGGCCTCGCGCAGCAGGTGCGCGCGCACCAGCGCGGCATTGCTGTCGGGATGGTCGGGCGGCACCACGCGTTCGTCGACCAGCGTCACCGTCACCGCTTCCCAGCGCAGCGGGCGGTAGCGCAGCCGCTCGAACATCGGCACCGGCGAGCGTCCGCCGGATACCGCCAGCACCGCCCAGCCGTTGACGCGGATGGCGAGTTCGAGCGCATTGCTGATCGAGATGGCCAGGGCCTCGGCCTGGTCCGTCGGGGTGGGATGTTCGAACAGGCGCATGTCGTTTCCTCTGGTTCAGGCTTCTTCGTGCCACAAGGCGCCGTCGCGCGACATCAGCGCCGACGACGCGGCCGGGCCCCAGGTGCCGGCGGTATAGGGCTTGGGCGGGACCGTGCTGGCTTCCCAGGTATCGATGATGGGCTCGACCCAGCGCCACGCCTGCACCTGCTCGTCGCGGCGCACGAACAAACCCAGCCGGCCGCGGATCACGTCCAGCAGCAGCCGCTCGTAGGCGCCGGCGCGGCGCACCTTGAACGAGTTGGCGAAGTCGAGGTCGAGCGAGGTCGGCGTCAGCTCGAGCGTGTCGCCAGGCTGCTTGACCAGGCAATACAGCCGGATGCTTTCCTCGGGCTGCAGCTGGATCACCAGCCGGTTCTGCGGCGACAGCGTCAGCGGGCGCGGGAAGATCGCGTGCGGCACGTCGCGGAAGTGGATCACGATCTCGGCCACGCGCGCCTGCATGCGCTTGCCGGTGCGCAGGTAGAACGGCACGCCTTCCCAGCGCCAGTTGGCGATCTCGGCCTTGATCGCGGCAAAGGTCTCGGTGCGGCTGTCGGACGCGATGCCGGCCTCATCCGTGTAGCCCGGCACCGGCTTGCCGCCGATGGCGCCCGCGCGGTACTGCCCGCGCACGGTTTTTTCGGCGACGTCCTGCGGCGTGATCGGCTTGAGCGCCTTCAGGATCTTGATCTTCTCGTCGCGGATGGCGTCTTCCGAAAGGCTGGCGGGCGGCTCCATCGCCACCATGCACAGCAGCTGCAGCAGGTGGTTCTGCACCATGTCGCGCAGCGCGCCGGTCTGGTCATAGAAGTCGCCGCGCGTCTCCACGCCGAGCTCTTCGGCGATGGTGATCTGCACGTCCTGCACCCACTCGCGCCGCCACAGCGGCTCGAACAGGGCATTGCCGAAGCGGATCGCCATCAGGTTCTGCACCGACTCCTTGCCGAGGTAGTGGTCGATACGGTAGATCTGCTCTTCGGCGAAGAAATTCGCCACCGCCGAGTTGATCGCCTCGTTCGATTCGAGGTCGTGGCCCAGCGGTTTTTCCAGCACGATACGTACGTTGGGCACGTTCGGCACGTTGGGCGCCGTGCGCGTATTGAGGCCCGTGCGCGCAAGCTGTTCACAGATCGACACGAACAGGTGCGGCGCCGTGGCGAGATAGCACACCACCACTTCCGGCTTGCGCGACAGCACCTTGTCGGCCAGCGCGTCGAAATGCGCGGGCACGCGTGCGTCGGCCTGCACGTAGCTGATGCGCGCGCAGAATTTTTCCCATGACTCCGGCGGCGCATGGGCCAGCGTGGGCCGCACGGTCTGCTCCAGCGATGCGAGGTAGTCGCCGGTCGACAACGGCTGGCTGCCGGTGGCGAGGATGCGCGCGGCGGGATGCAGCAGGCCGGCGTGGTGCGCGTCGAACAGGGAAGGCAGCAGCTTGCGCCGCGCCAGGTCGCCGGTGCCGCCGAACAGCACCATGTCGAAATCAGGCATGCTCACCCTGCGCTCCTTGAGGATTCGAGTTGTCGCGGCCAGCGCCCGATGGCGGGCCGTGTTGCGGCCAGTTTACGTGAGTCGCTACGGCTTGGCGAGGCAAGCGTACCCATTTCTGCGTGGTTCGCGTGGGCCACGGGCAGGCCTCCGGCGTGCAGCGTCCGGCAAAGTGCACTAGGCTGAAAGCTCCCCCGCAGGAGAACCCCATGCCACGTCATCCAGTGCTCGAGCGGGTCACCGCCCGCATCGTCTCCCGCAGTGCCGCCACGCGCCAGGCCTACCTGGACCGCACCCGCGCCATGGCCGGGCAGAAAGTGGAACGCGCCCAGCTCTCTTGTACCAACCTGGCCCACGCGGTGGCCGCAATGCCTGACGAAGCCAAGATCCGCCTGAAGGCTGACCAGCGGCCCAACCTGGCGATCGTCTCCGCCTATAACGACATGCTGTCGGCGCACCAGCCGCTGGCGGCCTATCCGCAGTGGATCAAGGAGGCGGCGCTGGAGGCCGGTGGCACTGCGCAGTTCGCGGGCGGCACGCCGGCGATGTGCGATGGCGTGACGCAGGGCCAGGACGGCATGGACCTGTCGCTGTTTTCGCGTGACGTGATCGCGCTGGCCTCCGCAGTAGCGCTGTCGCACCAGATGTTCGACGCCGCGCTGTACCTGGGCGTGTGCGACAAGATCGTGCCGGGGCTGGTGATGGGCGCGCTGTCGTTCGGCCACCTGCCGGCGGTGTTCGTGCCGGGCGGGCCGATGACCACCGGCATCAGCAACGACGAGAAGGCGCGCACGCGCCAGCTCTATGCCGAAGGCAAGATCGGGAGGGAAGCACTGCTCGAAGCCGAGACCCGCTCCTACCACGGCCCCGGCACCTGCACCTTCTACGGCACCGCCAATTCCAACCAGATGTTGATGGAAATAATGGGGCTGCACCTGCCGGGCACCGCCTTCGTCAACCCCGGCACGCCGCTGCGTGAGGCGCTGACGCGCGAGGCCGCGCGCCAGGCGCTCAAGCTGGTGCATGGCGGCGAGCGCTACACGCCAGTGGCCGAGGTGCTGGACGAACGCGCCTTCGTCAACGGCATCGTCGGGCTGCTCGCCACTGGCGGCTCGACCAACCACACGCTGCACCTGATTGCGATGGCGCGCGTGGGCGGCATCGTGCTGGGGTGGGACGACTTTGACGAACTGTCCGCGGTAGTGCCGCTGCTGGCGCGCGTGTACCCCAACGGCAAGGCCGACGTGAACCAGTTCCAGGCCGCCGGCGGGCTGCCTGTGGTGATCCGCGGCCTGCTGTCGCTGGGGCTGCTGCACGACGATGTGACCACCATCTTCGGCCGCGGGCTGGAGGACTACACACGCGAGCCCGTGCTGCGCGACGGTAAGCTGGGCTGGATCGACGGCCCCGCGGCGCCGCTCGACGACAGCATCGTGCGCAGTGCCGGCCAGCCGTTCTTGCCGGACGGCGGCATCAAGGTGCTGGACGGCAAGCTGGGCCGCGCGGTGATCAAGACCTCGGCGGTCAAGCCGGAGCACCAGGTGGTGCAGGCGCCGGCAATCGTGTTCGAGCATCAGGACGACGTGCTGCACGCGTTCAAGCGCGGCGAGCTGGAACGCGACTTTGTCGCGGTGCTGCCGTGGCAGGGCCCGGCCGCGTGCGGCATGCCCGAGCTGCACAAGCTGACGCCGACGCTGACGGTGCTGCAGGACCGCGGCTTCCATGTGGCGCTGGTGACTGACGGGCGCATGTCGGGGGCTTCGGGCAAGGTGCCGGCCGCGATCCACGTCTGTCCGGAAGCGCTGCGCGGCGGCGCGCTCGCACGCGTGCGCACCGGCGACCTGATGCGCGTGGATGCGCCCGCGGGCGTGCTCGAGGTACTGGTGCCGGACGACGAATGGCGCGCGCGAGAGGCCGCCCACCCCGATCTCAGTGCCAACCGGCACGGCGTCGGCCGCGACCTGTTCGCGGCGTTCCGCAACAATGTGAGCACGGCCGAAAGCGGCGCCTGCACGCTGTTTGCCGACGAAGGCAGCGCCGCCGCCTAGCCGAGCCGCTGCACGGGCTGTCGCGGCGCGGCGCCGGCGGTGCGCGCAGGCGCCGCGCCGTCGGACACCTTCACGGCGCCCGGCACCGAGCCCGCGCCTGGCACGTGCAGTTCCTGGATCGGCACCGCCAGCTTGCTGCCCGCTTGCTCCAGCACCTGCTTGATGCGCTCGTAGAAGGCGAAGCGCACGTTCCAGTAGTCGTCGTTCGAAGCCCAGTAGCGCACGTTCAGCGTGATGCCCTGCTGCGTGTAGTTGACCACCATGGCCTCAGGGCGCGGCTCGGACAGCAGGCGCGGCTCGCTCGCCAGCATCCCGCGCAGCGCCTCGAGGCTGCGCTGCACATCGCTGTCGAAGGTCACGGTGGCCTCGATATCGGCGCGACGCGTGGCATTCTCGCTGTAGTTGGTGATCGCGCTGCCCCACAGCTTGCCGTTGGGCACGCGCAGGCAGACGCCGTCGAACGTGGTGAGCTCGGTCATGAACAGGCCTGTCTCGCGCACCGTTCCCGCCACGCCCTGCGCATCGATGTACTGGCCCACGCGGAATGGCCGCAGCAGCACCAGCATGATGCCAGCGGCGATGTTCTGCAGCGTGCCTTGCAACGCCAGGCCGATGGCCAGGCCGGCGGCACCGAGCATTGCGATGATGCTGGCGGTCTGCACGCCGAACTGCGACAGCACCAGCACGATGGTCAGCACGCGCACCATCCACTGCAGCGCATTGGCCAGCAGCGGCCGCATGGTCTCGTCCACGTGGGTGCGGCCCAGCGCGCGCCGGGCCGCGCTGGCCACGCGTGCGGACAGCCACCAGCCGGCGAGCAGTATCAGGATCGCGGCCAGGCAGTTCATCCCCTGGTTGATGGCGAACTGGACCAGGTAGGCCCAGCCCGCCTCCAGCTTGTTGGCATCGAGGAAGTTCAGGTCCATGAGGGCGACTCCGTTTGGGGTTGTTGATTTGCGGCGGCGCGGGTGGGGCGTACCCGTTTCTGCGTGCGGTCACGGGAATGCGGCGCCTCGCCGATAACCGATGATCCGCCAAAACTTACCAGGAATTGATGTCTTTTGAGCGCAGGATGTCAGACGATCACCGACAAAGGCCAGGCACACGCCACAGTACAGGTGACAACCCAGGCGCCAATTGGTTTCCCGCGCAATCTGGAAAGGCCCCCGCGCCGCCGCGCCAGCCCGTGCCCGGCAGGGGCCTGCGGCGATTCACACGGAGGACGACAACCCCGCCCGCCAGGTGCCGGGCGTGACCCCGAACGCGGCACGGAAGCGGTGGCTGAGGTGGCTGGCCGAGGCAAACCCCGCCCGCGCGGCCACTTCGTGCAGGCCAGGCCGCGTCTCGGCCAGCAGCTGGCGGGCACGCTCGAGCCGCGCCCGCAGGATCCAGGCATGGGGCGGCATGCCGAACGAAACCCGGAACATGCGCGCGAAGTGGAATTCCGACAGGCCCGCCAGCGCGGCCAGTTCACCCAGGGTCGGGTTGTGCGCGGGATGGCTCTCGATCCAGTCGCGCACCGTGCGCCTCGCCTGCACCGACAGTCCGCCACGCCAGTCCATCGGCGCAGCGCGCCCGGCGTGGTGCAGCACCAGGTGGCTGACGGCCTCATGCGCCAGCGCGTTGCCGGCCATGCGCGCCTCGGGCTGGCGCCAGTCGAGCGCCGCCAGCCGCTGGCTCAATGCGTACAGGAACGGATCGTCGGCAAAGGTCAGGTCGCGCAGCGCCACCGAACGCGGCTCGCGGTCGAGCAGGCGCACGCAGTGCCAGGCCAGCATCTCCGGCCTGAAATACAGGTGAACGAATCGCTGTGGGCCACCCACGTGCCAGCGCGAGTCATGGTCCGCCGGCAACAGGCAGAGCCGTCCGGGCGCGCCTTTGTTGCTGGGCTGGTCGCGCCGGTAGGTGCCAAGGCCGCCTTCGAGGTAGACCGAAATAGTGTGATGGCCGGGACGGGCGTAGGCGGTATCGTCGTCCCGGTTGCGCCACAGCGCCAGGCCCAGCCCATCACCCAGCACGGCCGCGCGCTCGAGCGACGCGCGCGAGCCGGTGAGCGCGGCAAAGACCGCGTGGCGCTGGAGCGGGTCGGACGGGGTGGCCATGTGGCGGGGCGGATCGGCAGTGAGGCGTTTCGGGACGGAGCGTGGCGGCAACTTTCAGCGACGAAAGTTGGCCGGAAGTCCGCGGCGCAACGCTCGACTATACCGCCAGCCGCGCGGCCGGGGTTACGCAGAAATGGGTACGCTTTTCGGGCGGCCGCGACATCGGAGCGGCTGTGGCGGCTGATTTCACGGCGGGCGGCCCGCCGAATTTCAGACGACGTGTTCGTGCAGCCGGTCACGCGAGGCCAGCGCCGGGAACAGCCGCATCCACACTGCCACCACCAGCACCGTGCCGACCCCACCAAGGATCACCGCGCCTACCGGGCCGAACAGCGCCGCGGTCACGCCGGATTCAAACTCGCCCAGCTGGTTGGAGGCGCCGATGAATACTGAGTTGACCGCGCCGACCCGCCCGCGCATGTCGTCGGGCGTATCGAGCTGGACCAGCGTCGAGCGCACCACCACGCTGATCATGTCCGAGGCCCCCAGCACTACCAGCGCCACCATCGACAGCGGCAGCCACGTCGATACCCCGAACACCACCGTGGCGACGCCGAACAGCGCGACCGCGCCGAACATGATGCGCCCGGCGCGTCGGTTCAGCGGGTGGCGCGCCAGCCATAGCGCCATGACCAGCGCACCGACCGCCGGCGACGAACGCAGCAGTCCCAGGCCCCACGGCCCGGTATGCAGGATGTCGCGTGCGTAGATCGGCAGCAGCGCCACCGCGCCGCCCAGCAGCACCGCGAACAGGTCCAGCGAGATCGCTCCCAGCAGTACCGGCCGGCTGCGGATATAGGCAAAGCCGGCAAACACCGTGCTGACACTGACCGGCGCGGTCAGCCGCTGAGCGGCCTGGCGCAGAGTCATGCCGCTGACCAGCACCGCCGCGATGATGAACAGCGTCGCGCTCAGCGCATATACCACGCCGGGGCCCGCCACGTAGGCAAAGCCGCCGATGGCCGGGCCAATGATGATCGCGGTCTGCCCGGCGGAGCTGGCCAGCGCCACCGCGCGCGGCAGCTGGCGCGGCGTCACCACGCTGGGCAGCAGCGCCTGCAGCGTGGGGTTCTCGAACGCGCGCGTCGCGCCGATCAGCGCAACGAAGACAAAGATGTGGTGGCTGTCGATCCAGCCGGTGAGGCTGGCCACAGCCATGCCGGCGGCCAGCAGCGCCTCGATCGACTGGCAGGTGCGCACGATGCGGCGCCGGTCGAAGCGGTCGGCAACGTGGCCGGACATCAGGATCAGCACCACCGAGGGCAGGAACTGCACCAGCCCGACCATCCCCAGCATCAGCGGGTCGCGTGTCAGGTCATACATCTGCCAGCCCACCGCCACGGTAAAGATCTGGTAGCCGATGGTGGTGCACAGGCGTGCGAACCAGTAGCGGCGGAACACGGCGTCGCCGAAGACGCTATCCGGCTCGGCGGCCGGGACGGTGGCAGGGGAAGACATGGATGCGGGAGGGCGGGGTCAGACAGCGAGGGGGCGGCCATGGAGGCGCCACAGCGATACCGGCGCGGCAATCGCCGCGGCAAGGCGACGGCACAAAGCCAGGATTTTACGGTGACTGCTGAATTAGTGCATACACATGCATGCGACGTGATTCGCTGGTCATTTTATGTGGCTTTTTTGCCATATTTTGTGCTCCCAATGTATCAACATTGATGCATGGATGCCACAAACGTCCCCGGTTTGATCTGGCTAATCGCATCTGAGAATCACTCGCACTTATAATCCGGCCCCATTCGGCGCATCCGCCAGTGGACTGCGCTGCCCTTTCCAGGATCCTCATCTTGCAGCCCGCTTTCCGTCTCACCGGCGGTGCCATCGGCGCCGCCCTGCTGTTCGCCCTCCCCGTCCACGCCCAGACTGCCGCCACGGCCACCGCCGCCGGCGGCGCCAGCGCGGAAACCACCCTCAATGCCGTCACCGTGGTCGGCAACTGGCTCGAAGACGCCGATGAAGCCAAGGTGCTGGAGCATCCCGGCGCCCGCACCATCGTCGACCGCGAGACCTTCCAGGAAGCCGGCGCCAACAACGTCCGCGAGGTGCTGCGCCGCGTCCCGGGTGTGCAGGTGCAGGAGAACAACGGCACCGGCGGCAGCGATGTGTCGCTCAACGTGGGCGTGCGCGGCCTGACCGCGCGCCTGTCGCCGCGCTCGACCATCCTGATGGACGGCGTGCCGCTGGCGGTGGCGCCCTATGGCCAGCCGCAGCTGTCGATGGCACCGCTGTCGCTGGGCAACCTGGAAAGCATCGACGTGGTGCGCGGCGCGGGTTCGGTGCGCTACGGCCCGCAGAACGTGGGCGGCATCATCAACTTCGCGACGCGGTCGATCCCGAAGACCTTCGCGGCCGATGCCTCGGTCTCGACCGACATCTACAGCCACGGCGGCAGCGTCAAGACCAACCCGACCGCGTTCATCGGCGGCACCAACGACAACGGGCTGGGCGGCGCGCTGCTGTACTCGGGCATCCATGGCAACGGCTATCGCGAGAGCAACGACCACGTCAATATCGACGACCTGATGCTCAAGGGCAACTACCGGATCTCGAAGACCGACGAACTGAGCGCGGCCTTCCACTACTACGAGGGCCGGGCCGGCATGCCCGGCGGCCTCACGCCAGCACAGTACGCGGCCGATCCTTTCCAGTCGGTGCGGCCCTACGACAATTTCGACGGCCGCCGCAACGACTTCAGCCTGAAGTACAGCCACAACGACAACAACCGCAAGTTCGAGGTGCTGACGTACTACACCGACAGCTTCCGCGGCAGCAATATCGAGCAGCAAGGCACGGGCGCAAATGCCAACCTGCGCCGCCTGACCTCGGCGCCGCGCAACTACCATACGTTTGCGATCGAGCCGCGCTATTCGCAGCTGTTCCGCGGCGAGAACATGAGCCACGAGGTCAGCGTCGGCTACCGCTTCCTGCGCGAAGCCAGCGACGAGAAGGCCTCGCGCACGGTGTTCTACACCCCGGGCACCATCGATCCCACCACGCTGCCGTCGCCGGTGTACCAGTCGCGCACGGGCGGCACCACCGCCAACGCGGTCTATGTCGACGACACCATCAACGTCGGCAGCTGGACCATCACGCCGGGCCTGCGCTACGAATTCATCCGTTCGTACGTGACCGACAACTTCACCGGCGCGCGCAACGATGTCTCGTCCGACGAGCCGTTGCCGTCGCTGGCGGTGATGTACCACGTCAGCGACCAGTGGAAGCTGTTCGCCAACGCCGGCGTCTCGTTCGGGCCGCTGCAGTACTTCCAGATCGCGCAGACCACCAACGGCCTGACGCCCGAGAAGGCGAAGACGTACGAGATCGGCACGCACTTCAACAGCAACGGCTGGGGCGGCGAGCTGACGCTGTTCAATATCGACTTTGACGACGAGCTGCAGCTGCGCGGCGGCACCGGCGGCGCGCCGGATGCGTGGACCAACCTCGGCGCCACCACCCACCGTGGCGTGGAATCGTCGCTGCGCTATGACTTCGGCGCGCTCGACAAGTCGCTGGCCGGCCTGTCGGCGTACGCGACCTACACCTTCACCGAAGCCACCTACAACCAGGGCAACTTCGCCGGGCGCGACCTGCCGTTCTATTCTCGCCATGTGGCCACCGTGGGCATGCGCTATGCGCGCAACCGCTGGGCCTTCAATATCGACGGCTACGCGCAGTCCAAGCAGCATTCGCCGGGCGACCCGAGCACGTCGACCACGTACCAGACCGCGGAGAGCGCCAATGGCGCGCTGGGCGATATTCCGGGCTACGCGCTGCTGAACATGCGGCTGGGCTACGATTTCGGCAAGTCGGCGCAGAACCTGAAGGTGGCCGTGGGCGTGAAGAATTTGTTCGACAAGCGCTATTTCACACGCTCCACCGATAACAATGCGGGCAAGTACGTGGGGATGCCGCGGACGTTCTATATCCAGGCGTCGCTGGCGTACTGAGCAGACTTCCGGACAAGAAAACGGCTCGCCAAGGCGAGCCGTTTTTTTAGCTTCGGTACGCGCTCAGACGATCTCGCGCGTCTCCAGGAACTGCAGCTCCGGGAACCGTTCCTGCGTCAGCCGCAGGTTCACCATGCTCGGCGCCAGGTAAACATGGTCGCCCGCGCCGTCCAGCGCCACGTTATGCCCGGCCTTGGCGATCAGCTTCTCGATCTCCGCCGGCGAACCCTTGAGCCAGCGCGCCGTGGCGCACTCGTGCGACTCGAAGATGGCATCGACGCCGTACTCGTGCTCGAGCCGGTGCGCCACCACGTCGAACTGCAGGATACCCACCGCGCCCAGCACCAGGTCGTTGGAGACGAGCGGACGGAACATCTGCGTCGCGCCCTCTTCCGCCAGCTGCTGCAGGCCCTTCTGCAGCTGCTTGACCTTGAGCGGGTTGTTCAGGCGCGCGCGGCGGAAGAATTCCGGCGCGAACGACGGGATGCCGGTGAACTTGAGCGGCTCGCCTTCGGTGAAGACATCGCCCAGGCGGATGGTGCCGTGGTTGGGCACGCCGATGATGTCGCCGGCGTAGGCCTCTTCCGTCGTGTTGCGGTCCTGCGCCATAAAGGTGATGGCGTTGTTGATCGCCACGGTCTTGCCGGCGGAGACGTGCAGCAGCTTCATGCCGCGCTCGAAGCGGCCCGAGCAGACGCGCACGAAGGCAATGCGGTCGCGGTGGCGCGGGTCCATGTTGGCCTGGATCTTGAAGACGAAGCCGGTGAACTTGCCTTCGTTCGGCTCGACCACGCGCGTGTCGGTGTTGCGCGCCAGCGGCGGCGGCGAGAGCTCGCACAGCGCGTCCAGCAGCGACTGCACACCAAAGTTGTTGATCGCCGAGCCGAAGTAGACCGGGGTCTGCTTGCCGGCGAGGAACGCCTCCTTGTCGAAGGTGTGCGACGCGCCGCGCACCAGTTCGATCTCGACGCGCAGCTCGTCGGCCTGGCTGCCGAGGATGCGGTCGAGTTCCGGGTTGTCCAGGCCGTCCAGGATCGCCGCGGTGCCCTTGTCGCCTTTCGGGTCGAACAGCTGCACCTTGTCGTCGATCAGGTGGTACACGCCGCGGAACTGCTTGCCCATGCCGATCGGCCAAGTCATCGGCGCGCACTGGATCTGCAGCACGTCTTCGATTTCATCGAGCAGCTCGATCGGCGAGCGGCCCTCGCGGTCGAGCTTGTTGATGAAAGTGAGGATGGGCGTGTCGCGCAGGCGGCAGACGTTGAGCAGCTTGATGGTCTGCGCTTCCACACCGTTGACCGAGTCGATCACCATCACGGCCGAATCGACCGCCGTCAGCGTGCGGTAGGTGTCTTCCGAGAAGTCCTCGTGGCCCGGCGTGTCGAGCAGGTTGACGATATTCTCCTGCGCGTTGCCGGCCGCGCTGTTGCTGCCATGCCCGCGGCCATACGGAAACTGCATCACCGACGAGGTCACCGAGATGCCGCGCTGCTTTTCCAGCTCCATCCAGTCGGAAGTGGCATGTCGGTCGGCCTTGCGCGCACGCACCTCGCCCGCGACCTGGATGGCGCCGCCGAACCACAAGAGCTTTTCGGTCAGGGTCGTCTTGCCCGCGTCGGGGTGGGAGATGATGGCAAAGGTGCGTCGACGCGCAATTTCGGATACGAGCGAGCTCACGGAATCTGGCTGGGAATAGGTAGAGGGAGTAGAGGATGCGGCATGAGCCGGCACCCCGACCGGCGCCGCCGCAGGCGGCACTGCGCCGGGCCATGCGGGACTTACGGAAGGAATGGGGCGCTATTTTACCGGTTCGCGGGCCAGGCCGGGGTTTTGCGTTCGCGCTTGCCATCCCCCTCCCCTCCCATGCCTGGCACGCCGCGCAGGCTGCCGAACTGCAGCGCGTACTGGCGCGTCAGCTCGGCGCCGAAGAAGAAGATCTGCGCCGAATAGTAGATCCACAGCATCAGCGCCACCACCGAGCCCGCCGCGCCGTATGAGGAGGCCACCGCACTATTTCCCAGATAGAGGCCGATCAGCCGCTTTCCCACCGAGAACAGCAGCGCGGTGATGATGGCGCCCATGGTCACGTCGCGCCAGGCGATGCGCGCGTTGGGCAGCATCTTGAAGATCACGGCGAACAGCGCGGTCACGACCGCAAAGGAAAACGCCGTCGAAATCACGTCTGCCACCGGGGCGAACCAGGATTGCGTCCACAGCTGGCCCCAGATGCGTTCGACCACCGCCAGCGCGGCGTTGACGATCAGCGACACCAGCAGCATGAAGGCCAGAACCAGCACCAGGCTGAACGACAGCAGCCGCGCGCGCAGCAGCGTCTGCCAGCCGGCGGTCTTGGGCACCGGCACATGCCAGATGTCGTCGAGGCTGCTCTTGAGTTCGGCAAAGGCGCTGGTGGCGCCGACAAACAGGATGCCCATGGCGATCAGCGCGGCCATGCCGCTGCCGCCGGCGCGGTGCGTGGCGGCCAGGATCTGCTGGATCGCCGTGGCGCCCTGTTCGCCGACCAGCCCTTCGATCTGGGTGAAGATCTCGCCGCGCGCCGCCTCGGCGCCGAAGAACAGCCCGGCTATCGAGATCACCAGCACCAGGATCGGCGCCAGCGAGAACAGCATGTAGAAGGACAGCGCAGCGCCCTTGCTGGCGGCGCGGTGGTCAAACCACGAGGCGACCGCCGCGGTGACCACGCGCAGCGTGCGCGCGCCGGTGTGGCGGTCCGGCAGCCAGTGAGGTCGATGGAGTCGAGGCTGCGGGGCACCGCTGCCGGGGGACGATGCGGGTCGATGTTCGGTGCGATGTTCGGTGTTGTCGGTCACGGCCTTTGGTATGCCCCGGTTCGGGAGCCCTGGTACGCAGGAACGGGTAACCGGAACGCCTGGCGAGCGGCCGCGGGACGCTCCGGCAGCGAGGGTGCTTGCGTTCATCATACTGCGCATCGCGCGGCTTGCCCAAGCGGCACCCCTGAGGCGACCTGCTACAGTAAGACCAGGCACACCTGCCGGCGCATCCCGTGCCAGCGCGCCGGCGCAAGGAGGCATCCGTGACCCGTTTCCTCTCCGCACGACCGGTGGCCGCCATGCTTGTGGTCGGGATGCTGGGCGTTGCCGGCTGCGAGCGCAGCCAGCCCGGCCCCAAACCCATCTCGGGCACTGCCACGACCTCATCCTCCGCTGACACTCCCACCATGCCGCCGGCACCCACTCCGCCGGGACAGGCTCGCTGACGATCGCGGCAGCCGCTGCCGCCGCTGCGTACCCGTTTCTGCGTGCTGCGCCGTGCGCTGCCCCCGGCGCCGCGCGGGCAGTGCGCTGGCTCGTCGGTGTTCCCCGTGTTACGCGAATGCAAGGCTGATGTAACTCCGGTTTCAAAGATGCAACCCGGTGCAGTGCGGGGAATGCGCCGCTGCCTGGGCGCGCTATCCCGCACCCGGCGTGCGTGTCAGGCGGCCACGCGCGCACATGCGCAGGCGCGGCCAGCGGTGGCGCTCGCCGCACGCGTTGCAGTAGCGAAACCGAATGGCCCGGCGCCGCCGCCGCGGCCGCGTACAGCGCCCCCCGGGCGGGCCGCAAACCCGCATGGCACAAGCCTTTGCGGCCATTGGCACACTTGTCGCTCAGCATCCGCAGGGGACGCCGCGCGCGTCCGGATCATCGAGCTACCACTGCGGAGAGAGACCAGCCATGCGTCAACCGCCTTCACGCATGACGGCGCGCCGGCGCTCATACCGGTTGGCGGGCCCGCCGCCTACGGTGACGGACCTGCTTTCGCCGCCACTGCTGCCCTATCCGCGCGCGCGGGTCGAGCCGGCACAACTAGACACGGCCAGCGCACCATGCCCCGGCGGAGCGCGGGGGGCCAGCGGTCCGGCCTGCACGCGCGCGGCCTGCAGGCGCCCGGCCGGAAAGCGGCGCGCCTGACCGGAGCCGGCGCGGAATCAAGAGGGGCAGCCAGCCGGCATGCCCGCGCGGATTTGTGCTCCGTCCCCCGGCGGGCACTTTTTTCCACAAGGAGGAGACGCCATGAAAGCCGCAATTCCTGTCGCAGGCATGCTGGCCGCCTTGGCGGTCTTCCCGGCCCCTGCCATGGCAGCCAGCTATGCCTGGTTCGATCGTCCCGACGACGCCAGCGCCAACAGCCACGCGGCGGTCAGCAATGATGTGTATGTACGCGGCTTCGGCTGGGCCTGGGGCGAACTGCGTATGCAGCAGGACACCTCGCCGGGCACGGCCGCACCTGCGGCGCCGCAAGGCGGCCGGCAGGCGCGCGACTACCCGGATCGGCGCGACGCGCCGCCGTGGCTGCAACGGGATGACAACGGCCCGCCGCGCACGCCGCGCGGCAAGATCAGCATGAATCTCGCGGCCGTCCCGGCGGATGGGGCCGTTGGGGGAGGCGGGGCCGGCCAGCCCCGCGCGCTTGTGCGCTGACGTGCCAGCGGGCACGGGGAAAGGCGGAACCGGCGAGCGGACGTCGGCGGTTCCCCTTTCCTGTGGCGCGCTGCCTGGTGCCCGACAGCGTGGCGCTCCGCTCAAGAGCGGCGCGGCGGCGACCGTCGCTTGCGAAGCGTCGTTGCCGCTTACTCGCCCGCGGCGGGCTGGCTTTCCACGCGGATATTGTGCTTGTGCATCAGCCGGTACAGGGTTACGCGCGACACGTTGAGCTCGCGCGCGGCCGGCACCACGTGGAAGCCATGGCTGGCCATCACGTTGCGGATCGCCTCGCGCTCGGCCTCCTCGCGGATCGCGTCGAGGGTCTTGCGCGGCAGTTCGGCGCCGCCGTGCAGCTGCAGGTCCTCGGCCGTGATCTTGCGGTTGTCGGTCATGACGATGGCGCGGCGCACGCGGTTGATCAGCTCGCGCACGTTGCCCGGCCACGCGTACTGCATCATGGCCTGGGTCGCGCATGCCGAGAAGCCGCGGATGCGCCGGTGCGCCTCGTGCCCGTGCTCGGCCAGCACGGCGTTGGCCAGCTGGAGGATGTCCTCGCCGCGCTCGCGCAGTGGCGGAATGCTCAGTGTCAGCACGCACAGCCGGTGGAACAGGTCGGAGCGGAAGCGCCCGTCGCCCTGCGCCGCCACCAGGTCCACGTGCGTGGCCGAGATGATGCGCAAGTTCAGGGGGATCGACTGGTGCCCGCCCAGGCGCGTAATGGTGCCCTGCTGCAGGAAACGCAGCAGCGCTACCTGGCTTTCCAGCGGCAGGTCGCCGATCTCGTCGAGAAACAGCGTGCCGCCCTGCGCCTGCTCGATCCAGCCGATCTTGCGCTGGTTGGCGCCGGTGAACGCGCCCTTCTCGTAGCCGAACAGTTCCGACTGCACCAGGTGCGAGGGAATGGCACCGCAATTGATGGCGATGAACGGCCCCTTGCGCCGGCTCGAGGCATCGTGGATCGCCTGTGCGGCCAGTTCCTTGCCGGTACCGGATTCGCCGGAGATGAATACCGGCGCCTCGTTGTGCGCCACCTTGGCCAGCGAGCGGAACATGGCTCGCATGGCCGCGCACTCGCCGATCATGGTGCCGCGCGACGCCGTCGTCTCCTGCGGGCGCGCGCCATGCAGCGACGCCATGCCATGCGCGTGCTTGAGCGTGTAGATCAGCTCCTGCACCGAGAACGGCGTGCGCACGTAGTCCACGCAGTAGTCGCGGATCAGCCGGCGCACGCGCTCGTCGGCGAGCATCGCGTCGCAGGTGATGGCCACCCAGGTGACATGCAGATGCTGTAGCGCGAGTTCGAGCTGGCCGAGCTCGGCATCGCTGTATTCGTCCTGCAGGTCGATCACGCCCGCGCTCGGCGGGCTCGCGCGTACCACGCGTTCGACGTCGCGCATCTGCTGCACGCGGCGCAGTTCCCATCCCGGGCCGAAGCTGGACGGGTCAAACCCAAAATCTTCATGACGCGACACGACCACGATCTGCGCAGTGCGTGACGCCTTGCACAGTCGGTCCATCACGATCTCCCGGACGTTTGGCTTGTTCTTGGTTCCGGCACCTGTGGACCGCGCGGGGGCCGGTGGCCGTGGCGCGGACTGGGGCTGGACTGGCTGCGGGTTGGCGCCCGCGAGCAACGTCGGTATCACGAGGTGGACAGACTGCGGGCCGGCTCCTCGGGCGCGGCGAGATAGCTGCCGCACTGGAGCTGTTCGCGGATGCGTCGCCGCACCGCCTCCTTCTCACGCATCAGCTCTACGCGGGGTGCCTCGGGGGTCTGTCCGGAGTACTGGTAGTAGAGCGACTTGTAGGTGAGCTGGCTCAGGATCCATTCCTGCAGCATGGCGCGCTGGCGCGCCAGTTCACCCTCCAGCAGGCGGTGGCGGCGCAGCAGGTTTTCCACCGCGGCACGCGCGCTGTCGCTGAGCGCACTGTCGTCAGCCAGCAGGGCCGCCACGTCGGCAGCGGCGCCGTCACGGCTGGCGCGGTTTGCGGGCGTTTCACCTGCGGCTTCCCCCAGAGCAGCCCAGGCGTGGTGAATGGATCGGCTAGTGGATCGGCTTATTGACTCCCTGACTGGCCCGATTGCGGGTCGCCGGATCTCTCCTGCGGTCATGATTATCCCCGTTGAACAACATCCCCCGGCACTACACGTCTGCGGATACCACTTGTCAGTCTTGGAATTATTAATGTCTGCGTGGCGCACGTGTTTTTCCCGCACGCTCCCTGGTCGTGGCCTTGCCGCCTTGTCTGGCGATCTCATCCGAGCTGCCCCCTTTACTGGCGGACGGCGCCAACGCGCGCTCGGTGTGCTCCGGCAATCCAGCCGCATGCACCGGAGTGAAGAAGGGGCGCCTTGCCGCGCCCCTCTTTGCCACGCCTATAGTTCAGTGCATTTGGGGCGGTTTGTCCAGCCCTGAGTGGGTGAGTTACACCCAATCTCATACTTTGGTATGAGCCGGCCTGCACACCGCCAATCGGCGCATCGGAAGCCGTTTGCCGGCTTGATCTGTGACAGATTTGGGACCGAATTTCGCGCCAAATTTCGGACCGAATTTCGGACTAAATTTCGAATGGGATTGCGGCCCCTCTGTCGTGCCGCTGGCCAGCCGTTTCTTCGCCGGCATGGTACGCAGAAACGGGTACGCTTTCGCACCCCGAACGGGTGATGCCAGCGCTCTCGGCAGCCAGCCTGGCCGGTGCGAGGCGGTATGGTTCGCGCCAAGGCCATCGAATTGCAGCACGCAGAAACAGGTACGCTGCGAACGCTCGTGCGGTTGGGGACCGCCCGCAGAATTGGGTACGCTTTGCGCGCCTTGCGGCATTCCGGCCTTCCTGCGATGGAACAAGGGGCCTGCGCGATAAAGAATGGGCGGCCAGTGCCGCCCACGTCTGCTCTTGCCGCCAGAAATGCCTAGTGGCCAGGCAAGTAATAGAACTTGAACACAAAGACCGCGGCGATGATCCAGACCATCACCGGCACGCTGCGCGCGCGCCCGGTCAGCAGCTTCAGTGCCGCGTAGCTGATGAAACCGAACGCCACCCCGTTCGCGACCGAGTACGTGAAGGGCATACCCAGCGCGGTCATGACCGCCGGCACGACTTCGGTGACGTCGTTCCAGTCGATCTCCAGCAGTTCGCGCAACATCAGGCAGGACACATACAGCAGCGCCGGCGCGGTGGCATAGGCAGGAACCGTACCCGCCAGCGGCGCGATGAACAGCGCCGCCAGGAACAACACCGCCACTGTCACCGCGGTCAGCCCCGTGCGCCCGCCGGCCTGCACGCCGGAAGCGCTTTCGATGTACGCAGTCGTCGACGACGTACCAAGGAACGAGCCGGCCATGATGGCGGTGCTGTCAGCCATCAACGCCTTGTTCAGCCGGTCCATGCGGCCGGCCTTGAGCAGGCCGGCGCGATTGGCCACGCCCATCAGCGTGCCGGTGGCATCGAACAGCTCGACCAGGAAGAACACCAGCACGACATTGATGATGCCGATCGACAGCGCCGCCGAGATATCGAGCTTCAGCAGCGTCGGGCTCAGCGAAGGAGGTGCCGAAAACACGCCGTGGAAGGTGTTGCCGGCAAAAGCGAAGCTCAGCAACGTGGTCAGCAGGATACCGATCAGGATCGCACCCTTCACGCGCAGGTGGTCCAGCGCGACGATCACGAAGAAGCCGACAATGGCCAGCACCGCCGGCGGCTGGTGCAGGTCGCCGAGGGTGACCAGCGTCGCCGGGCTCGCGGCCACGATGCCGGCATTCTTCAGCGCGACGATCGCCAGGAACAGGCCGATACCCGCGGTGATCGCCACGCGGATGGAATGCGGGATGCCGTTGACGATCATTTCGCGCACGCGGAACAGCGTCACCAGCAGGAACAGGCAGCCCGAGATGAAGACCGCGCCCAGCGCCGCCTCCCACGGAAAGCCCATGCCCTTCACCACGGTGTACGCAAAGTACGCGTTCAGGCCCATGCCGGGTGCCAGCGCAATCGGGTAATTGGCATAGAACCCCATGATCAGCGTACCGATCGCCGCGGCCACGCAGGTCGCGACGAAGACCGCGTCCTTGGGCATGCCGGCGTCGCCCAGGATCGACGGGTTGACGAAGATGATGTACGCCATCGTCAGGAAAGTGGTGATGCCGGCGAGGATCTCGGTGCGGACATCAGTCTGGTGCTCGCGCAGCTTGAACAGGCGCTCGAGCAGCGTCGGCTGGCCGCGCGAGGGGTTAACGGAAGGCGTACCCGGCTTGGAAGCGGGTTCCGGCATCGACATGACTGAGTCTCCTGGCATCGTTATCGTGTCCGCGGCAGGCATGCCGGCGCGGCCGTGGCCGGGTGGCGCGCCACCATGCGGCAAGCGTACTCTGGCCCAGAATGGGCCGGGTCCGCCACGGCGCAAACGGATAAGCGATATGCAAAAGGCGTGATGATCCCACAGCGGATTCCACAGCGGATTCCACAGCGGATTCCAGGGCGGATATTGGGCGCACAGAGGCTGGGCGCGGCGCCGGCGCGCCCGGGCATGGCGGGTTCGGGGCTGCCCCAACTTGACGCTGGCCTCAATCCCCCGTATAAACGCGGCTAGATTCAAGCGACGAGGCAACAGTTCATTCGTTAGCCACCGTCTGGTACTTCGGTTGTCCATGGTGTCCTTTCCTTGAGTTCCCCTGTCGGATGGCGCGTGCGCCATCCGACGTTTAATATCCTTTTTCTGGAAAGCAAATCATGCAAACCGGTATCGTCAAGTGGTTCAACGACGCCAAGGGTTTTGGCTTCATCAAGCCGGACGCAGGTGGTGACGACCTCTTCGCCCACTTCTCGGAAATCCGCGCCGACGGCTTCAAGTCGCTGCAGGAAAACCAGCGTGTGCAGTTCGAAGTCAAGAACGGTCCGAAGGGCCTGCAGGCAGCGAACATCACCCCGCTGTAAGCGTTGCCCAAGGCGCGCCACGTGCGCGCCACGCAACTGAAAAACCCCGCCTCGGCGGGGTTTTTTGTTTTCCGGCGGCTTGTGCTGCCTGCCCGCGGCACCAGGTTCACCGGTCAGCCGCCCTCCGCTTCTCCCTCCCGTTGCGCCGGTCCTGCGCACACCTTCCTTCCACACGCCCGCGTCCGCAGAAACAGGTACGCCTTGCTGCGCAGGAATCCGGGAATGGTCGTGGTCGACTTACGCAGAAACGGGTACGCCACGCCTCCATAGAGCCTCGTCACACCCCGGCGGGGACGCAGAATCGGGTACGCCCGGGTCTGGGCCCCACCCCGTGTGTCCTCGCGCCCTTCGCAGAAACAGGTACGCCTGGCATCGCCACGTTTCCGGGCCCGCCAGATCAATGGTGCGCCAGTGACGGCCCGGCGCTGAGATATCCACACAAACAGGCTTCGGATGCTACGCAGAAACGGGTACGCCTCCTATTGCAGCGCACAAGACCCGATCCCTCAAAGGTCTGAAACGAGCCGCCGCAGAAACAGGTACGCCTCGTTCGTTTTTGCACGCCACGTTCACACGCAGAAACGGGTACGGGGTACGGGGTTTCCCAGGGGCGTCGGCCTGGCTGGGGCGAAGCTTAGCCGGGGTTCCCCGCAGAAACGGGTACGCCCACTCAAAAGGCGGTATCTCGACGTATACGTTGAGTGTGAGCGCTAGCTTTTCATGATTGGCCGATATATAATGGAAACTTGCCGGTGCGTCTATTCGCAGACCCCTTTTATCAACGCAGAAATGGGTACGGATGCATCCATGCCGCCCTGGGGTCGGGCACGCAGAAACGGGTACGCAGACCGAACTCCGGCGTACGGGCGGCTCTGACGCAGAAACGGGTACGCCGCAGAAACAGGTACGCCGAGCCGGAGGCAAGGTGTTTTTTCTTCGCGGCGCAGAAACGGGTACGGATTAGGGTCATCCGTCGCAGAAATGGGTACGCTGCCAGCATCAGGCGGATGAGCGCGGCCCCAGGGTCGAACCTTTTTCTGCGTGGATAACCCGGGCCGCCGGCCTCCCGGCCGTGCAATCCAGCGGTAAATCCGGTGTAAACGGCGTATACCGCCTGGGGCGCCGCAGAAACGGGTACGCTCTGCAATGCTGCCGTTGTGGAAAAGCCTGTGGAAACACGGGGTTATCCCCGCAGAAACCAGTACGCGCGGTTCGCAGATACAGGTTCGGGGCGTCGCAGATTCGGGTTCGGCCCTTCGCAGAATCGAGTACGTTTGTCCGCAGAATCGGGTTCGCAGGGGTGGTTTTTCCCCTTATGAATCAAGGCGCTGAACTTCACGTATACGGTTTACAAGTAGTTAACCCGTATTGGTATCGTTTACTGGTAGTCACAGGGTTGCGCACCGTGGACAACCCTTGCGGGTTGCCCACCGTTCGCCCCCCAGCTGCCAGTCATGAGAGTCCCCGGATAACAAAACCCCGGCAACCAGGACAGCGCCTCAGCGTACCTGTTTCTGCGTGACAACCTTTGCGGCTTCGAGTACAAAGGCGGGTAATCCGAAGCACGCCAATATGCCCATCAAACGCTCCCCGGCCGCCACGGGGGATCGAAGTGTCCTCGACATGGACGCCGAACCCTCCCGCATCATTGTTCCCGGCAACGAGAACAGCCTGGTTCCGTCCGAGAAATTCCAGCGCCTGTTTGACGAGGCGCAAGCCATGGAACGCGAGGACGCCTGGCAAAGCGGCGAAGTTGGCTTCCTGAGCCGCGCCAGCGTCCAGGTCACGCTGCCATATCGGGCGCCCAAGGGCGCGCCGCCGGTATGGACGCGCACCAGCGGCAATATCTCGCTGATGATCCAGCCCGGCTACTTCACGCAGCAACGCTCCGAACGCGCGGCCAATGGCCGCCAGAAGCTGGTGTCGGAGACGGTCTCGCTGGGCTATCCCTATGGCTCCTATCCGCGCTTGATGCTTGCCTGGATCGGCAAGGAGATCATGGCGAAGAAGAAGCGGGGCGAGTTCACCGGGACGGTGGAAGACCGGCGCATCTCGCTGGGCAATTCGTTGTCCGAGTTCATGTACAACCTCGGTATCCCGATGGCTACCGGCGGCAAGCGCGGCACCATGACGCTGGTGCGCCAGCAGATGATCCGGCTGTTTTCCGCGACCATTGCGATCGTGCAGAACAAGTCCACGCCGAGCCAGAACCAGAACCCGAACCACGAGCCGTTATCGATCGACCGCGTCGGCTACCTGCTGGCCGACCAATTGTCCACTTGGTGGGACCCGATGCAGCCGGGGCAGGGCTCGATGTTCGAGAGTTTTGTGGTGCTGTCCGAGCCGTTTTTCAACGAACTGGTCAACCGCCCGGTACCGGTGGACATGCGCGCACTGAAGGCGCTGAAGCAGTCGCCATTCGCCCTGGACGTTTATTCGTGGCTGACCTACCGGTTCTTCACGATCCAGCGACGCACCGAGATCCCCTGGGAAGCCCTGCAAATGCAGTTTGGCACCGAAACCGAAAGCGAGCGCAAGTTCCGCGCGCTGTTCCGCAAGGCGCTGAAGGACGTGCTGGTGGTCTATCCTGGCGCAAAGGTCGATGCGGATTCGTCCAAGGCGCTGATCCTGCAGCCGTCCCGTACCAGTGTGCGCAAGCTGGGCTGAGCGCCCGGCCACAAGGGCCAGACGCAAAAAAAGGCAAGCGTTCAACGCTTGCCTTTTTGTTTGTCCGCCGTTGCAGGGTTGCCGCAGCGGGCAAATCAGCTGGATCAGGCCGGCTTGATGCCCGAAGCCTGCAGACCCTTCGGCCCCTGCTTGACTTCAAACGTCACGCGCTGCCCATCCTTCAGGGTCTTGAAGCCAGAGCCCTGGATTTCGGAAAAGTGCGCAAACAGATCTGCACCACCGTCGTCCGGGGTAATGAAGCCGAAGCCCTTGGTCTCGTTAAACCACTTGACCGTACCGGTTGCCATAAGAATTTCCTTTTCGAAGCAAGTTCTAGTACACCACGCAAACAACCGTTCAAGCACGTTGAGTTCTCGTAGATACCGAACGGAAGCCGACGAGGTTGACACGACTTGACTCGACTGTAGCGCGCATCATAACCACTTTGGATTGCGGTGTCATGTGCGGCGTAATGCGCACTACAAATACTTTAGACACAGGGGCGCCCGCATTTCAAGCAAATTTATTGTCGAAGCCCTGGCGCCTGCCAAAAAAGCCGGGTGCCTTTCTTCGTACCTCATTAAAATTTTTGTAAATTTGGAAAATGGTTGAAGCGCCACCTCCTTTTGGCTACAGTTGCGCCTTAAGAGTCAAACCGCGCTTTCAGCGCTGAAAGAGAGGTCGCAGTGGCAGCCAAAATCATCACCGTCTTCAACCAGAAAGGTGGTTGCGGAAAGACCACGGTCAGCATGCACCTGGCGGGAACGCTGGGCCTGCGGGGTGCCCGCTCCATGTTGGTTGACATGGACGAACAAGGCACCGCCACCCGCTGGGCCGCCCAGGCCAGCGATGAGCGCCCGTTCCCCGCGTCGGTGATCGGCCTCGCGCCATCGGGCGGCGCCATGCACCGAGAAGTTCGGAAGTTTGTGCACGATTACGATTACATCGTTGTCGACTGTCCGCCTGCAGTCCATTCGGCGGCGCCGTCCAGTGCGCTGCTGATCTCCGACCTTGCCATCATCCCGGTGGTGCCATCGCCTCCGGACCTCTGGGCGGCGGTCGCAGCAAAAACGCTGGCACAACATGCGCAAGTCCAGAATGAAACCTTGCTGATCCGGGTGATGGCCAATATGGTGCAGCGGCGCGTGTCGATCGCGCGGCAGGCGATCGAGATCCTGGGAGACGATGGCGAGGTGCCGCTTCTGAATTCGATGATTGGATCGCGCTCGGCCTTCCGCGAATGCCAGGCGATCGGCTGTACTGTCCATGGCGTTGCCGGGGCGCGTGAGGCGGTACAGGAGGTCGACATGATGGTCGACGAAGTGTTGTCTTTGATTGAGCAATAAGGCATGGCTACAAAACTGAAAAGCCTCAAGGCCGGCATGCTCGCCGGCATGGTGGCAGAGAAGCACCGCAGCGACACGCTGGACCGGTTTGCCCGGGCCGAGGCAGCGATTTCGCAGCATCCGAATGGGCTGCTGCAGGGCAGGACCAACGATGCCGCTGCCGCTTTCAGCGCTGAAAGTGCTGGCGAGATGGCGACTGGCCGGCAGCTGGTGCGGATTCCGCTGGCGCAGCTTCATGACAATCCGCTGAATGCCCGCCGGATCTATGATCCCGCCATCGTGCAGGAGCGTGCGGCGTCGATCGCCACGCATGGACAGAAGACCCCCGGCCTCGCTGCCCCGGACACGTCGCGTCCCGGCCACTACATCCTGATCGACGGCCACTACCGCAAACGAGCGCTGGCGTCAGCCGGCAAGCTCGAGATGGAGTGCTTTGTCGAGGACGACCTGAGCGACCTGGACTTCTACCGGCTGTCGTTCATGCTCAACGAGCAGCGCTCGGACCAGTCGGCACTGGACAATGCGATCGCCTGGCGCCAGCTGCTCGATGAAGGCAAGGTCCAGAAGGAAGAAGAAATCTGCGAACTGACCGGGATGTCCGCCGGCACGGTCAACAAGACGCTGGCGCTGTTGCGCCTGCCCGAGTCCGTGCTTGGCGTGATGCGCGAGCGGCCGAGCGCGATCGGCATCGCCGCCGGGTATGAGCTGACTTTGTACTGCAAGTTGGCGGGGGAGGAGCGGACCCGCGAGCTGGCTGCGCGGATCATCAACGATGGCCTGTCAAGCCGCGAAGTCGAGGCGATCCGCAAGCATGCCCAGGAGGGCAAGGCGCGCAAGATCAAGGAAATCAGCCGGCAATACAAGATCCGGACCGACGGCGGCCAGTTGCTCGGGACCATCAAGGAGTGGGATTCGGGGCGAGTCGTCCTCGATGTCCAGCTGGGCGACCGTAGTGCCCGGGAGGATCTGGTCGAGCTGCTCAAGGCTCGCTTCGGACTGGACAAGACCTTGCTCTGAGTGAGGACGAGGTAGAACCGGGGAGGCGGATCATTGCACACCACCGTCCCCGGGGCATCCAGGTCTCCAGCTGTGGCAGGATCGCTCGGCAAGATCCTGTAGCGTACCCAGTTCTTCGGTGGTAACGCCGCCACCCATCCTGTTCCGCACCGCCAGTCCCTACGGCAACTCTCCCCCCGTACCAACTTCTTCGACCGACGCCGACGCTGTCCGGCAACGCTGCCCCTCGCGAATGAGGTCACGTGGCGACCGGGCCGGAAAGGCGGCATCCAGCCTCCGATAGCGGGTAATCGCAGCCGACAGCAGCGCATGCAGCCCGCGCACCGAATAGGGCGGATAGGCCGTGCTGGCGAGCTTGCGCTGCGCCCGCCGGGTGGGCGGCGCGGCGGGCGGGCCGAGCAGGGGCACATCCGCCGCGGCGGGTGCGTCCAGGTCCAATCCCCGGTCTTGCCAGTGACGCCGTAGCGCGGCCAGCGCCGTGTCGGTGAGCGCAAGCCGGTCGTCGTCCGGCGCTTCCTCCGTCCTCGTTCCGGACACCCGGTGGAGGATCCGCAGGTCTTTCCAGCGCAGCGCCACAAGCCCGGCAAAGCGCGGCCGGCATTCCAGCAGCAGCGCGACCGCCGCGGCCGCGGCCCGGTAGCGCACGCCGTCCGGCCGGCTGCCTTCGTTCTCCAGCCAGGCTGTGAAGCGCACCAGCGCCATGTCGTCGACAGCTTCCCGGCAGGCAGCGCTCCCGGTGTCCAGTCCGGATGCCGCATCTCCGGCCGCGGCCGCCATGCCCATATCCGCCGCCGCACCCCGTGCCGGTCCCCCTATTGGCAGCCACCGGGCGGCCGAGTCGTACCCATTGCGCGCCATCCACGCCCACAAGGCGCCCAGGACACGCATGCTATGGCGCCGGCTGACCTCGCCCAGCGGCCCGGTAAATGGCCGCCAGGACCCGACTTGCCGGGGTGCCCGCGGTCCGCACCAGCGCGCCGCCGGCTGTGGGTCGGCAAGAAAGGCCAGGTATGCCTGGCGGTCCTGCTCGTCCAACGCGGCGAGATCCTTGCGGCGCTCGATTGCCGCCCACAGCAACAGCCGTTCGGCCTCCTTCCGGTACGCGGCATGCGTGGCGCCGGCAGGGGGAGTGCTGGCGTGCAGCCATTTGCGCACCATGCCGACGCCGCTGGCAAAGGGACAGGCGGGCGGCGCCTCCGCATCGCTGGCGAGAAATTCCAGCGGCAGCAGGCGTGGCATGTCTGGTGCCAGCGCCCCGCGCGTCAGTGGCGTGCGGTTACCCACATGCGCGGCCAGCATGGGCTGGCCCTGGGGCGTGCGGACCAGTTCACGATGCTCTGCCAGCCAGCGGTTGATGGCTTGGCCGGCGAGGGCTCCAATACGTGGTACGCGCCGCCACCATGCCGTGCCGCGGACGTTGGTCAGCCCAATAAGTGCTTTAATGTTAACAATTTCGGCATGGCGCAGGCGCCGCGCCAGTGACGGCCCGAACCACAATTCCACACCATGCTCCGCCCGTGGTGCCGCTGTACCGAGCCGTTCCAGTTCCGCCAGCGCGTCCACCCGGCGATCCATGCCGCGGTTGGAACGGCCCGGACCGGCCACCAGCAGCTCGGCCAGATCGGCGCGGCCATGGAGATGCGCCAGCTGGACCATGCGGTCGCGCAGGCTCAGCAGCGTGCGCAGGGCCGATTCACCGGCGTCGTCGTCATCGCCGTCGTCGGCCAGATAGCGGCCGACGACCATGGCTGCCGGCATGCCTTGCACATAGGCGCGGACGGCGGCGAATTCGCTGCGGGTCAGGCTGACGGAATGTGATCCTGGCAACATGGGCAACGGCGCGGGGCGGTCAGTGGGGGAGGGCACATGGCTCGCCTAACTCCTTGATTTATAAAGCACTTAAGCTGAGCCCGAATCCATCCACCCGGAAATGCACAGCAAAGAGCAATGCCGATAATTTTATGCGGGATAAGCGCCATTCCGCCAGTACCTTGCCGCCCGAACATCTGTCTGCCCGGTTAAGCTGCGCTGGAAGGGTCGCAGTGGGTGGCCGGAGGTGGGGCTCCGGTACGTAGGGAAGATAGCCCTCGGGGAATACCCCGCTGCAATGCACAGAGGCTTGCTTTCGACGCCCCTGTTTCATAAGCTGAAGATCAGAATTAGATTCTGTTAAATCTGGTTGGAAAGTTACTAAAGCGTCAGTCATGAGCTGCGCGGCCCGGCATTAGCCGGCCAGTCACGGCTCGAACGGCGCAAACGGGGCGATTCGGCACTCCAAGGGAAGGGACGGGCACGGCAACCGACGGGACGCCGTACCAGGCCAGGAACAAGCCGGATCGTATGGATCTGCGAGCCGCAGCATAGCGGAAGCTGGTCCAACAGCAAGAACGGGTTTGTCGCAGGGCCTGGGCTTGCCGCAATAAGAAGGAGAGCGGCCATGGCCAGCATCCTCTTGATCGAGCAACATCCACTGTTGCGCCTTGGTCTTCGCCACCTCCTGGCCCAAGCGCATCTCCCGGGCGACCTCACCGATATCGATCCGCTCGCGCCGATCGAACCCGACCTCTGGCTGATAGAAGCCGACTTGCTGGTCTACGGGCTACCGTCCGACGCCGCGGCAGGCTGGGCGCAACTCGACGACCTGTGCGAGCGCCTGCGGCCCCGGCGCGTGCTGCTGCTGACCGAGCAACCCGCCGCGGCACTGTCACGGCCGGCGCTGCCGGAGCCCGTACGCGGCTGCCTGCACAAGGCCGCCAGCGCCGAAGCGCTCGACGCCGCGGTGCGGCTCGTGCTGGCCGGCGGGGAGTGCTTCCCATCGCTGCTGCTGTCCGAGCCGGCCAGCGGACGCGGCGACGAAGCCGGCACGCCGCCCATGCTCGCTCCGACCGAGCCGACCAGTCACGCCGCCGGCCCGGTGGTGGTGCCGCTGCATGCGTTGCGCGGCGAAGCGCCGGTTGCGCATGCGAGCGAGACGCCGTCGAGCGGCGCGCATCTGCTCAATATCACCGAACGGCAGTACGAGGTGCTGGCCTTGCTAGCGCGCGGCTATCCAATCAAGACCGTCAGCCGGATGCTCAATATCTCCGTGGCCACGGCCAAGACCCATGCCTGCACGCTGTACCAGCGGCTCCATGTCCGCAACAAGGGCGAGGCCGTCTACGTGGCGCTGCAGCGCGGCGCCACGCTGGACTGGGCCGGCCCGCCGGCGGTGCGGCCGCTCGGCGCGTGCCAGGCCGCCTGACGTCCCTGCATGACCGTTCTGGGGTGCATCGCTTGCAGCCATGCCGGCGCCGGTCGGATCCGGTGCCGCGGCCATCCCCGCGGGTCATCCTTTTGACGTGGTGGCGTCCACCAAAAGCATGAGGCGGTGGCGGGGAGCGCTTGCTACGTTGACAGGGAGGCGTTCGCCGCCGCCTGCCGCACGCCATTGCGTCAGGCGCCCAACGGCAGGGCGCGCTCGCCGCGAGGCGCGCCATGTTCGCCACGGCGGGCCGTCCGGCCACATGACCTTCTGACCCTGGACCCATCGCGCCGCAGCGGCCATGGGCGCCATTGCCGAATCGATGCCGACCTACCTGATTGCCAGCAACGAAATGATGTGCCGCACCCTGGTGCGTCGCCTGGAAGCGCTGGGCCTGCCGCGCCCGATCCGGTGGCGCGCGCCGCAATGGCTGCAGGAGTGCGCTGCCGGCCGGCAGCGTCATCCCGATGCGGACGAGCCCGGCAGCGAGCCGCCCGATATCGCGCTGATCGATTGCAGCGGACTGGACGGTGACCCGCGCAAGCTGCTCGACCAGATGCATGCCCGGCTCGCCCCGCGCCGCTGGCTGGTGTTGTCAGACCGGCTCGACGCGGCGCTGATCGTCCACGCCGCGCTGCTGGGCGCGAGCGGTTGCCTGGCGGTGCCGGCGCCTGCCGAGCTCGTCTGCGCCGCGACCGCGCTGGTGTGGGCTGGCGGCCAGTGTTTCCCGCGCATGGCGCTTTCGCTGATGCAGGCAATGCCGCAGGACAGCGTTGGCGCCGACTGAGTCTGCCGGCCCCTCACGCGCCCACACGCGCTTCCCTCTTTCGGCCACCACGGGATTACAGCCTGCGGATGAGGGCGCTCTATGCGCGCAAGCACTATGCTTCAAATGCCCGGCGTGCGAGCGGCCCCGCTCCAAGAGGCATGCCGCACCGGGATGCTAGGGGGTCGTATGGAAGGCGGGATGGATTACCTGGTCGTGCATGGCTTCGCCGTGCGCGAGGGCCGGGGCAAATGGGCTTGCTGCTTCGAAATCCGGCTGGCTGGTGCCGGCGAGCAGGCGCTGCTGTATCGCGGTGAACTGCATGGTCGCCGCTTCGATTGCGAGCATGCCGCAGCGCAGGCAGCGCGTGAAGCAGGACAGCGTGAAGCGGTGTTGCGCGTGGAAACCTTCCGCGCACTGATCCTGGCGCAGCATCGTCTGCGCCTGCCGGCAGCTACGCTACCCTGAGCCGGGGCGCTGCGGCGCCTTGCTGTATTGCGCATGCCTCGCCCGCGCCAGCGCGAGGGCGAGGCACGCGATCACTGCTGCCGTCATCCTGCAGCAGGTCTGCCCATCCTCCCCATCCTCCCCATTCTCCCCATTCTCCCCATTCTCCCCATTCTCCCCATTCTCCCCATTCTCCCCATTCTCCCCATTCCGCTCGCCAACCATTGCCGTGCGGCCACAGGCCATGCACATGACTGCCGGCGTCGCCCGCGCTGGCGCACGCCGTCGCGCCCATGCCATGCCACAAAAAAAGAAGCCCGCCGACCGGGGGACCATGCGGGCTTTGAAGGCGTGCGGGCAATACTGCCGCCCACACGTCCTCTTGACGATATCCAATCGGCACGCGCGACTGTATCAACCAGAAGCAGCATGCGTGTCACGCATGCGTGCTCAATGCCACTCAACCGGCTCAACCGGACCTCAACCTCTGCGGCGACAAGCGCAGGCGCGCATCCGTCGGCACGCGCAGCCATGCGCAACGCATCGACGCCCGGACCTCGGGACCTGTGCAAAGTTTGTGCGCCGTCCAACAGACTGTCCTGAACCGCGCGCGCCAAGATCGCCGTCAAGACCGATGGCGCAAGCATTTGGCTCGGTGCAGGGAGAAGGCGGGCATGACAACAGAATGTCAGTGCACGGCAGCCGGAACGCGAGCGCGAGGGCACGCATCCGGCGCGCGCCACGCACACCCGCAATTGGATCGGCATGGCAGGCGCGGAGGTCTCTAGTGTACGGCGACACCAAGATGCGTGGACGTGGCGGGCCCGGGTTGCGCGGCGGCAATCCGGTGTGGTCGCACGTCAACTGCCATATCGACCTGTGGATCGAGTTGCTGCACGGACTCGAATTGCCACCGGTCGCCGCGCTGCCGTGCGCAGTGCGGCAGGATTTCGAGGCCGACCATTTCACGCAGTGCCGCTTTCCGGTGGCGGACCTCGAGCGGCTCTACGGGTTGACCGCCCATGCGATGACGCTGTACGACTCGCTCGAGTCGCACGTGGCGGCGCAGACCGCGCGCGGACATCTCGTCGTGATCGAGCTCGACAGCAGCCAGCTGCCGCCACCGCCCGGCGCCGGCTACCAGCGCCACCGCACGCCGACCTGCATCGCCGTCGACGTGCTGATCCCCGAGGCGGGCGCCGTCGGCTATTACCATACCGACGGCTACCACACCGCCAGCGGCGAGGACTACGCCGCGATCTTCCAGCTGGCGCCGGGAGCGCGCAGCGCCGAGACGCTGCCCTTCGTGCATGCCGATGTGGTGCGCCGCGATGGCCGGCTGCGCGGGCGCGAGTCGCTGCTCGACGCTTCGCTGGCGCTGCTGCGCACGCACCTGGGCAACCGGCCGCAGCAGAATCCCGTGACACAGTTCCGCGCCGCGTTTCCCGCGCACCTGGAGCGGCTGATGGCGCGCGGCGAGCCGGGTTTCCACCACTACGCCTCGGGCGTGCTGCGCCAGCTCGGCGCCAACTTCGAGCTGCTCGCGCGCTACCTGCGCTGGCTGGTGATGCAGGGACAGGAGGTTCCCGAGAAGGCGGCCGAAGCGTGCTACACGATGGCGTCGGAAGCAATGGTGATGCAGTTCCGGCTGATGCGCGCCGTGATCAGCCGCAAACCGGATCGCTGCGACGATTGCCTGGACCAGCTCGAGGCCTCCTACCAGGCCAGCGTGCCGGCGCTGGCCCGGCATTTCGGCGAGTATGCGCCATGACTTCTCCCGATGCCGCGGCCACGGGCCGGCCGGCCGCTGCCCTCGTCCCACTGCCCGGCGCCACACCCGTCACCGCCTTCGTCACCGCCTTCACCAACATAGCGTCGCGCGCGCCTTGCGGTCCGTGGCGATGGCTGCAGACGCTGCCCGGCGCGGCCCCGTCGCCGGCGGTGCTCGACGACGGCGCGTGCTGGCTGCCGGCACCGGTGCCCGGTTCGGTCGCGATGGCCATGCGGGCAGCGGGCCGCTTGCGCGAAGGCGCTCCGGTGCCGCTGCACTGCCACGACTACTGGTACCGGCTGTGCATTGCCGGACACGGGCCACGGCTGCTGCGCCTGCGCGGCCTGGCGCGCGGCACCGAAGCGTGGTTCAACGGGCGCCTGGCGATTGCCGTGGATGATGCGACCGGCCGCGACGCCGGGCTGCACCAGTTGCACGATCTGCACGAGGCCGCGATCGAACTGTCGGGCATGAACACGATCCACCTGTGCTTCCGCGCGCCACGCGTGCTGCACCCCGCGGCGGCGGCAGTGCATGGCTGGCGCTGCACCGTGGTGGCCGCCGCCGGCCACCTGGCCGGCTTTCTTCCACGCGCCTTGCCGCTGGATGAGGTCGGGCCATGCCAGCTTGTCGAATTGCTCGCGCCCCTTCCGTCCCTTCCGGCACCGGCCGTCTCCGCCGGCCGCCCCGCGCTTGCTCCCATCTCCGACTTTTGCAGGAGGGCCCGGCGCCTGCCTGCGCCGCTGCCGCGCGCTGCACGCTGAATGCGCCACGGCCGGGCATCCCGCTCGGCTTTCCGGCCAACCTCCCGATGGATGAGCGCTCCCCAACCATTCGCCTACTGTCGCAGCGTCTTTCCATGACGCTAAATAGAGTCACTGGCTTGCAGTCAGCGCCGCAGCAGGGTCAACGGCGCAGCCAGGCAGTCGGATACCAGTCATGCCGGCCATGCTGGCGCTGAACGGGAACCGGCAAGGCTGAAGCCCGTTTTTCCCGAGTGGCGTTCGCCGAGCCGGCAGGACGTTGTTCCGCAAACGGGTTTGGACAGGGGGTACGAAAAAATGATCACGCATCGGTCGGAACTGCATGTCAATCACCTGCTCAGCGCGTTGCCGCGTGGCGAGTGGGAAACACTGGCCCAGCATTTCGAGCTGGTCCGGCTGCGCGCCGGGGAGCTGCTCACCGATTCCGGCCAGCGCATCGTCCACGTCTACTTCCCAACCACGGCGGTGGTTTCGCTGCTGTCGCTGCTCGAAGACGGCGCGACCGTCGAGATTGCCGCGGTCGGCCATGAAGGGCTGGTCGGCATCCCGGTAGTCACCGGCGGCGACACCATGCCCAGCCGCGTCGAAGTGCGCAGCCCCGGCCTTGCCTACCGTATCCCCGCACGCATGCTGCGCGCCGAGCTGCCGCGCCTGCCCACGCTGCAGCGCGTGACGCTGCTGTACGTGCAGGCGATGCTGACGCAGATCGCACAGACCGCCGCGTGCAACCGCCACCACTCGCTGAACAAGCAGCTGTGCCGCTGGCTGCTGCTGGCGATCGACCGGCTCAGTTCCAACGAGCTGGTGATCACGCAGCAGGTCATTGCCAACATGCTCGGCGTGCGTCGCGAAGGCGTGACCGAGGCCGCGGGCAAGCTGGAGGACCTTGGACTGATCCACCACAGCCGCGGCCATATCACGGTACTGGACCGCTGCGGCCTGGAGAAGCATTCCTGCGAATGCTACAAGCTGGTCAAGCGCGAATATGACCGGCTGCTGCCCGCGCTGGCCAACGCCTGAACGGCGCTGCCGGCTGCCCCTGGCGGCATGCGGCTGACCACGCGCGGCGCAGGACGCCGCGCTGATCCCATTTGAGGAGCGGTACCCGTGAGCAGACTGTCATATGCCGGCGCACCGGCGGAAGGTGCGGCCCCCCGGCGCGAAGCTCAGCCCGCCGGCACGCGCCAGGCGCGCGCACTGATGGACCACATGGGCTGGATCGTTGCCGCGGGCGTTGCCGGCGCCGGCGTCGGCGCGCTGGTGGCGCTGTCCGAGCCGCCGCAATACCGCGCGCAGGCGCTGGTGCAGGTGGAGGGGCGCGACGGCGGCGTGCGCAGCGTCGCGCAGACGCAGGGCGCTGCCGGCTTCGACGCGGGGCTGCTCAAGAGCCGCGCCGTGGTGGGGCCAGTGGTGGAGCGCCTGCGCCTGGATATCACCGCGCAGCCGTTGCGCGCGCCGCTGGTGGGCGCGCTGCTGGACCGCTTCTCCACGCCCGGCCACGTGCGCGGGACCTGGCCCGCAAGCCAGGGCTATGCCTGGGGCGGCGAACGCCTGGTGGTCGACACCATGAGCGTGCCCGAAGACCTGGTGGACCATCCCCTGCTGTTCGAGGCACGCCGCGACGGCGCTTACCGGCTCTTCGACCAGGACGTGCTGCTGCTCGAGGGCCGTGTCGGCGAGACCGCCAGCGGCAACGGCATTACGCTGCGCGTGGACCGCATCGAGGCCGCGCCCGGCACGCGCTTCGTGCTGACACGTCACGATCTCGCGCGCACCGCCGAGGCCGTGCGCAGGGGCCTGCAGGTCGAGAGCGAAGGCGCGCAGATGTCCGCGAGTCCCGGCGGCGCACCGGCGCAGCCGGGCGGCACGGTGCGCGTGGGCTGGCAGTATGCGGACCGGCAGCTTGCCGCCGAGCTGGTCAACGGCGTCACGCGCGCCTATATCGACGGACAGACCACCAAGCGCCGCGAGGACGCCGCCGGCACGCTGGCCTTCCTGTCCAACGAACTTCCGCGCGTGCAGGCCGAGCTCACGCGCGCGGAAGAGGCGCTGACGCGTTACCGCGCGCGTACCGGCTCGCTGGCGCCCAGCCGCGATGCGCAATCGTTCCTGAACAACAGCATGGAGTACCAGCGCCAGATCGCCGCGCTGCGGCTGGAGCGCACGCGGCTGCTGCAGCGCTTCACCACCGAGGCCAATGAAGTGCGCACGGTCGACAGCCAGATCCAGCAGATGACGCGCGAGCGTGCCGAGATCGATGCGCGCATGCAAAGCCTGTCGGCCTCCGAGCGCGAATCGGTGGCGCTGACGCGCGACGTCAAGGTGGCCGAGGACATGTACATGACCCTGCGCACCAAGGTCGAGCAGCTGTCGCTGATGCTGTCCGACAGCTCCAGCCAGCTGCGCGTGATCGACGCGGCGATCGCGCCGGTGACGCCGGTCGGGATCGGCACGTGGCCGTTCGCTTCCGTGGGCGCGCTGCTCGGGCTGTGCCTGGGCGTGGCTGGCGTCAACCTGCGCCAGCGCCTGCGCCCGTCGGTGGCCAGCGCCGCCGATGCCGAAGAGCGGCTTGGCATGGCCATGCTCGGCGACATCGCCTTCAGCAACGAGCAGTCCGAGCTCGAGCGCCAGATCGAAACCAAGCGCCGCCTGGGCATCGCCGCGGGCTTCGCGCTGCCGACCGAGGCGCGCCTGGGCTGGCCCGAGCCGGGCACAGAGGTGATCGATGCCGCCACCGCGGCCGCGCCGGAGGACGAGCACGCGCGCGCCGAACGGCTGCTGCGCCAGGGCTTGCACGACCAGTACCTGCTGGCGCGGCGCGCGCCGCATTCTCTGGCGGTGGAGGGGCTGCGCACCTTGCGCGCGGCGCTGCACTTCGCGCTGCGCGATGCGCCCAATTGCGTGGTGGCGGTCACCAGCCCGGCCAGCAGCGCGGGCAAGACCTTTACCGCGGTCAACCTCGCGGTGCTGTTTGCCGAGGCCGGCCAGCGCGTGCTGCTGATCGACGCCGACCTGCGCCGCGGCCGCGTGGCGGACTGGTTCGACCAGCCGGTCGAGCCGGGCCTGGCCGAAGTGCTGGCCGGGCGCGCCGCGATCGCCGATGCAGTCAGGCCGAGCGTGGTCAGCGGCCTGTTCCTGCTCAACCGCGGCGCGGCGCCGGCGAATCCGTCCGAACTGTTGATGCTGCCGGCGCTGGCGGAAACGCTGCGGCTGTGCGCGGGCCGCTTCGACCTGGTGCTGGTCGACACGCCGCCGGTGCTGGCCGTGGCCGATGCCACGCTGGTGGCGAACCTGGCGGGCTCCACGCTGGTGGTGGTGCGCGCGGACGTGACGGCGGCGGGCCAGGTCGACGACACCCTCAAGCGCCTGGCGCATGCCAATGCGCGGCTGGCGGGCGGGATCCTGAACGGGGTCATGCCACGGCGCAGCAACCGGTCGGACTTCAATACCATCAATCCCTATCTGGGCATGCCCTTGCCCAAGGCGGAAGCGAAGCGCCCGGCATTGACCAGGCAAGTCATCAATGGAGCGGAGAAAGCCTGAAGCCGGCGCTCCGATCGCGGGACGTGCCAATTTTCTGCGCAACATACGCACGAGCGCATGCAGTGATGCGGGGAAAGCGTTACGCAGAAACGGGTACGCCCGCACGCGTGACGGCGCTCGATCGGTGCCGCCTACGGGCGGAGCTGCCCCCTTGGACAGGGCGCATCGCCTCGTCTGGTAGCGCTGTTGCAAGAAGACCTGACAGGGCCCTCGCCCCCGGGCCTGGATGTCGCGTCGTGCTTTCCCGCGCGAAGACCACGCATTGCCCTGGCAACTCCAGGTGGGGCTTCTCCGCCCGGAACGCGCCGTGCCAGGGCCTTGCAGGCGTCCCGGCACTCGCAGCCCATTCGTACGGAAGCGTACCGATTCGAGCCCGAAGTCCGGGCTAAATAGCCCAACACCATGCTTTTCCTAAATCTGGAGCCCCAGCATGAGAGCAGCCATACGTACCATTCTGTCGGAAGTGGCTCGTCTGAACGTGCCAGTTGAATCTCTGGATGACCACGCCGATCTGTATGAAGCGGGACTGTCATCGCTGGCGACCGTGCATGTCATGATCGCGATCGAGAACGCCTTCGGCATCGAAATCCCCGATCGCATGCTGACCCGCCAGCTGTTCCGCAGCATCGGCGCACTGGCTACGGCAGCCGAGCAACTCAAGAATGAGCAGGAGGCTGCGTGAGTCCCGCCCTTGCCAGCGTTGAGCTGACACATCCGCGCGCCGGGATTGCAGATGCTGCGCACTGGATGGCGGCGGCGAGGCTGGTCGCCGCAGAAGCCGCACGGCATGCAGACCAGATCGACCGGGATGCAAGCTTTCCCTGTCAGGCCTTCACGGTATTGCGCGAGCACAAACTGCTGGGTGCGATGGTACCGATTGACCTTGGCGGTGGTGGCGCGCCGCTCGAGGCGATCGCGGCAGTTTGCCGCGTGCTCGGCGCTGCCTGCGCTTCGACGGGCATGATATACGCCATGCACCAGATCCAGGTAGCATGCCTGGTCAACCATGCCGGCAACAGTGCATGGCACGCGCAACTGCTGCAACGGCTTGGCGGCGAACAGTTGCTGCTCGCATCGGCCACCTCCGAAGAGGCTATTGGCGGTGCCTTGCGCAACAGCGGATGCGCGGTCAACGTCGACAACGACAACCTGCATTTGCTGAAGATGGCGCCAACCATCTCCTATGGTGCCCACGCTGACGGAATTCTCGTGACGGCACGTCGGCACCCCGATGCCGCGCCCACGGACCAGGTCATGGTGAGTGTTCTGAAGCCGGACTACACGCTGGAAAACCTCTCCGCATGGGACACCCTGGGCATGCGGGGCACGTGCAGCAACGGCTTCCGGCTCGAAGCGCGCGGCCATACCGATCAGATCCTGCCGGTGCCGTTTGGCGAGATTGCCGACGTTACGATGACCCCCGTGTCGCATATCCTGTGGTCTGCCGTGTGGACAGGCATCGCGGCGGACGCGGTCCAGCGTGCCAAGGCACTGTTCCAGGGCCAGGCCCGTGCCCGACCCGGCACGCTGCCGCCATCGGCTACGCGCGTGGCTGAGGCCGTGGCCATCATCCAGATGCTTGATGGCCGTCTGGAGCTGGCGCTGAGCCACCAGCGCCAGCGGCACGCAAGGCAGGGCGTGTCGGCGATGTTCAGCCTGGCGGCGGAAATGAATGGTCTCAAGACCAGCGTGTCGGCGCTGGCGCTCGAGGCAGTCCAGATCGCGATGCTGGTGTGCGGCATGGCGGGCTACAAGCATGGCACGCCGTTCAGCCTGGGACGCCACCTTCGGGATCTGTGGTCAGCGCCCCTGATGATCAACAACGATCGCATCCTGACCAACACCGCCAACCTGCTGCTGGCGGACCGAACTGCCTGAGGATCCGAACATGGACGACACCAGCCACACTTGCACAGCCGACGAAAACGCATCTCCTGTCGCGGATGATCATTTTCTCCACGCCGTACCGGTGAAGGATCCGGACCTCGGCCGTCGTGCCTACCGGCAGGCGCTCATCGATGCCCGTGTGCTCTTCCCGACCAAGGTCGATGGCATTTATGGCCGCAGCGCGCTGTTCGAAGGCATTGCCGATGGATTGAACATCGCCATCAGCAAGCTCGGAGCCGACCAGCATGCGGAAGTGATGCGATTTCCTCCCGCGATGCCGCGCGAGGATTTCGAGGCGAGCGAATACCTCAAGAGTTTTCCGCAACTGGCGGGGACGGTGCATTGCTTCTGTGGCGGCGAACGGGAACATCACCGTCTGCTCGCCCGTGTGGAACACGGTGAGGAATGGGCCGAGCAGCAGCGACCGACCGAAGTGGTGCTGGCACCCGCGGCGTGCTATCCGGTCTATCCGGTCTATCCGGTAGTGGCCGACCGCGGGCCGATGCCCCGTGGCGGCCTCGTGGTCGACGTGCTGACGTATTGCTTCCGCCATGAGCCTTCCATCGATCCCGCACGCATGCAGATGTTCCGCCAGCGCGAGTACGTGCGGCTCGGGACTGCCGAGCAGATTGTCGAATTCCGCCAGATATGGATGGAGCGTGGCCAGAAGCTGGCCAGCATGCTCGGGTTGCCGCACGAAGTGGATATTGCAAACGATCCGTTCTTCGGTCGTGGTGGCAAGATCGTCGCGGACAGTCAGCGTGAACTCAAGCTGAAGTTTGAACTGCTGGTGCCGATCAACGATGGCGCGCCACCGACCGCTTGCATGAGTTTCAACTACCACATGGATCATTTCGCCCATGCGTGGCCGCTGCGCACTGATGACGGGGCGCTGGCGCATACCGGCTGCGTGGGCTTCGGCATCGAGCGCCTGACGCTGGCTTTGCTGCGCCATCACGGCTTCGAACTGGCGCGCTGGCCGCAACGCGTGCGCGACGTGCTCGGAGGCATCTAGTCTGACGCCGCGAGGATCCAATCGGAACCGCGCAGCATGCTGCCGGCCGATGCCGCTGGAGCCATTCTGTGAGGCAGTCGGCTGTGCTCCGCCAGGCTGGCATTTCGGCCCTGGCGGGTTACGAGATGAAGGCAGTCCATGAAGTCCCAAGGCTACCCGGACACAAACGCTTCGATGCCCGATCTGGAGTCATTTCCTGACGTCCGATCGGGCATTCCCATTGGCAATGCCGCGCTCGGTGGCGAGTGGACGTGGATACAGACGGACGCCGGTGCAGCCGACAGTCCGGCGGGCCTGGATGGCACGGCGGGCTGGCTGCCAGCCCCGGTTCCTGGCACGGTGGCCAGCGCGCTGCGCGCCGCCGGGCGCTGGGACGACTCCGCGCCGCCGCCACTGCACCTGCATGACCATTGGTATCGAGTGAGCTTTGCCGGCCGGGGCAGGCAGGTGCTGCGCTTTAACGGACTCGCCACAGTGGCCGAAGCCTGGCTCAACGGAAAACTCGTGCTAAGTGTTCAGCATATGTTCGCCGCGCACGAGGTCGAGGTCGACCTGGACGGAGACAACCTGCTGTATCTCTGTTTTCGGGCGCTGCATCCATGGTTGCGCAAGCGGCGTGGCGCCGTGCGCTGGAAGCCCAGAATGATCGTGCCCCCGACCCTGCGTACGGTCCGCACGACCCTGCTTGGCCATATGCCGGGCTGGTGCCCGCCGGTGCATGCGGTGGGGCCCTGGCGTTCCGTAGAGTTGCTCGATCCGGCAAGCGACGACATTCTCCACGGCGTGCGTGCTGACGTGTCGGCGGAAATGCCGGAAGGACAAGGCGTCGTCTCGCTGCGCCTGCATTTCCCGGGGGCAGCGCCGGCCTCGGGGTCGTTCGAGGCAACAGACGGTGAGGGTTGCAGCTATCCCGGCACGCTGTCGCGCATTGACAGGCACACCCTTGCGGGCACGCTACGGGTCGAACGCCCGAAGGTATGGTGGCCTCATACGCACGGCGAGCCACACCTCTACCGTGTCGATGCAACCGTCGACGGGCGCGCCATCGAATGCGGTCGGGTCGGTTTTCGCACGGTATCGCTCGACGGTGCGAGCGCATCGGACTCGTCCGGGTCTTCCAGGTTGTCGGAGCCGTTTGCGCTGTGCATCAATGGCGAGCGGCTGTTTTGCCGCGGGGCCTGCATTTCCAGCATCGATTTGCCTGGCCTCGCAGACACTGATGAAGCATCCCGGTATTGGCTGACGCTTGCGCGCGACGGCGGCATGAATATGGTGCGCATCAGCGGTGTCACGTGCTATCCGGGTGAAGCCTTTTATCGGGTTTGCGACGGACTGGGCTTGCTGGTCTGGCAGGATTTCATGTTCGCCAACTTCGACTATGGCAGCATCGGACCCGGCGTTGGCCTTACCGATGACTTCAAGCGCGAAGTCACCGGGTGGCTGACATCGACCCGGGCGCATCCAAGCATTGCAGTGCTTTGCGGCGGTAGCGAGGCGGAGCAGCAGGCGGCAATGCTGGGTACCTCGCGTGGCGAATGGAAGCAACCGCTGTTCGAGGAGTTGATCCCGGGCCTGGTTGCCGCGTATCGCCCGGACGTGGTCTATGTCAGCAATTCGCCAACCGGAGGTGCCTGGCCGTTCCAGCCGGACAGCGGTGTCTGCCACTATTACGGTGTGGGGGCCTACGAACGCCCGTTGACGGATGCGCGGCTGGCGCAGGTCCGCTTCGCCTCCGAATGCCTGGCCTTTGCCAATGTTCCCGGTGATCGGACGCTGACAGAGCACGGACTGTCGCTGCCGCTGCATTCCCCGCGCTGGAAAGCCACGGTGCCGCGCGACGCGGGGGCACCGTGGGATTTCGAAGATGTCCGCGATCACTATTTGCGCGCCTTGTACGACGTGGATCCCCCGCGCTTGCGGTATGAACAGCCCCAACGCTACCTGATGCTGTCGCGGGCGGTGACGGCGGAGGTGATGACCGAAGTCTTCAGCGAATGGCGACGAGTAGGATCGGGTTGTTCCGGCGGCCTGATCTGGCAGCTGCAAGACCTGACGCCTGGCGCAGGCTGGGGTATTGTCGATGCGTGCGGGCGCCCCAAGTCGGCATGGCATGCGCTACGCCAGGTCTGGCAACCAGTGCAGGTGCTGATTACCGATGAGGGGCTCAACGGACTGCACCTGCACGTGCTGAACGAAATGCCGCAACCACGCTCGCTGCTGCTGGTCCTGCGCTGCCTGCGTGACGGCGCGATGGTGGTGGCTGAAGCCCGGCACAGCCTGCGGCTGCCGGCGCGCGGATCGGAGCGTATCGAGGCGTCCGCACTGCTGGATCGCTTCTTTGACTTCACATATGCCTATCGCTTCGGCCCGCCGACGCATGACGTGGTACTGGCGACGTTGCTTGCCGGCGACAGCGGCGAGCCACTGAGCCAGGCCGTGTACCTGCCCGACCGCCGTGCCGCCGCGCTCAAGGAGCCTGGGTTGCGGGCGCAGCTTGAGCAGGTTGGCGACGAGTGGTGGCTGACGGTGTCAGCGGAGCGCTTCGCGCGCTGGGTGCACATCGAAGACGGTGCCTACCAGGCTTCGGAGAACTGGTTCCACCTTGCACCGGGAAGCAGCCGGCGAGTTCGACTCGTGCACCAGGGCAAGGGCGCGGCGCATGCTGTTCCCGTTCCCTCAGGCGAAATCTACGCTGTGAATGCAGACCATCCGCTTGGCTATGATGGTTAGCGTCGTCTGGCGATCACGTCCTGGTGTCGACCCGGACGCGCACCGCGGGGTACTCCGGTTGCCCGGCGCCGCCCGCAAGCGGTTGTAAGCGCCGTTCCTGGGGCGCCCCGCGTGCTGGCTCAACCGAAAGCCGATAGCAGTCCCGCCATGGCCTTGTCATGGCAGGACTCCAGGCTATCGAGGCAGTCGGCGCAGAGGTCGGCGCGCCGGCGTGCCACCGCCCGCGCCAGTCGGAACTGCAATACCTTGCTCTCGGTTGCGATGGTGCGTGCGTCGTCTGCGACGGCCAGGGGCGTTTCGTGCCCATGCTCGCTTAGCCAGTACAACCAGTGATGCAGCATCTCGAAGTTGGCGCCCAGCTGGCGCGGGAAGTTGAAGGTGTACAGGTGAAAATAGGCTTCTTCCCGCGCCAGCAAGGCGTCCATGTGCTTGCCGAACACCTGTCGCCAGCGACCTACCGGATTGCCTGCAGGGCGTCTGGCGAGGTGGTATCGCATCAGTGCCACCGAAGCATCGACCAACGCGGACGACTCGAGCGGAGGCCGCACCCGTTTTGCATATTCAGCATAGGGGAACAGGATATTTGCGTTGCCTGCGAGCTCGGGCAAGAGCCGCATCAGGCCGCGATAGTCCTCGCCCTGCGCGCTGTGGTAGCCCAGGCTGTGGTAGTACCAGACGCGCTCGGCCTGGTTGTCGATACGGTTGATTGCAATCGTGGTCTTGACATGCTCGCGCCGGTAGGCGGTGGCATGCGTGTCGGGCAGGTAAAAGCTGTCGACTTCGACCAGTGCGGTGTGACCGCGTTCGACCTGCGCCGTGACGTGTGCCTGCAGCGTGTCATAAACGGCCATTTCCTGCACGCTGATCCCATACAGCGTTTCCAGATCCATCTGCGGGTACTTGAAGAAGGTGAAGTGATCGCCTTCAAAGTCTTGTGCAACGGTGAACGCGAGTCCTGCGCGCGGTTCGAGCCCCCAGCCATGCAGCAATTCCACCCACAGGTCGATATAGCAATTGGTTTCCTGCCAGATGGCTTCGGAACCATGCAGGGCGTGGGGATGCGCGGTCGCCGACAGGGTGGTTCCCAGCCCGCCCCCACCTTCGCCGCTTGTCGTCGAGGCTTTCATGTCGGTCCTCTTCACCTTTCATTGTGCTGGCTTGCGTATGGACTTCCGATTCTGGCGAGACGACATCCGCCATTCGGTGCGCTCTCAAACAGACTCGAAGAACTGGTAGAGCAAGCTGAGGAAAAATGGTTGCGGGAGTGCTCCCTGGCGCCGTGGCAGAGCCGGCAGCTGAAGTGTGAGGTAGCCAACGGTGCGAAGGGGCACCGCGGGGCATAGTCACTGCAGGTAATCCTCCGAACTGAGTGCCCGTGGATGGATCGTAGGCCATGGGCAAGGCACCCGAACCAAGAGCATGAAGCAAGACCTGTCCGCAGTGCGGTCGCTGCGCGCCATCGCGGCGAAGGGGCGGTGGTCGCCTGTCATTCCGCGGCAATGATCAGGAATTCTTCAATGCTCACCCTTTCCTGGCCGCAGACCGGCCATTCCAGCAGGGGATTCTGCCTGTCAGCGGCGCTCCCTCTGCGCCATGCCCAAACAGGGGCGGTTTCTCGGAGCAATCGTGATGAAGCGCATCTTTGATGTTGTCCTGGCCTTGCTGGGCATGCTGCTGCTTGCCATTCCGCTTCTGCTCCTGATTTGCTTAGTGCGCGTGCGTCTGGGAAAACCGGTTTTCTTCCGGCAGGTCCGGCCGGGACTTCATGGCGAACCATTCCACATTCTCAAGTTCCGTACCATGACGGATGCTCGCGGACCGGACGGCGAACTGCTGCCTGATCCGGAGCGGCTGACCAAACTTGGGGCGTTTCTTCGCTCCACCAGCCTCGATGAGCTGCCGGAGCTCTGGAATGTACTCAAGGGTGATATGAGTCTGGTTGGGCCGCGGCCGCTATTGATGGAGTACCTGCCGCGCTACTCTCCAGAGCAGATGCGCCGCCACATGGTCCGTCCCGGCATTACCGGACTCGCACAGATCAGTGGACGCAACACGATCAGCTGGGAAGAGAAATTCCGGCTGGACGTCTGGTACGTCGATCATGTTTCGGTGTGGCTGGACATCGTGATCTTGTGGAAGACCGTCATCAAGGTAGTAGCGCGCGAGGGGATCAGCGCCGCGGGAGAGTTCTCTGCCCCTCGCTTCATGGGAAGCAAACGGAGCGCCTCGGATGGCGATATCGCATGATGAACTGGAAGCCGCTGGAGAAATACGCCGGGACGCACGGGTAAGCGACCATTCGACAAGTTGAGGCTCCTGATGCAGCTATCCTGGATGCTGATTGTCCATAGTGGCGGCGCGTCACTGGCGATCCCCCTGGCGGGCCTTGTTGCGCTCCGTCTGGCCTACCTGGGATTGTGGAAGCGCGCGTCTTACTGGCTCGTGTCGCTGGTTGGCGGCGCAGCCGTCATTCTTGCAGGGAAGCTGGCGTTCGAATTCAATGGATGGTCAATGCCATCGGTGAACGTGTACAGCGTAAGCGGGCACGCCATGCTCACTGCATCGGTCTACCCGATGCTGGGCGCGATACTGGGATCGGCATGGGGCAGGCGAACGGCCAGGATCGGCCTGTCTGCCGGTGTACTCGTGGCGGTACTGGTCGCAGTTGCCCTGATCGTCGGACACTATCACACGCTTGCTGAAACCCTGATCGGCATGACTGTCGGACTTGCCGTGGCGTGGATCAATTTGCATCCTTTTTGTCGGCCCGCTCGCCAGCCCGCTCGCCAGCCTGTGCTCCCCGGTCGGACGCCGATGCTTGCGAGGGTGGCGCTTTGCGGGTTCCTGTTGGTCTTTGCGCTGGCAGCGACACGTCCCGTCAAAGGCCGATTGTGGTCACATGGAATGGATTGGTTCGGCGTCACCGAGCGCTATTCAAGGTACATCGATACCGATCCGGTTTCCGGCCAGATCGTGGTGACTGTCGTGAAATGCCGGGTGCCGTCGTACCGCGTATGTTCTGAAACTTTCTGAGCTGGAGCCCCGAGCTGTTCATCACTGATCGCGAATCAGGCGTGAGGTCATCTGGAAACTGCCGCTGGTGATGAACTGCCGGTCCTTGGCGCTGGTCGAAACGCAGGTGTGAGAATCGACAACGCATTCCGCGCCGATGCTCACGCCCGGGAAGAGCGTCGCACGTGTCCCCAGGAAGCACCGCGGTCCGATGGCGGCGTTGCCGTTGAGGACCGCGTGAGGGGAAAGCACGGAGCACGCACCCACCCGGGCACCATGCCCAATTCCGCTGTAGACATTGGCCACCGCTCCGTCCTCCACCACCGCGCCCCGGCTGATGACCGTGAACGGAAAAATCAATGCGCCGACGCCCAGGTGGGAGGAGGGCGAGACGAGGGCCGTACCATGGACATAGATCGGAACCTCGATCCCGATATGCAAGAGCCATGACAGCACGTCTTGCCGTGCCAGGGTGGCACCAATCGCTACCAGCACTGCCTGGCGCGGCGTTGGGCGGAACTGGCGAATCGACCCCAGATGTGGCAGGTCTATGCCCTCCGGAACCTTGTCTGGCGTGTCATCGATGAAGCCCGCTACCGCAGGTCCGCCGCACCGCGCTTCTGCCTGCAGGTAGTCATAGAGTTCGAGCCCAAGTCCGCCTGCGCCGGCGATGACCACGGACGAGACGGTATCCGCATGAACGAGTGGCATGACTTGTTTGCCCTCAGGCGAAGCGGAGTTCGAGTTCAGCGGCCGACGGCTGGACGGAAACTACACCAGCCGCCGCCGTGGTCTCGGCTAAGCCCGCTTGGTCTGTCCATTGCCGTAATCGGCGAGATAGCGATACTTGCCAAAGTAGCTGTGGGCCCGGTACCAGCGGCCCTCGATCAGAAGCCCGTTGAACAGCACGCCCTTGACATCGGCGCCGGCCTGCCGGATCGCGCGTTGCGTCGCAACCAGTTCGCCGGTCGTGGTCTTCTCGGCGCGCGCCACCAGAAACACGGCGCCAGCCTTGCCTGCCAGGATGCCCGCGTCGGCAGCCACAAGCACTGGCGGCGTATCGATCAGCACCAGGTCATAGCGCGCTTTGAGCTGCTCAAGCAGGGAGTCCATGGCGGGGCTCAGCAGCAGATCGATCGCGTGTGGTGGTTGCGAGCCGGTCGGTATGAAGTCCAGGCCGGGCGCCACTTGCCGCTGCAATACCTGCTCCAGCGGCGCGCCCATCAGCAGTTCGGTCAAGCCAGGGCCGCGCTTGACATCAAAGGAACTCTGCAGGCTACCGCGGCGCAGGTCGGCATCGATGAGCACCACGCGGCTTCCGGTGGCGGCAATTGCGGCAAAGTTAGCACAGACAAAGGATTTGCCTACGCCTGGGGCAGGCCCGGTGATCACCACCGTCGGGCTGTTGCTCCCGGCCATGGCGAAACGCAATGCGGTACGGAAGCTGCGCAGACTCTCCACGGTAGGGTCGTCCGGCTGCTGGAGTGCCAGAAGGCCGGCGCCCGGTGACAACTGTGACTGTTGTTTGCTGAAGGGGATGGTCGAGTAGACAGTCATCCCTGTCTGCCGCTCGATCTCGTCCGGGTCGGCCACGCCGCCTTCGAGCGTATGGCGCACGAAGACCACCAGCAGGCCAGCAACCAGGCCCAGGGCGAGCGATAGCCCGGCAATCAGCGCCCGGTCCGGCCGGACCGGCCTGAGCGGCACCTCCGCCGGGTCGACAATGCGCGCCGTTCCTACCTTGCTCGCCTTGATCAGCTTCAGCTGCTGGACCTCGTTCAGCAGGGACTGCAGCAGCTCGGTGCTGACCTTGACGTCGCGCATCAGCCGCACCACGTTCTGTTCCACGTCCGGCAGCTTCTGGATCCGCCCGGACACCCCGTTCAGCTGGGCGGTCAGGCCGGAGATCTGGCTGTCGACGAGTGCGATGGCCGGATGCGTTGAAGTAAAGCGTGCAGCCAGTTCCTGGCGCTTTTGCTGCAACTCTTGCAGCTTGGTCTGGATCTGCACCGACTGACCCAGGATCAGCTTGGACTCCTCGCCGAGGTCGATCGTGCCGCGTTGATTGCGCATCGCGTTATATCGGGTCTCGGCCGTGTCGACCTGCTGCCTGAGCAGCGGCAGCTGTTGCTCGAGAAATGCGAGTGACTTTTCGGCTTCGGCGGCTTTGCGGCGGATGTTCTGGTCAACATAGGCATTGCCGATTTCGTTGAGGATAGCCGCTGTCATGTCAGGCGAGACACCTTCCAGAGACACGCCGATCACGCCGCTATCCTTGCCGCGCTCGCTGATCGTCAGCTTCTCCTGCAAGCGCGCGATGCCCGCAGTGCGCGCCAGGCGACGCAGCACGAACTGGGTACCGGGGCGCCCGTCCAACTGGCTTACCAGCATGGTGACCGCGCCGTTGGCAGTGGTGATCGTCAATGGCGATCCCACTTTGCCGGTAGCCTCGGCATCGTCGCTGGCAAACCGCACCCTGTACTCGTTGTTACCCAGCGCGGTCAGCCGGATCTTGCGTTCCTCCATGGACGCAGGAACGTCGAGCTGGGACACGGTAATCGATTCATGGCCCCACGCAAAGCCACCCCATCCAAACAGCCCAGGGTGCGACAGTTCAGGATTGAAGCTGGCGATTGCCGGGCCGATCAGCGGGAAATAGCGCGGTGCGGCTTCGATATACAGACGCAGGTTGTCGACAGCCTTTCCGACCACCATCCGCGAGCGCAGGAGTTCAATCTCCGCAGAAGCGGCGGGTTTGACATCGGGACCCGGGGAGATGGAGGCTATGAGCTTGCTGACGTGGTTACCACCCGATTCCTCCACTTGCACCGTCATGTTCGTGCGGTAGACGGGCTTGGCCAGGAAGGCATAGACGAGGCCGACCACGATGACCACTCCGACGACGGACAGGAAAGTCTTTCGATAGCGGGCCAGCAAATCGAGATAGGCGGTAAAGTCCACTGCCGACTGCTGCTCGTCCACGCCAGCGGGGGTTTGATCCCGGGTACTGACCGTTCTCATGATACTTCTCCTTGACCCTCAGTTGGTGCAACCTCTACCAGCCGTGCAGACCACGAAGCAATGCCCTGCTTGATCAGTTCCAGAACGATATAAAACATGCTTGGCGAGCATCCATACGGATCCGGCACATCCGTGGACGTAGATTCGCAAATCCGGTGGGTTTTCCCGCGTGCCAGCGGGAAAACCCGTTCAAGCTCGTCGCGTTGCTCGCTGTCCATCACGAGGATCAGGTCTGCAGCTGCCACAAGTGCGTCATTCACGGCGCGGGCGCGGTGACTGGCAATATCGAGACCCTCGCGCGCAAGCAGCCTGACAGCGCTTGGATCCGCGGGTGCGCCGACCGGCGGAGCGAGTCCGGCCGAAGCTACCTCGCATGCGGGCAGAAGTTGGCTCAGCAGGCAGGCCGCCATGGGGCTGCGACAGACATTGCCGATGCAAATCACCAGGATCGAGCGAGTCATGTTTCGCATCCCGCTATTTGATTGCCGTGGCAGTACTGAACACAGGCTGGGTGCTCGGCAACAACTGGTTGATCACGCGGCTCCAGCGGACGACCTCACGTGCGTCCACATAGACCACATCTTTCGGTTCCAGCTCGAAGCCCTCGGCGATAGCCAGCGCCGCCGGAGAGTTGCTGTTCAGATGGTAGATGTTGGGCTCGCCATCGGCCGCCTTGCGGATAACGTAGATCTGCTCCGCATTGGCCGAACTCGGATTGACACCGCCGGCATCGCCAAGTGCCTCGTTCAGTGTCATCCGTCCATTGCGCATGAGCAGGGAGGCGGGGCGCACCACTTCGCCGGTCACGAAGATCTTGTTGTCCTCGCGCTGTTCCACGCGGACGATGTCGCCCGAGCGCAGCAGAATGCGGGACGGATCAATACCCCTGGCAAGCAGGGCGGGAATGTTGACATACCAGCTGCGCTCGCCGCGGGTAACGCGGATGCGGCTGTTGTCACCGGTCAGATTCAGCACACCGCCGGCGCGATTGAGCGCTTCCACCAGCGTCATGGGCGCGTCATCGATGGCCTGCATGCCAGGCGTCTTGACTTCTCCGTCAACGTAGACACGCTGGCTACGGAAGCCGAGCACCCGCACCGTCATCTGGGGGTCCCTGACCACTCGCGACAGAACCCGCGCCATCTGGTCGCGAACCTGGTTTGCGGTCTTCCCACCCACCTTCATGACGCCGGCGTAGGGGAACTGAATATCGCCCTGTGCGCTGACCACATAACCCGGCACGTTGGAGCCGCCGCTGGACTGCGGGATTTCGAAGGCGGCGCCGATGCTGTAGGTCTGCGTGGGAAACACCAGTTCCGGATGGTCCCATACCACGACCGAGATGATGTCGCCAGGGCCGATCTGATAAGGCCGCGGCGTGGCGAACAGTTCTTCGACCCGCTCATTGTCTGTACGAGCCTTGCTGCGTTGGGCTTTCACCAGATCGAGGGTGATCGGTGTCACCTTGGGTACGACATCGGGACCGATTGCGCTCACCACCGCATTGGTGCCGAAGTACATGCCCGGCGATGCAGAGCACGCTGCTAGCAGGCCGGTGGCGACAAGTATCGACAGACTGGAAGCGATGTTGTGGCGAGAGGTAGCCAGGATGATCCGGGAATGCATGCGCCAATTGACTGGTTTCACGGCGGTCTCCTTACTGATGGCAGCGGACAACGCGTCGCATATGCCATGCCCTGATGCTTTGCATCGTAGGAGGGGCGGCTCCATGCTTCGGTGCGTTGTCGCACGTTGAATGTTCGGACGAGAAGGCTGTACTACCGCGAGCGCCAGGCTTTGCCCCAGTGGACCCAGCCGTTCGCTGCATCTCGTATCCTGCCGCGAGGGCGCAAAGGCCGGGCACCGGTCTTCCGACCCGTGTGCAATGCGGAGCCTCGATATCAACCAGGTCAAGACACCGGGTTGGCCTGAGCTCTGCATGCTTCGTCCAGCACCCCAGCCAGGCGCTGCGCCAGCAGCTGGAAGCTGTGGTTGCGCTCGACATACTCGCGGCCGGCGCGCCCCATACGCAGGCGAGCCTCGAGCGGCGCTGCTGCGATGCTGATGATGGCGTCGGCAAGCGCCTCCGGCTGCTCCGCGGCCACCGTCAGTCCCGCCGTCGAGTCGGCCACCGGATTATTGGAGGCATTGGAGGCAATGACGATGGGCCGGCCCGCGGCCAGGTAGTCAAACAGCTTGTTCATGCTGATGCCGTACCGGTACAACTGCGGCAGGTCGCGCACGGCGATGACAAAGGCATCGGCCTCCATTGCCACAGCCGGAATTCGGGTCTTCGGTACGGGGGGCTCAAAGATGACATTGCGCAAGCCGAGTTGCTGTGCCTGCGCCATCAGCGCAGGCTTGAGGCCGCCATCTCCGACCATGCGCAGGATGATGTGCCGCCCCTCTGGCCGCTGCTGCACAAGCTTCATTGCCTGCAGCAAATTGTCCAGGCCGTTGGCTTGCCCGTGGGCGCCGAAATACATCAGCGTAAAACGCTCGGACGGCGCGACGGTGCGCGCAGGCGTGGGCGGTGGGAACAGCGACAGGTCCACGCCGTTGGGTATCCAGGTTATGCGCTCTTTCGGAATGCCCAGCGGCGCGATGTACTCCCACGCGTGCGGCAGCAGCACGACGATGCGAGTGGCACGCCGATACAGCCAAAGCTCGAGCTTGCGCAGCGCCCAGGTCAGGAAATCTCCTTCGCGCAGGCGACCCATGTCCACGAGCGTCTGCGGCCACAAGTCACGCACCTCGAACACGAACGGGACCTTGAAGCGGTGCGCCAGCAGGGCGCCCGCCGCCGCGGCGAAGGGGTGCACGCTGGAGCCGATCACCACGTCGGGACGCGGCAGGCCACGCGTGGTCCGCCGCCGCAAGGCGCGCCAACTGTAGGCCAGCATGTTGAGGATGCGGCCGGCGCCATTGCCTTCGTATGTGGGCGTACGTACCCAGAGGAAAGACACATCGCGAATACTGTCAAGGCGCGACAACCTGCCCCCCTCCAGCTGCCGTTCCCTTGCGCCGACCGTGTTGGCCGCGATAACGGTTGCCTGCCAGCCGGACGAGCTCAGGTGCTCTGCCAGGTGGAAGTGTCTCGTGCCGCCGTGGTCGCTGCCGGGTTCCAGGGCATAGTGATTGAGAATCCAGACGTGCTTCATGGAGGGACCGGATCGTGGGATGCTGGCGCGCATGTCATTGGCGGGCTTCTCCCGGCTGGCCGACCCGGCCCGCCGGGTCGGCCAACAGAGCAGACGCGGGCCTGACAATAGCGGATCCTGCCGCGACCGCATGCGGACGCACAGGGCCATGGTCAGGGCCGGATGATCAAATACCTTGCCGTTGTGGCAGCGTACTTTTTCATCCGCCCCGAATATATCTAATCAGAGTCCGACGCCTCGTGAAAGCGCATAGCGTGGCCCAGACCACACTGCCCGGCACGGCACCGCGGCAGCCTCGCGGGTGCGGCAGGAAAGCGCACGCACCTTGCGTTCGGCGTCACACCCAGCTTCATTGCCGGCACGGTAGCGAGTCCCGATAATCTTCTCTGTCAGCGCAATCGGCTGTGGCTCGGCCATTCGGTTTGCCATGTAGTGTCCATGCCCTGCTCAAGCCGTGCACAGCCATCGTTCAATCAGAACGCTGGCATTCTCACTCTGGAATTCCCTATGAGGCACATGACTGAGGAAACCCTCTCCTGGCTGCAGCGGATTCTCGCGGAGCGGTTTGGCCATGGTTTTCAGTTGCAAGGCACCGACGCGGGCTTTGTCCGCTTGAGCCTTGCCGGATCCGGCGAGGGATCGATCGAGATTGCCGCTGACCCCGTCACCTTCAAGCGCGCGGACTCGGCGCTCGCCTTTACAACCTGGGATGCGCTTGCCGAGGGCTGGCAGCCGGCCCTGCGCGGACCTTTACCGGCGCCGGGCCTTGCGCGCGCTCCGTCGCCGCTGATCGAGGCGACGCCGGCTGGCTATCGAATCCACTATGACATTCTCGGTCTTTGCTACTGGATGCTGTCGCGCCAGGAGGAGGTTGGCCGCACCGACCTGGACAACTACAGACGCTTCCCGGCCAGCCGCTCGCATGCCCACAGGCATGGCTATCTGGAGCGACCGGTGGTGGATGAGTGGTTGCATATCCTTGGGCAGGTGATCAGGCGGCAGTGGCCAGAACTGCAGCTACGGCAGCTTCGGCCCGGCATGAAGGTGTCGCATGACGTGGATGTGCCCAGTCGTTATGGCTTTGGCTCCGCGGCGCGAATGGTCCGCCGCATGGCCGGCGACATTCTGATTCGCCGGGACGTACGGAGCGTGCTGCAGGCCCCGGTCATCAGGATGAAGACGCGCACCGCGCTGCATCCCAACGATCGGGTCAATACCTTTGACTGGATCATGGATGTTTCCGAGCGCCATGGGCTGGTCAGCGCCTTCTACTTCATCTGCGGGCGCACCGACCCCGGCATGGATGCCGACTACGAGCCGGAGCATCCTGCGATACGCGGATTGATGCAGCGTATCCATGCCCGTGGCCATGAAATCGGCCTGCATCCGAGCTTCAATACCTATCAGGCGCCCGGCGCGGTGCAGGCGGAGGCAAACCGGCTGCGGCGGGTATGCGAGCAAGAGAAGATCGAGCAGGAGGTTTGGGGCGGACGCATGCACTATCTGCGCTGGGAGCACCCGACCACGATGCTCGGTTGGGAGCAGGCGGGCATGACCTACGACAGCACGCTCAGCTATGCCGACCACGCCGGATTCCGCTGCGGCACCTGCTTCGAATATCCGGCCTTCGATCCGGTCGCAGGCAAGGCCCTGAGCTTGCGCATCCGCCCGTTGATCGCCATGGAAGGCACCGTCATGGGTTATATGAAGCTTGGAACCGGCGATGCAGCATGGAGAAAGTTCCGGGAACTGAAGGATACCTGCAAGGCGGTGAATGGCTGTTTTACCATGCTGTGGCATAACTCGTCGCTCAGCAACGCCGAGGAGCGCGAGCTGTACCAGGCTGTCGTCGCCTACTGACAGGCTGTCGCGTCAGCGAGCCACGGTCGCCCCACCGCCCGGCCGCGCGCGATGGAAACGAGCGCGGCGGCTGGCTCGTCCCTTCAGCGCGCGCCGCCGCGGCGCACCAGCGTAGGCCAGAACATCATCTCGGCAAGCATGCGCTCGCTGTCGCCGGGCCGCCTGGCGAAGCCGGGGTAATGGGCTGCAACGAAGTCCCGGTCTTCCTTGCGCGACGACTGGGTAATGTCGTACAAGCGCACACCCAGCGCGTGCATCGCTGGCCAGGTTGCATAGCCACCGGTGGGGAATGACTCAGCCAGGCCATACGGTGGATAGCCCTCCGCGCAACTGCCTGTGCCGTTGTCGTAATTCACCCGATACCAGCCGTTGGCGCCGCTGAAATAGTTGGCGAACAGCGGGCGGGCCCGATCCTGATTCCAGACGTGAAGACTGAACTGGCGTGCAAAGGCAGCCATGGTGTCTTGCGAGGGCAAACTCGCCGGGTCGATGCCGTAGACCTGGACCAAGGCCGCACGATTGCGCTCGATGGCATCAAAAAAATGCACCAGCCGGCGTGCGTGGCTGATGTCCCAGCCGATGTTGGCGACCGGCGCGAAGCGCTCGGCTGGGATAAGCGTCTGCACCGTGACCAGTTCTGGTCGGGCCGGATCGCGCTTGCATACAACAGGCTTGTCCCGCCCGGTGTAGGCGGCATAGCGGTTTGTGTCATAAAGCCGCCAGAATCCCGCATCAAGATCGGCCACCCTGATGCTCTTGCCAGTCTTGCCCTCCGGGTCGGGAAGCGCCTGTACAGTAGTACGAGCCGCAACCAGGCGCAGCAACAAGTCCAGGTGTGCTTTCATGGTGGCAATACTGCCGTCCTCCAGGCCCGCCGCCTGGGCAAGCCGAGGTCGCGCGGCCAGCATGCCGGCCAGATCCGCGTAGATGGCAATCTGCCAAAGATCCTTGTCGGTCAGGAACAGTTCCGACGAGGTATTTTTGACATCCTCCGGCCTCGCGGCGATCCGTTTGCGCAACGCGTCCTGCGCCGCAGGCGTTCTCCAGCGTTCCAGGTGCTCGCGCGCGATGCGTGCCGTCTGCTCGACGAAGTCGTTGGGAGCCGCCGTCCGAACCTCGCGGCTCATGCCGTTGGCAAGGCTGCTCGCGAAGGCCAGGAACTGGGTGCTGTTGAGCAACACCTCGGTGTTGCGCAGCCGGATGCTGTGGCTGCACTCGGGACCACCGCGGCATATCCAGGCCCGCCCTGGCTGGTCGCCGGGCGCGGGTTCGAGCTGTGCATAAGTCTTGGCAACCAGGCCGGCCAACTGGGCCTGCCGGGCGCTGCGCTGGCAACGTTGTGCCATGGCCAGCAAGTTGTGAAAGAAGATCTCTATGTGGTATAGCGCATAGGTGTCGCCTTGCTTCACCAGCCGTTCCGCGATCAGTTGCTGTTGCACGAAGACGAACCCGCCTTCGTCCCAGCGGCGCCAGACCAGGCCTTCGACAGGGCCACCGCATTCCAGCGCGGCAGGCATCACGCCGCCAGGCTGCGCCTGCGCCGCTGGCACGGTACAGACCAGCAGTACAGCCAGGCTACCGGCGCGCAGCAGCGCGCGCGCAAGAGGTCGACGGGCGCGTGCGTTGTGCTTGCTCATGCCAGCATCTCCTTGTAAAAGCGCGGGCGCCTTGCTTTCCCGGCGGCACCGCTATCGGGAACGCATGAGCTGATACAGCGAGAGCGCCCTGGATGGTGTCTTCGTAATGAGGAAATACGGTCTCTGAACAGCACCGAAGCCTCGGAAGAAGCGTTCCACCGATTCCAGCATGGAGCCAGAGAAGTCATAGGCCTTGGTTACCGTCGAGGCGAACCTGATGGTTTCCCAAATGCAGTAGCTGCCGGCTCCGGTATTGGGTGGCATGTCCCGGTTTGCGCCTCCCATCAGGCCGTACGCGCTCTGCTCGTCCCACACGAGATAGGCGCTGTAGTGAGGCCGTCCCTGCTCATCCTCGACGATAAAGATCCTGCGTTTGCCACGCTCCTTGCACGCAGCGTCGATTCGCCTCGCGACGTCATCGGAATAGCCTCGTCGCCATTTCGGGTCAATGCCAACGTTGCGGTTCAGAGGCAGGAATTCATCAATGTTGTCGGTGTGGCGCACGCGAAGATTGAAGCGGTCGTTCGCTTTCCGGATGTCCTGTTTCACCGTGGGTTGCATGGCGCTCCAAAGCGACGCCTCGTCACTGAGGTCCGGAAGAATGTAGGTATATCTCGTGGTCTGCCGATAGCCTTTCCAGAAGAAGGGCAGCCAGTTGGTATTGTTGTAGTCCCAGGCCTGCGCGAAATGGTCGAACCTCGGTAGTTGTTCGATCAGGTTCGTCATCAACTCCTTCTGTTGGCTCAGCAGTTTTGTCGGCTTTGCATCCTTGCACGCAAGCCATGGTCCCAATCCGTGTCCGGCGGGAGGCTGGGTAAGGATGACAAAGCCGTACCTCGTCTTCTTGACGTAGGGCATGGCTGCGATCACCTTTCCTGCTCGCTCCACCAGGGCCACGCTCCAGCGGTCGGCCCCAACCGTCGCGTCAAGCCACCAGGCCTGGCTGGACAGCCGGATTGAACGTTCGCTCTCGCAGAGCTCTCTGTACTTGTCCTGATTGATGTCCATATGCCTCAATCATCGATGAATGTCAGTTGTCGCGGTACAGGCCATGCCTGATGAGCGGACTGGCGGATACCTGTCAGGATCGCGCAGCTTGCCGACCTGCGCACTGCGCAAGCGCGGGCCGGCTGCCCGCCCGCTCGCGCTTGCGCAGTGCGCAGGCCATCGCGCCCCATGCCAGGGCGAAAATCGGGTCGTTGACGGATTTGGCGGTGGCCGCCAAGGTCACCGTATAGACGCTGAATGCCAGCGCGAGCGCAACCTCCGGATGCGCGGCGTAGCCCTTCCTGGCCAGCCTGGCTGATTGCACCAATGCATAGCCAAGCAGGAGGACGAAGCCCAGGAAGCCCACCAGCCCGAAGCTGACCCACGCGGAGAGCGCGTTGTGCGCGTAGCTCCCGATATCGCCGAGGTACAACTGGGAAGCGTAGCTGCCGAGCAGCGGATGCTCTGCGATTGTCCTGACCGCGTACTGCTGCAATTCGTTTCTTGCCTGATAGGAAGTCGATTCCCTGATCTCCAGGAGCTGGAGGATGCGCGAGCTGCCCTCGAAGACCTGGAAGCTGACAGCCAGATAGGCGAGGCCGGCAATGCCAAGGGGAACCCAGACCAGCGTGGTCCGCGAAGCGCCATCCCGAAGCCCGAAGAGAACCGCGGCTACGACGAGGAATGCCATGAACTCGCTCCTCGCCCCGAGCAGGAACAACAGCGGTACGGCAATCACTACCACCAGCGCGGCACGCAATCCGCGATGCAACGCGAGCGCTGCCAGGGCGACAATGGCGGCAGAACGGGCCAATCCCTGATAGCCGGAAACCCGCACGGCATCACCGGCAATCTTCTCTGTATCGTAGAACTGGCCATTCGAGCTCCACGCGGCGATGGCCAGAAATACGGGCACTGAAAAAGATAGTATCCAACGCACCCACTTCTCGTTCAGATCGAGGTTTCTTACCGACATGTAGACCACCAGCCACATGAATATCGTGCTGAGGTTATACATATAGAAGTCGAGGGACTCTTGCACGCCTGTACCAAGCAGGTAGTGCAGGCTTGACCATGCCAGGACAAAGAGCACATACAGAACGAAGGCCCGATCGATAAACAGTATCGGCTCGCGCCCGCGTACCAGTGCACCGAAACCGAATATCACCAGCGGGATGCCGAGGACTACCGACATGGGGCCGAAGAAGCCACCCAGCACCGGCGGAAAAGAGGCGCTGGCCACCGCGGTGTGATAGTAGAAAAAGCCCGGAAAGAGCGTGAGGAAAACTAAGCTGCCAAAGAGCGAGAGGTTGCTGCGCTTCATGATCGCCCTGCCGCCTCCCTGTTGGTCGTTCATTGCGGGTTCCGGATTGCCGTCCCCTTGCAGTCCATCAGCCAGTGAAAGTCTGCCCCCGGGCAAGCGGTGGATCTGGCCTTTCCGGATGCAAGGCTCAGCCACGGATATCCGCTCGCGCTCCATCCATCTAATCAAATCTGCCGCGACTTTGGTAGCGCAGTGCGTGAGCCAGCCCACACCGGACATTGCGCAAGCCCGAAGCCAATGCCATGCCTCGGCCGAGCCGATGAAGCGGTGAACCGGTCACGCACTCACGCCAGGATCCGCTCGTAGAAATGAAACAGCTTGTCCTGTTCGTTCGCCCAGTTGTATTTCCTGGTCACGGTGCGGCGTCCGTTCTCGCCCATGCGGCGCGCCTCGTCAGGGTGCGTCACCAGATAGTCGACGGCATTGGCGATTGCCTTCGGATCCAGCGGGTCCACGCACAGGCCGCTTTCGCTTTCCTCCACGATTTCGCGCCAGAGCGGGAAGTTGGAGGCAATGGGCGGGATCCCGGCCGCCATGTACTCGAACATCTTCACCGGCAGTGCATCGAGAAAATTGATGAGCGGGTGCAGCGTCACCAGGCCGGCCACCGACCGCGCCAGCACGCCCCGCACCCCGGCCCGGTCCAGATACCCGAGCTCGTTGACGCGGGACCAGCCGCTGGCCGCCCTCACCTCCAATTCCAGTGCCTGGTCGCCGAACCGGCCAGCCAGATTCAGGCGCGCCGCGGATTGCACCTGCTCGAGCGCCATGACAGTCTCGCGGATACCGCGAGTTGAGCTGATGCCGCCGACATAGCAGATTTCTGCTCGCTTGGCTTCCCACTGCACCGGGCCGCCAAGTTCGCCGAGAATCGGGTAATTGTTGATGTCGACGGTGCGAGGATTGATCGGCAGGAACTTGTCCCTGATAAAGGGAGTGGCCGCTACGATGCCGTCGAACTCGCGACAGGCACGTCTCTCGTACAGGGCAAAAGCACCCGCCAGCGCGCGCAACCGCCTCGGCCCAAGGTAGGGTTTGCTGAGCAACTGCCGGGGCACGTCCTCATGCGAATCATAGATGACGCGTTTGCCCATCTTCTTCAGCTTCAAGCCAACGGGAATCAACTCGGGGTCGTGCAGGTGGTAGATGTCGGCATTCAGCGTGAGCGCCCGGCGCAGCACGCGTGTCGTGGTCCGGAAGACGCGGTTCAAGCGCCCCGCCGAGCCGCCGACATCGGTGATGAAAACCCCGTCCCGGCTTTCATCCCCTTCGCCGTCGGCCACCACCAGCGAGACCCGATAGCCGTTGGCCGCCAGGCTACGGCAATGCTTGAGGAAGATGCGGTCATCGTAGCGCGGATGAACCGAGGTAAGGTGGGCGACGTTAGGAACTTGCACTTGAAACTCCGTCTACAACGCCACGACGTGCATCCGGCACAGAGATGTCTGGTCCGCTTGCGGATCGAGGCTACCATCGTTCATCGTCAGTCTGCGTCGGGCGCAGCGTACGCCGCATCCAGAACGCAGACAGGCCCAGGAAGTAAGCGGCGGAAACCAGGGACCGCCAGCCGGATTCGCCGCTGAACAGCAGTATCGAAGGCAGTGCCCAGGCGCAGAAGACCAGTATGCGTCCCGCATCGTGCGTCACCATTGTCCTGAGCCTCACTCCCACTCGCGACATGAACAGGGTAAGCATCCCGAGATAGGCAACGGCGCTCACTGCGGAGAAAACGGCAATGCTGGGGTCCGCCGCAACGCTGAATCCGTAACACATTGCCAGCGTGGCAAGACGAACCGCAAAGGTGCTGAACTGCGCGATCAGTTCCATCTTTTGCAGTTCCATCACATCAGGGAGGCAGGAGAGCGGCGAGAACTGGAACTGGAAATAGATCCAGGGTGCCATCCAGCGCGCATAGTGGCCGGCCATGCGCCACCGTTCGCCGAACACGGCCGCGAACAGGTCCGGCCCGGCGCAAACAAGCAGCACCAGTGCCGGGATGCCGGCATTGGCCAGCTTCCGGCGCAGCGCCTCGGCCGCCTCGGGCAGGCGACCGGCCCGCATGGCGGCCGGGGCCTGGGAAAAAAAGACACTGCCGATCGCCGCGCCGATCAGTGAGATCGGCGCCGATATCATGCGCAGCGCGAAGGCAAAGTGGCCGACTACGGCAGCGCCGAACAATGCCGAGAAGATCAGCGGCACCAGGTGCACGCCCGCCACATTGAATATGGCTGTCCAGGTGGAGTACAGCGGAAAGTCCTTGTAGCGGCGCGCAAGGGCCACGATGCGGACCAGCTTCACGTCGCCGCCCCGCCTGCGACGGATTTCCCTGATCGCGTAGAACAGTCCGCCGGTGCCATGCCCGATCACCGTTCCGCCCATCAAGGCCAGGACGCCGAAACCATAGCCGCCCAGCTGCACCAGGTTTGCAATCACGGACCGCAGCAGCCTGGTCTGCGCCAGCTGGCCAAAATACTGCATCCGGACCATCCATCGCTCAATCACAGTGTAGAGGCCGGCCGAAGCCACGCCGAAGGGGAGCAGCCAGAGAGCGGCCGCGTCGATTGACCAGTTCAGGGTCAGGATCAGCGATTCGCCGAAGAAAAGCACGCCGAGGGCGCAAAGCGCGCTGGTTGCCGCCACGCACAGCAGGCACAAGGCCACCAGGTTCTCGGCATCGCGATCGCGGGCGGGCAGCGCGATCGACAAGTCATAGCGCAGGCAGGCGACAACGCCGAAGAACGCAAGCAGGCCCGCGAAGACCGCCACGGCGCCAAAATCCTGCGGAGAATAGAGGCGCGTCAGGATGGGCGAAACCGCCAGCGTAAGTATCTGCGCGGCGGCCTGCCCGCTGACCAGCACGCCAATGCTTCTGCCGACACGGGGTTTCTCCGCCGTGCCAGGGTCCACGGCGAGCGCCTGCTTGCTCAAGGCACGACTCGCTCTGGCTGGCACATGGCATGCCGGAGAATCACTGAACAGATAGCCTGCTGGCTTGCCATGTCGAGGTACGGATGCATCGGCAGGCTCAACACCTCTCGCGCCAGCGCGTCGCCGACCGGCAGGCGGGCCTGGCAGGCGGCTACTGCGGGCTGCCGGTTCAGCGGTAACGGATAGTGCACGACAGTGGGGATTCCGGCGGCCTTCAGCACATCCTGCAAGGAATCGCGATCCGGGACACGGATGGTGTACTGTGCCCATACGCTGAGGTTGTGGGGTTCGACATGCGGCGTGGCCTCGAACCCCCCGTGGCGCAACAGTTCTCCGTACCGCGCCGCCACTTGCTGGCGTAGCTCGACCTCCTCATCGAAGATCGTCAGCTTTGCCAGCAGGATGGCCGCCTGCAACGTATCCAGGCGGCTGTTCACGCCAACGCGGACATGGTGGTAGCGCCGGTCCTGGCCATGGCGGGCGATCTGGCGCATCGCCTTGGCCAGATCTTCGTCGTTGGTGAAGATCGCTCCACCGTCCCCGTAGCAGCCCAGTGGCTTGCTGGGAAAGAAGCTGGTACAGGCGATCGTGGACAGATTGCAGCTGCTGCGGCCCTTGTAGGTGGCACCGAAGCTCTGCGCAGCGTCCTCGATGACCGGCAAGCCGTGGCGCGCGGCAATGGCATTGATGACGTCGAAATCGGCGCACTGTCCATACAGGCTGACCGGGATGATGGCCCTTGTGTGCTCGGTGATCGCCGCTTCGAGCGCCGCGGGATCCAGGTTGCAGGTGCGCGGATCCACGTCCGCATAGACCGGCTTTGCGCCCAGCAAGGCGACGGTCTCGGCGGTGGCAATATAGGTAAAGCCGGGCATGACGACCTCGTCGCCTGGCCCGATGCCCAGCGCCATCAGGGCGATCTGCAGCGCGTCCGTGCCGTTCGCGCAACTGATGCAGTACCCGGCGCCGGTATCGTGCGCAAGCCGCTGCTCCAGCTCCTCGACCTCCGGCCCGAGAATATATTGGCCGTGCGCCAGCACGCGCTGGATGCCGGTGTCAATCCTGTGCTTGATGCGGGCTTGCTGTGCTTTGAGGTCGATGAACTCGATCATGGCTGGATTTCCTGTGCAGACGGCATGCGGAGGGGATTTTTCACTGCCTCAGGCTGCGGCCTTGCGCAGAGTTGCGCCGTCCAGGATGTAGCGCTGCCCGCTATTCCGGCAGACGGCCTCGCCCTCGCCGCGCACTGGCAGGTCAAGCTGCTCGCCGAATTCGCTCATCCAGCCGACCTGCCGTGCAGGAACGCCGACCATCAGCGCATAGGCAGGTACGTCCTTGTTGACAACGGCGCCTGCGCCGACGAAGGCATATTCGCCGATAACGACGCCGCAGACGATGGTGCAATTGGCGCCCAGGGTCGCGCCCCGCTTCACCAGCGTGTCGCGGTACTCGTTCTTGCGTTCGATCAGCGAGCGAGGGTTGTAGACATTGGTGAACACCATGCTGGGGCCGCAGAAAACGCCGTCCTCCAGCGTGACGTTATCGTAGACGGAGACGTTGTTCTGCACCTTGACGTGGTCCCCGATGACGACGCGGTTGCCGACGAACACGTTCTGGCCGAGCGAGCAATGCCTGCCGATGCGCGCGCCGGCACAGACATGCACAAAATGCCAGACGCGCGATCCTTCGCCGATCTGGGCTCCCTCGTCGACGATGGCCGATGGATGTACCTGGTCCGTCATCACAGCCTCAGGCAAGAAGTTGCTGCAGGAAAGGATGGCCTTCGTTGTCGCAGGGCGCCGTGGCGCGTGCGGAACGGATGGTGCTGACCGTCTCTACGCAGTGACGCGCGTCGTCCAGGCCGTAGCCCCGGCCCGCGAGTATCTCCCGGTAGCTGGTGGTGTGCAGGTCGGTGAAGCCTTCCGAAAACTCGATCTCGGCACCGTCCACGGTGATCGAGCGATAGGTCGCCTTTTTTCCCTTCACTGTGGCAGGCAGGTCATTGGCATCGATCGATAGAAACCAGCGCACGCGTGCATTCTCGTATTCGAGGTAGCCCGCAGCCTTGTTGTCCGTGCCATAGTGCACCACATTGCGTTGCAGGCTGCCAAAGATGAAGTGCAACATGTCATAGAAGTGCACGCCAATGTTCGTGGCCACGCCGAAGGATTTGCGCGTGTCGCCTTTCCAGCTTTCCAGATACCACTTTCCGCGCGAGGTGATGTAGGTCAGGTCGACCTCGTGCTTGTGCCCGTTGCGCTCGCTCGTAACCTTCTCCTTGAGCGCGAGGATCGCCTGGTGATGGCGCAGCTGCAGGATATTGAACACGCGCCTGCCGGTCTCGCGTTCGACGAGCGCCAGCTCATCGAGCAATGCGGGTGTCGGGACCAGCGGCTTCTCGCAGATCACGTCGCATCCGAGGCGCAGGCCGGCAGAGATATGCGACTGGTGCAGGTAGTTCGGCGAACAGACGGAGATGTAGTCCAGCGCTGCGCCCGGCTGGCGCCGCAGGCGCCAGGCATGGTCATAGAAGCGCTCGAATTCGGTGAAGAATTCGCTCTGTGGCGAAATGCTGTCGAGGATGCCGACTGAATCGTTGATGTCGTACGCCGACACCAGCTCATTGCCCGAATCCTTGATTGCGGTCATGTGGCGTGGCGCAATGTAGCCGGCCGCTCCGATCAGTGCGAATCGTTTCACGCTAGCGCTCCCTTGTGCTCAGGCCTTGACAACATTCGCGTACGACGCGCGATACTTTCCGCGGCTGTCGACGAGGAGCTTCGCATGCTGGCGGATCAGAAGATAGTCGAAGGCGTCGTGATCCGTGGCCAGCACCACGGCGTCGAAGCCGCAGAGCGATTCGCCGTCGAGCGGCACGCTCGACAGCTCGAAATGGTGCTCGCGCATTCTCGGAAACACCGGGACGTGTGGATCGCTGTATGCGACCGTCGCGCCCCGTGCGCGAATCTGTTCCATGATCTCGACAGAGGGCGATTCGCGCATGTCATCGACGTTTTTCTTGTAGGCAATGCCCAGCACCAGCACCCGGCAGCCTTTGAGTGCCTTGCCCTGCTGGTTCAGTCCTTCCACCAGCCGGCTGACCACGTACTCCGGCATGGCCTTGTTGACTTCGCCGGACAATTCGATGAAGCGGGTGTGCAAGCCATACTCGCGCGCCTTCCAGGTAAGGTAGAAGGGATCGATGGGGATGCAGTGCCCGCCCAGGCCCGGCCCGGGATAGTAAGGGGTGAAACCGAATGGCTTGGTTGAAGCGGCGTCGACCACTTCGAAGATATCGATGCCCATCCGCGTGGCCACAATCTTCATTTCGTTGACCAGGCCGATGTTCACGGCACGATGGATGTTCTCGAGCAGCTTGGTCATCTCGGCGGCCTTGGTCGAGCTGACCGGCACCACGCGGTCGATCGCCACTTCGTACAGCGCCATACCGACCTCGCGGCAGACTGGCGTCTGGCCACCGACGATCTTGGGAATGCTGCGCGTTTCGAATTTGCCATTGCCCGGGTCTTCGCGCTCCGGCGAATAGACCAGGAAGATGTCGTCGCCCACCTCCAGCCCCCCCTCCTGCATGCGAGGCAGCAGTTCCTCCTCGGTCGTGCCGGGGTAGGTAGTGCTTTCCAGCGACACCACCTGTCCGGCGCGCAGGTACTTCTTGATGGCGTCCGCGGTGCTGATGACAAAGCTCATGTCGGGTTCGCGATGCTTGTTGAGCGGCGTCGGCACGCACAGGATGATGGCATCGCACTCTCCGGCACGCTCGAAATCCGTGGTGGCCTCGAACCCGGTCTCGCGGGCACGGGCGATGCTGCGTGCGGGAATATGCTCGATATAGCTCAGGCCGGCGTTGAGCCTGGCAACCTTGCTCTCGTCGATGTCGATACCCAACACACGGAACCCGATTGCGCAGTAGCGCAACATCAAGGGCAGCCCGACATAGCCCAGGCCGACGATGCCGATAATGGACTCCCTGTTCTTGATCCGTTCGATGAGATCTTTGGCGATTGGGCTCGACATGATGGAATCAGAAGGTTTGTGGTTGAAGCCGATCGAGTCGGACTGACTTGCGAGGTGACAGCGCTGAACCGATGAACCGTGCTCCGATTGTAGAAATTCCCCGACCTCCAGATATGTGGGCATTGTTGTCACCCACACACATTGCTGCACTTGCACCTGAGATCTGCCGGCAGGGCGCGTCCCAGTGCCGCTACTCGTCGCGGCGTGCCGGGGAGTCATCAGACTAGCGATTGGCAATTGAAGGAAACATCGTTCCAACGGGTATCGTCCATTCGACTGAGGCCGTACCACCATCGCGCATGCGGTGCGCGACAGGCCAGCAATGTGCGAAACCGCACGGATGCTGGCAAGGTGGCATTCCCGGACTGCGGGCAATGGAGGATCGGAGCTGCCGCGAATCCACGCGCAACCGCCACGAATCGGCGCGACCTGAAAGCAACGCGCGTCGACGCAATAGGCACTGCCACGACAAGCAATAGCAATACCTCAGGGATTGCGGAGCGAACGCAGGAACAGGTATGTCAGCAGGATGCGCGAGGGGGTCTTCTGAATAAAGAAATAAGGCTGCTGCCTGGCGCCGAATGCCCTGAAAAAGCGCTCGACCGGCTCCAGCATCGACCCTTCGAAGTCAAACGCGCGCGCCACGCCCGAGGAGAAGCGGATTGCTTCCCACATGCACAAGCTGGCCGCCCCACTGGTCCGGAGCACCGGATCTGAGCCTCCCATCAGGTAATAGGCGACTCGCCCGTCCCAGACCAGATAGACGCCGGCATGACGACGGCCTTCCTTATCCACGGCAATGAAGATCCTGCGTGCCCCTCGCGCCGCACACGCGGCGTCAAGGCGGCGCACGTAGTCGTCCGTGTAGGGTAGCGCCATGCCTTGCCGGGAGAAGACCTGCCTGTTCAGCTTGATGAACTCCTCGATACCAAGGTCGTCGCGCACCTGAAGACCATGGCGGGAGCCCGCCTTGCGGATTTCGGCCCGGATGTTGGGCTGCATGCCATTCCAGAGCGCTTCCGGATCCGACAGGTCATCGAGGACGTAGGTGTACTTGGTGGTCTGGCGGAACCCCTTCCAGGCAAAGGGCAGCCAATTGGTCTGGCCGGGATCCCAGTGCTGCTGGAAATGGTCAAACCGCGGCAGCTGCCCGATCAGGGCGTCCATCAATTCCTTCTGCTGGCCCAGCACTCTCGGCGGCTTGCCATCCATCGGGGCCAGCCACGGTCCGGACATCTTGGCCAGTGCCGGCTGGGCAATGACTGAAAATCCATACATGCGCCGGGGGGCGTAGGGCAGGCTTGCCACTATCTGACCGCCGCGCTCGACCAGTGCTGCGCTCCAGTTCCCGGGGCCGGCGGTGGCGTCCAGCCACCACGCCTGACTAAATAGCGGAATATTCGCAGCAGTATTGCAGAGCTGGCGGTAGCGGGCTTGTGCCGCGTCACCCGCAACCTCCGTGTCAGCGATCTGCCTGACGGGAGCAGTGGCTCCGCTCGCCGCTGGCGCATGGTCAGCGTCCCCTTGACGGCTGGAGTCGGAAGTCGGCTGGACCAGGTCCGTCGCGGCACTGGCAATCACGTTCGCGCTGTTCATCGATTCCTTCCATGCCGTTAGCCGGCTGATGCTTCCATGGCAACATGCTGCTCCGCCAGTTCGCCGACTCTGGCCAGGTAGGCGCACTTGAACAGTTCGATGCCGGCCTGGTAGTGGACTTTCTGGCTGTGCTGCCCGCGCACGCAATTCAGCAGCACTCTTACCAGATTGGCTCCCGCCAGATGGGTAAAGGGGTAGCCGCCTCCAAATCTTGGATTCAGCTCTAGGAGATACTGGCGTCCTTCGCGCTCGATCACATCGCAGTCGACATTGCCGATATGCCCCAATTCATGGCCGATGCGCGTGGCGATGTCGTCGAAAGGCTCGCTTTCGACAGTGATCGCGCGATCGGTCTCTCCCGCGCGCATCGACAGCTTCTTGCGCACGGCAAATCCGACCGGCCTCGCTTCAAGGTCGTTGAAGATATCGAGTCCGTACTCCTGGCCCGAGATCAATTCCTGGACCAGCACCGCCGCATCTGGCTGTCCCAGCCTTGCAAAAGCCGATTTCCGGCACATCCGCAGGCAGTAGGCATAGGCGAAGCGAAGCTCGTCCAGGTTCTCCACGAACAATATGCCAAAACCTGCGCTGCCCCAGCGGGGTTTGACCACCAGCGGGAAAATTTCCGTTCCCGCAGAAATTGCATCTTCGGCACTCTCCAGCGTGGCATAGCTGCGCGGCGTGGATACTCCGATTGATTCGGCAAACTGCGCGGTCAGGAACTTGTCCGCGCACAGATTCACCACCTCTGTCGACGAGATCACCGGTATCGTTCCGATCTCGCGAAACCGTTGTGCGTTCGCTGCAAGGAGCGGAAGTTCCAGGTCATTCAGGGACAGGATGGCGGAGACCCGATGCTCGCTGCACAGGTTGAGCAGGAAGTCGATGTAGTTATCCGCATCAAGCCCGGGCGCCAGAAAAAACCTGTCGCACGCGCTCGCAGCCGGCGCGCCGCCATTCATGTCCACTCCAAGCACCAGACCGGTCCCATTCAGCTCCGACTTGAAATACTCCGCCAGGTAGCGTCTTCTACCTATGCACGTCAGCAGAACGTTCATGTTCACCCCAATGCCATTCCAGTCACATTGACCCTGTCGTAGCCCGGCAGGCCACGTCATGCAGGCCTTCGGCCGTTTTCGTTGGATTAGTGCCGGGACACCGGCACTTGTTTTCTACTGCCTTGAGTCACGGGCTTGCCGACCGCGCGGAAGCCTTCTGCGCACGATGCCCGCGCTCAATGTCTGACATATGCCATCTAATCAGAATGGCCTGCCCGAAAGCAGCGTGATATGTGCGCAAATTCACGAAGTGGTGACACGCCTCTCGTACCGCGGGCGGGAATGTGACATTCAGCACGAGACGAGTCGTCATGCGATGTGAATCGGAACGTCTTCGTTCGCAGCGGGCCGGGGCACGCTCGCCGCATGCTGAACACCGGGACTGCCTGTGAACGTCGGTACCTCGAGGTCGCCTGCTGCGTTGATGCCCTGGTGGCCAACAACGGTGCCTACCGTGCGCAACAGGATCTTCAGATCCAGCCAGAAAGAGTGGTGGTCTACGTACCAGGTGTCCAGGCGAAATTTCTCTTCCCAGGTCAGGGTGTTCCGCCCGTTCACCTGTGCCCACCCGGATATGCCGGGACGGACCAGAAGACGGCGAGCCTGGTCGGGTGAGTAACACGGCAAATACTTCATTGGCAGCGGGCGTGGGCCAATGACACTCATGTCCCCCAGCAGAACGCACCAGAACTGGGGTAGCTCATCGAGGCTGGCGCGGCGCAGAAATCTGCCGAACGGCGTGAGCCTGTCGTTGTCCGGCAGGAGATTGCCGTCAGGGCCTCGCTCATCCGTCATGGTGCGGAACTTCACGACTTGAAATGGTCTGCCGTCCAGGCCCGCGCGCGTCGGGCGAAACAGCACCGGGCTGCCTAGCTTCCAGCGCACGGCACCTGCCAGGAGCAGCAGCGGTATTGCCAGCACAAGCAATGCCATGGAGGCGAACACTATGTCAAACAAGCGCTTCATGATCGATCCGTCCAGTCTGTCACGCAGAGGAGTCCATTGCCGCCGTCCGACGGATTCCGAATTTCCGCTCTGGATCCCTATCTCACCAAAATCGGGTCGTTGTGTGAAGCGGCAAATGTGGTTGAGGCCACGTTCTGCTGCAACATGCCCAAGCCGGGGCGCCGCTGTGATCGAAAAGGAGTGTGCGGGGCCGTACCGATGCCGCTTAAGGCAGGTTTCAGACTGCCTTTAATCTGACTGGACGCGTGACCGATGTAACCGACGACGGCTGGCATGGCGCGCCACGCTGTTCCGGACGGCGCGCCTTCGCAGGCGCCAGGAAAACTCAAAGGGAAGAGCAATAATGATCTCGTCCACGGATACGGTTATTGTCGGGGCCGGCCCCTATGGTCTGTCGGTTTCGGCCTATCTGAGCAAGGCCGGCGTGCCCAATCAGATTCTCGGGGAACCAATGCATGCCTGGAGAAATTTCATGCCGCCGGGGATGCTCTTGCGCTCTGAACCGTTTGCCTCGAACCTCTACGCGCCGTGGAAAGGCTATACGCTGGAAGAATATTGCCGTCGTAACCGCGTCCCGTACCGACAGGTTGGAATGCGCGTGCCGCTGGAACTCTTCGTGGACTATGGGCTGTGGTTCCAGTCGCGACTGGTCAGTCATGTGCGTCCGGTGGACGTTATTGACATGCACCGCAAGGAGGGGCTCTACCGGCTGCTTCTGAGCGATGGCAGCGCCATGGCGGCGCGGCGCGTGGTCGTTGCCCTGGGCCTGAAAGGATTCGCGCAGGTGCCCGCGGCACTGCAGGCCATGCCGAAGCCTTACGTGGTCCACTCCGGCGAAATCGGAAGCCTGGCATGGGCGAAAGGCAAGCGTATCGTTGTTGTCGGGGGGGGGCAGTCGGCAATCGGGCTTGCCGCGCTTTTTGGCGAACTCGGAGCTCGGGTTCGGCTGCTTGTGCGCGGCGAGGTCAACTGGAGCAGGGAGTCGCGTAGCTCCCACGGTGGTGTCAGAAGGCTGCTCCGAGGGCGGATCGGCTTGGGACGTGGTTGGGATTCCAACAGTCCAAGTGCGCTTTTGATGTCCTTCCTGTTGTCCGAGCACCCCGCTTTCTTCCACATGCTGGATCTCCAGCGCCGCCAGAGGTTGCTCGACACGGGTTGGGCACCGTCTGGCGCGTCGTGGCTGCGCGATCGCGTGGAGGGCAAGATCGATATCCGGACCCAGACCGAAATCAGGGATGCCGAACTCAGGGACGGTCAGGTAGTCCTGCAGGTCTCGACTGCGAATAAAGTGTCCCGAATTAGTGCCGATCATGTTGTTCTGGCCACAGGGTTCAAGATTGATTTGACCAGGCATTCCTTCCTCTCCCAGGAACTTCAGGACTCGCTCTCACTCGTTTGTGGCGCGCCAAGCCTGACGCGCAATTTCGAAACCAATCTACGCGACCTGTACGTGGTTGGACCCGCGGCTGCGCTGAGCTTCGGGCCGGCACTGCGTTTCGTCTATGGCGCGAAGTATGCGGCACCACACCTGGCACGGCACATTCTCGGACGCTTCAAACAGGACGCGGATCATCATGTCCAACCACCGGCTGTCGGGCCGGAACCGGACAAGGAAAACAGTGGAAGCCGTTTGCATGGGCAAACCATGCTTCAAGTCTCCGGCAACAAGGCGAAATAGCGTCGGAAATCCCTGGCTTTTTCCATCGGGCGCCGTACCGGATCTTTCGACAGGTGCGGCGAACAGCGTCGTGGCGGCATGACGGATGATGTCTGGCGCGTCGCAGGCCGGCGATGTCGAGTGCGTTCTCCACTAAGCACGGATAGCCGCGGGCGGACTTGACGGCCGGCGCGTGCGCCTTGCATGCCAGACCCGCGAAGCACCGCCCTGCCTGGCCCTCGGAACGCTCGGAACGCTCGGAAATGCCCTGATCCTCGGGCCAGGCGTGCGCTCAGCTGTGCCGAGCCACACGGCGTCGTGCAGGACATCGCTCGGCAATCGGGTTACTGCGTCGTCGTCACGGGCACGTGGCCGGCCGCCTTCAGCTGGCCTCGCCCGGATTGGACAATGTTGCCGGCGGCAGGTCCACGCCGATTTCCGGGGACGAGGGCCGGCGCGATGCAACGCCGCGCAATGGCGGCGGTGTGGGTGCCGGCACCTTGCGGGCGGGCGAATCCAGAGAGCTGTAGGGGGTGTACTCGGAAACCAGGCTCTGTACGGCGATCTGGATCTCCAACTCGTCGCGGGTGTCGCAGGCTACGAACAGGCGCTGGATCTTCGCATTCAGCTCTGCGGCTTCGAGGAACGGTTCGTTCGAGCACATGATGCGCTCGTGCCCACTGGCCGTCACCTCGCCACCGATCAGGAGCTCTTCAAAAAGCTTCTCGCCCGGGCGCAGCCCTACGACTTTGATCTCGATGTCGCCGGCAGGGTTCTTGCGCGTCCTTTCCACCAGTCCGGACATTTCGATCATCGTGCGGGCAAGGTCGATGATGCGGACCGGCTTGCCCATGTCGAGCACGAATACTTCGCCACCCTTGGCCATCGCGCCAGCCTGTATTACCAGCTGCGCCGCTTCGGGAATCAGCATGAAGAAGCGAATGACATCCGGATGCGTAATTGTGATGGGCCCGCCCGCGCGGATCTGCTTGCGGAACAGCGGCACCACCGACCCGGATGAGCCCAATACATTGCCAAAGCGCACCATCGAGAACGTAGTTCTCGTATTGGGGCGGGCGGCGGCAGCCTGGAAAACGAGTTCTGCAATCCGTTTGCTTGCGCCCATGACATTGGTAGGCCGGACCGCCTTGTCGGTGGAAATCAGCACGCAGGTCTGAACGCCGAAATGATCCGCCAGGTCGGCGACCGTCTGGGAACCCAACACATTGTTGCGAATGCCCTCCGGCATGTTCACTTCGACCAGAGGCACATGCTTGTAAGCCGCGGCGTGATAGAGGGTGTCGACCTGCTGGCCGCGCAGTGCCGCGGACACTGCGGTGGAATCGCAGACGGAGCCGATCCGGGCATCGATCTGCAGTTCAGGATAGCGCTGCCGCAACTCCTCTGCGATCGCGTAGAGGGCATATTCGGAGTGGTCGAACAGGATCAGTCGCTGCGGTCCCTGTGTGGCGATCTGACGGCATAGCTCCCTGCCGATGGAACCACCCGCGCCGGTGACCATTACCGTCTTGCGTAGCGTGCATTTGGCGAACAGGTCTTCACGCGGGGGGACGATGTCGCGGCCCAGCAAGTCTTCCACGCTGATGTCACGGATGGACTGCACTGTGATCTGTCGGTCGACCAGTTCGAGCAGGGTGGGCACTGTGCGCACGCTGACCGCATAGTGGTGCAATTTCTCCACAATCTGGCGGCGGCGCGCCATGGGCAGGGTCGGCACGGCCAGCACGACTTCATTGATCGCGTACTTCTGGATCTGCGAGCGCATCTGGTTGCTGTGATGGACGGGGAGGTCGGCAAAGATCTTTCCCTCGAGCGCGAAGTCGTCATCAAAGAAGCAGACAGCCTTGTGACGCAGGCTGGATCGCATGGCGATGGCGAGTTGGAAGCCGGCCTCGCCGGCGCCAAATATTGCCACGCGCAGAGGCGCTGGCTCGTTCTGCACCTGCCGGGACTGGAGCGAGCGCGTCAGCAATGCACGCGCGACAAAGCGGGAGATGACGACATAGGAGAAAGCGATGAACCAGTAGATCAGCAGACCGGTGCGAGGCAGCCGGTCGAGGTGCACGAGGAACGACAGCGCATAGGTGATCCCGATGATGCAGGCCAGGCTGGTGCCAGTCGTCCAAAGTACTTTCAGGTCGAAATACCTCACGACGGTCCGATACAGGCCGCTGAGCGAGAACACGGGAATCGTGCAGGCCGCAATGATCAGCGGCGGTGTGATGCCGTACTGAGCCAGCAACTCGAGATTGCCGACGCGCAGGAACAATGCGAAAGCAAAGCACATCGGCAGCGCAAGCAGGTCAGCCGATACCATGAGCGCGACCTTGCGGCGTCGGGGCAGCGCAAGCAGCCAGCGCGAAAGTAGTCTGGTCATTTGCCGGAACCTCCATGCACCGCAGGGTGCAGGGACCTGGTGGCGACCAGGCTGCGACAAGGATGCTCTACTGGCGGAGCGGACAGGAATGGCTGCACACGGTTCTGCATTGTCTTGAGGCTTCTTCTGTCAATGGCTTTCGATTTGCCGTTGGCCCGTTAGCCCGTCAGCCCGTCAGCATGACTGGGTGCTCCGGCACCATTCCAGACTGATGCAATTATTGTTGCTGGCGCGTCTCTTGCAACATCGCAACGTGGGCTTGCGTACGCAATGGACGCCGGCGCGCGCCTGCACCATGGCGCCTCATCTGACTGTCCTAGTCCACATGGTGGCCTTCACGTGCCGATGCAAGTCTGGTTAGATGATTGCATTCCATCGGGTGCTCAAATGACGCCTGGCTTGCGCGGCAGCACCCGCTCCGACTTCCATTGCTGAGGTGGACGACCATGCTGGATTCCAGCTTTTCTCCCTGGCCAAGCTTCACTGCCGACGAGGCGGCTGCCGTGCAGAAGGTGCTGTTGTCGAATCGTGTGAACTACTGGACAGGCGACGAATGCCGGAAGTTCGAGGAGGAGTTTGCCAGTTGGGTGGGAACGCCGCATGCGATTGCGCTGGGAAACGGGACGCTTGCGCTCGATGTCGCGTTGAAGGCGCTAGGCATCGGCCCAGGCGACGAGGTCGTGGTCACGCCACGAACGTTTATCGCCAGCATTTCATGCGTGGTGAATGCGGGAGCAACGCCAGTCTTTGCCGATGTCGAGCTTGCTAGTGGCAATCTGTCCGCGGCGACGATCGGCAAGGTGCTGACGCCAAGGACACGAGCCATCATCTGCGTGCACCTGGCCGGCATACCCTGCGACATGGACCCGATCATGGCGTTGGCGCGCGAGCACGGCATCAAGGTGATCGAGGATTGCGCGCAGGCGCACGGCGCGCGCTACAAAGGGCGCTCGGTTGGCGCAATTGGAGATGTGGGCGCCTGGTCCTTCTGCCAGGACAAGATCATGACCACTGGCGGCGAGGGCGGGATGGTGACGACCAGCGCAAGAGACCTCTGGCTCCGCATGTGGTCGTACAAGGATCATGGCAAGAACTGGGACGCGGTATATGGGCGCCAGCATGCCCCGGGATTCCGGTGGTTGCATGAATCCTTCGGTACTAACTGGCGCATGCTGGAAATGCAGGCGGTGATCGGGCGCATACAGCTTGCGCGCATGACGCAATGGACGGCGCAGCGCACTGCCAATGCAGAGGTCATTGCCGGCGCGCTTCGGCAATGCGCTGCAGTCTGGCTGCCCGCCTGCCCGCCTGATGCCCGACCCGCATGGTACAAGTTTTATGCATTCGTCCGCCCGGAGTTGCTCAGGGAAGGCTGGAGCCGTGACCGCATCGTGGCCGAGATCCAGGCAGCTGGGGTGCCCTGCTATGTGGGCGGCTGCTCGGAGGCTTATCTAGAGAAGGCGTTCGATGGCACTGGCTGGCGTCCACCGTGCCGGTTGCCCAATGCCCGATTGCTGGGTGAATGCAGCCTGATGCTGCTGGTACATCCCACCCTGACCGAGGCCGAGATCGACCTGGCTGCGCGGGTGGTGCGCGAGGTAGTCCTTCGGGCAACCCTGCCGACGGGAGCAGGGCAGGACGTGGAAGGCGTGGTGATGCGCGATCCGGCTCGGGATTGCGCAGGCGCCATGCAGCGATGATGCATTGTCCAACGCTGATCCGGCTGGACACCGTGGGGGCTGTTGCCCCTCGCGCTGGTGCCGTCCGCGGGCGATGCGTCGCGCGGTGCGCTGCGATGGCTTGTGTCGTTAGGCCCTGTCGCTGCTCTGTTGCGTGCGGCTGCCAGGTTCGGCATTTTTTTCGCGTGGGAGGGCAAACTGTGCGGACAGCCAGACAGCCTGAACCGCAACCTGTGACGTCATGAAGATCCGGCTGCTCGCTCCATCTGACCCAGCCTGGGGTGAGGCGCTGCGGCGCCGCTGTCACGACTGCTACCACATGCCCGGCTGGGCGCGTGCGGCGGAGTTCGGCGACCGTGGCAGCGCAAGGGCGCTGTATGCCCGCGACGGTGATGCCGAGTTGCTGCTGCCGCTGGTAAGGCGCGCCATTAGCTGTGGGGAGTGGGATGCCGTCTCGCCCTATGGCTACGGCGGGCCGCTCCTGAGCGCGGGCGCCGGCCAGGACTTTGCTGATGCGGCACTGCGCGAGGCTATTGCCATGTTGCGCGCCGATGGCTGCGTGTCCTGGTTTATCCGCTTGCATCCACTCCTCAATTCAAGCTGGAACAGCGCCGTCGGCGAGGTGGTGGATCAAGGCCCCACGGTCACGATTGATCTGACCAAGAGCGAGGCCGCGCACTGGCGCGACACCGCGCATGGTCACCGCAGTGATATCAACAGGGCCATGCGCGCCGGCGTCACCGTGCGCATCGACGAGTCCTTTGGCGCGCTGGGCAGCTTCCTCGCCATGTACAACGCATCAATGCGGCGGCTGGGGGCGCCGGCATTCTATTACTTTGACGAGCGCTACTACCACACACTGCGCCGTGAACTCGGAGCCCTGCTGAAGCTGTTCGTCGCCGAGGAGGCTGGCGTGCCCATCGCCGCAGCGCTGCTTACCGTGGCGCCGTCGTCGGGCATCTTGCAGGGGCACCTGTATGGCGCCGACGATCGCAGCCTGAATCGCCAGCCGCTGAAACTGCTTATCCACGCGCAACGGCAATGGGGCCGCGAGCACGGATATCGCGTGCTGAACCTGGGCGGGGGGCGTGGGAGCAACGGGGAGCAGGATTCGTTGCTTCGCTTCAAGCGAGGCTTCTCGCCTGACACCCGGATGTTCCGCACCCAGCGCCTGATTGTCGATCCCAAGCGCTACGCCGCGTTGTGCGGCGGTGGCAAGGCCGGCGAGCAGGAGTTGGCGGACCTGCGCGGATACTTTCCGGCGTACCGGCGCTAGTTTGATCCTGGAGCAGGGCGCAGAAACGGGTACGCTGGCCGCCCTTGCGGGGCGCCACTCAGGCCATGGATCCCGGCAGGCTCGTGCCGGCTGCTGCGCCGCGCGCCTGCGGCTGCCGGTCGGCGCGCAGCAGCGCCCACAATTTCCGTGTCGTGTCCCATGCCGGCGTCGTGCCATGCCAGCCTGCGTGGCGCACATTGCGCGCCAGCATATGTGGCAGCGCCACCGCCAGGAACAGCGCCGCCCTGACCGGGCGGTGCTGGCTGCGCCCGTAGCGGCGATAGGTCACGTACAGGCGCGAGGCTGCGCTGGCCGGCTCGGTGTCATCGTCATGGCCGACGGAGACCGTGTACTGATTGACCGCGCTTGGTACCAGCGCGATGCGGTGGCCGAACTCGTACACCGCGCGGCCGACTAACTCGCAGTCCTCGTAGCCCGCCGCGAGCTGCTCGCAGAAGCGGACATGGTCGAACAACGCGCGCGGGAACACGGTGCTGTGGAGCACCACTGAGCACAGCCGCTCGCCATGGCTGTAGTCCAGAGACGGGTAGCCCAGAAAGGCTGCCTTGCGCGGCTTGCCGCGCTGTCCCTGGCACATGTCCGTGCCCGTCACGATCAGCGGTGTGGCGCAGCCCGATGCAGTGCGGTGCATGTAGTCGTCGGCCAGGCAGTCGGCCATCTGCTGCAGGAAGGTTGGTCCCAGCCGTGTGCGGTCGTCCAGGAACAGCACGTGCGAACCGGTGGCAACGGGCAATATACGGTTGCGGTTTGCGGCCCTGGTGCGGCGCGGACCTTCCAGATAGGTGATGTCCGGATAGTCGTGGCGCATCATTTCGCGCGTGTCGTAGCCGTGACTGTCGTCCGTGACGATCAGCTGATGCGGCGGCATGGTGGAATCGGCTACGGATTGCAGCGTGTGCCGCAGGCTTTCAGGTTGGTCGCACGTGGCGACACACACCGAAAAGGTCGGCAGGAAAGTGCGTGCCGGCATGTTTGACCCCCCTGGTGATTCTCAGATCCAGGCACTGCGCCGGCCCGTCTAGCGCGGGTACGGCGCAGAGTCTGGCGCTACAGCGCCGTGCTGGTGGCCTGGAATGCGGCGTCGCCACCGCGGGATGCGACTAGCGGGCGCGCGCTGCTGTCGCGCGAAAAACGTTCGTCGCCGCTGACCCACTCCAGCGTCGCGCCGCGCTGCAGGGCGGCGTAGACCGCTTCGCCCTTGTTGCGCACCTTGAGCCGCTGGTACAGCGTGCAGGCGTGGCTCTTCACCGTGGCCACCGAGATATTCAGCATGCGGCTGACCGTCTTGATCGGGTAGCCGCGTGCCAGCAGCACCAGCACTTCGTACTGGCGCGGCGTGATCTTGAGCATTTCCGCTTCGCCATAGCTCGGCTCTTCCTCGGCGATCGGCACGGGGCTGGCGGCAGCTGGCGCGGGCAACGGCTGGCCCGGCCTCAGGTCGGTCAGGTCGCGCACCGCCACGCTAGCGCGCGGCGTGCTGCGCTGCGCGCTGGCGCATGAGGCGAGCGAGAGCGAGTCGGTGGGCATGGCCGCCGGCAAAGGCAGCGGCGCGGCAGAGGCAAGCGACTGCACCGCCGGAAAGGCCGAGCGCGAGGCGGAAGGCGTGGTCCCGGTCTCGGCCGAGAACAGCAGGCCCTGCACCCCAGATATGGCCAGGCGGATGGCCGCCTCGATCACCGCCAGCGAAGCTGTTTTCGGCAGGCAGCCGCACACGCCGCGAGCGCTTTCCGGATTGGGCACGTGCAAGGGCAGTACGTCGGCCAGGATCAGCACGCGCTGCGGCTGCAGCACGGCCTGGGCCTGTTCGAGTTGTACCCAGCCCGGGCCGGATTCGGCGGGCATGCCGAACACGAGCAGGTCTGCATGGTGGTGCCGGCTATCCAGCCTGGCGATATCCGCTGGCGCAATGGCTGCCACCTGGGCGGATTCCTGGATGTTCTCGAGCATCTGCAACAGCCCGAGCCGGAGCAGCGGATGCTCCTCGATCAGCAACGCGTTCATTGACTTCACTCCCCGTTACTCGGGAGCGGACTGCGGGGCGCTTTGCGTATGGAGGGCAGTGCAGGACCTCAGCCACCATGGTGTCTGAGCGCGTGTGTGACCCCCATGCTTCCATGCCCCGGCAGTCCCGTTCTTCTGGATGGAACTTGTCGATGGCTGGATGGTTGACCCGAACCCGAACCCGAAAGATTCTCGCTCCTAAATCGGCTTAAATTCATCTTATGGGCTGGTTGGGTGGATTGCAAGCGAGCTGAATTGGAACGAGACAGGGTTGGAATGACAGGCTCGTCATAATCCTTTAAGAATTCACCCGAATGCGCCATCCCAGGTTCCGCAAACGCCGCCCGGGCTCTGGGTTTCAGCAGTTTCAACGATGTGACACCCGGATTTAATATGGTTGCAACGCTGAAACAGATCGCATTTTCCGAAGCCCTTATGAGAGCGGTTGCTAACCCTATAGTGGGGTGTACGGAATATATGGCGCATGCAGGTGGCGCAATTATGAAACGGCAACTGGATACCGCGTTTCGTAATATATCTGCGCGATTTATTACGCGCTCGGGCGCATGGACTAGTGCTTCTGGATGAGCCGTGACTACACCCTAGGCATGAGACCTGGGAAGGCCACCGCGCAGGTCTGCACCCGGCTTGCCACCGACTGCTTCCGGCAGGGTGGCAAGCCGGTATCGGGACCCAGTCCGTCAGCGGCTCCAGTGGCCGGGACGCATGACCCAGCCCTGCGGTCCGCGCACCCAGCGGTCGGGCACGAAGCGGTAGCCCGGGCGCTGCGCCTGCCAGTAGCCGGGGCGCCAGTCGTAGCGGCCGCGCGCGCCGACCCAGTGGCCGGGCACCCAGACCTGGCCACGGCGCGCGGCGGGATGCGGCTCGTAGCGCGGCGGCGGCGGATGGCCATAGCCGTGGGCCACGGCGGTGGGATGGGCTTCGGCGGGGGCGATGAGTCCGAAGGCGCCGCCCGTGGCGAGGACGGCTGCGGCAAGCATGAGCTGGCGTTTCATGGGATGACTCCTTGTGGGCGGTCGTTGTCAGGCAATCAATCATCAATCCGGGGATCAACCCAAGGATCAATACCGGTCGTAGTGATGGTGGTGGCGGGGCGGCGGGCCGCCGCGCGGCGGCACGACGATGCAGGCGGAAAGCAGCGCGGCCGTGGTGGACAGCAGCACGACCAGGGAAAGGGCTCGTTGCATTTCTGGGCTCCTGGCGGGATCGCGTTGGACACGGCTTCAATGTAGCGACCGGCCTCCTCGCTGCGTGCTTGCACTTGTAAGGCTGTCTCACATGGCGCTGAACCGCGCGGGATCGGGCGCACGGTGCCTGGCGATGGCTGCGGAGCCTTGCGCGGCAAGGCGTGCCGGACGCGGGAGCGGCACTGGCGAAGGGTGCAGCAATCCAACGGATGGCGTAATGTGACGTTACATCGGAAATAGATCTCGCAAGCAAACGTGGGCGCCGAGGGGCCGCCAGCGTTCCGTTCTGGCGGCGGGTGCATTGCCGCGGTGACGCAGAAACGGGTACGGCCGGTGGCAATGCTGAGTCCTTGCTGAGTCCTTGCTGAGTCCTTGCCGAGTCGTTGCAAGAGGGGCCGAGCCGGTGCAGCATGCGTCAGCATGGCTCGCGCTGCGTGCCGGGCGGGCTTCGTACGGTGCGTGCGGGATGCCAGTAGTACGGCCACCCACGGGTACTGCGCCAATGGCATGAAGCTTGCACCTCGCGGAGTGCCAGACGGTCGTGCCGGGAAGCGGAATCTGTCACGTGTGCTTGAAGGAGGCGCCATGCCAATCATGCTCATCGTGCTTGCCTTGCAGTTTTTGCAGGGGCTGTCGCCGCCCGCCGCGGCGCTGTTCGCGCTGCCCCAGGAGCTGGAGGCGCCGGATGCCACGGCCACGGTCGAAACCGCGCTGAGTCGCTGACCTGCCGCCAGGGCGGCGGCATCGCGAGCGCGATCGATTTCCGCATGGAGTTCAGCGCGAAGCCGATCCCCATGGGAAGCGGGTGCGCAGCGAGATGTTGGGCAGGTTGCTGCCCGACAACATATCTACCGGGGCTCGACGGACGCTGCGGCATAGGTCGCGCTGTAGGTCGCGCTGTAGGTCGCGCTATAGGCCGAGCAGTAGCCGGCCGGGTTCAGGCGCAGCGTCAGCACGCCCACCAGCGCGGCGCAGCCGAGGTGGTACCACCAGCCCGCGGCAAAGCCGCCGGTATTGGCTTGCAGCATCGCAGTCAGCCACGGCGCCAGTGCCGCCAGCAGGAAGCCGCCGCCCTGCATCAGCGCGCTCAGTGCGCCGGCGCTGTTCGGGTCGGGCAGGTGGTCCAGCGCCACCACCAGGTACAGCGCGAAGCAGCCGCCCAGCCCGGCGCCACCGATCGCGGCCCATGCATACGGCGCCGCGTCGGGCCACAGCGCGAGCCCGGCAAAGCCGGTCGCCTGCATCGCCAGCGCCAGCACCATCCACGCGCGCCGGTCGACGCGGCGGGCCGCCAGCGCCGGCAGCAGCAGCGCAGCGCCGGCCTGCGCCACCGCCATCAGCGCCACCAGCGCGCCGCTCGCAGGTGCGCTCCAGCCATGGCCCTGGTAGAACGGCGCCAGCCACGCCACCAGCGAGGCATAGCCGCCATTCATCACGCCGAAGCATCCCATCAGCAGCCATGTGCGCGGCCGCCGTAGCAGGGTGCGCGCCGCGCCCGCGGGCTGGCTGCGTGACGCTGCGTGGTCCGGCAGCCGGTTGTTGCGATGCGCGCGCGGCAGTGCCACCCAGGCCAGCGCCAGCGCGGCCAGCGCCGGCAGTGCCCACAGCGCCAGCGCCTCGCGCCAGCTGCCGGACAGCGCCGTCACGTAGGGCGAGAGTTGCGCGCCCAGCGCGCCGCCACCCATCAGCGCGGCCGAGTACAGCCCCATTACCGGGGCCACGCGGCCGGGAAATTCCTGCTTGACCAGTCCGGGGCAGGCCGCCTGCACCACCGCCACGCCCAGCCCGCACAGCGCCGCCGAGCCGATCAGCCAGCCACCGTCGGTCACGCCGAGGCGCAGCGCGCAGCCCGCGCCCAGCAGCACCAGCGCACCCAGCACCGCGTTGCGCGCGCCCAGGCGGGCGCACAGCGCGGGACCGAAGAACGCGCCCACGCCCATCAGCAGCATCGGCAGCAAGGTCAGCCAGGCCATGCCCTGGTACGTAAGCCCGGTGCCGGCGCGGATCGTCGGCGCGAGCGGCCCCACCGCCGTCAGGAACGGCCGCAGGTTCAGGCCGATGCCTGCCACGGCGGCCAGCACCAGCCAGCGCGCCGGTGCCCTGCTGCTGCGCGTGCATGCCGCGGCGCCGGCGAGGTCGGGCGCCCGTGCCATGTCCGCCATGTCAGCCTCGCGGGGTATGCGGGGCGCGGGGGCCGTAGAGCTGGGCGGCGGACAGGTCTGCCGGCACGCGCGTCAGCGGCAGCGGCGGCGGATCCAGCGGCAGGCGCAGCGCCTGGTAGGCGGCTTCGCTGGACAAGCCGTAGGGCGCGGCGTCGTTGTTGTCGAAGGCGTAGTAGACCGCATGGACCCCCGCCATGGTCATCGCGGCCAGGCACATCGGGCACGGGTGGCCGCTGGCGTAGACCACGCTGCCCCGCAGGTCCGGACGACCGAGCTTGCGCGCCGCGGCCCGCACCGCTTCCATTTCGGCGTGGGTGGTCGGGTCGTGGCTGTGCACGATGTCGTTGACGCCGGTGGCCACGGCCTGGCCGTCGATGGCCAATATGGCACCGAAGGGACGCCCGCCGCGGTCGCGGTTGGCCGCGGCAAGGCGCACCGCCTCTCGCATGAATTCCTGGTGAGTGGTCATGTTCTGTACAGGGATTTTTTATAAGTGAGTCCACGCTCGCAAGACTTGCGGCATGGCAACTGGCAGGGTGCCCACTGTACGCGGGGGCTTGGTGATTGGGAAATTAAATGATGAAATCACCGGCAGTGGAAAATCCAATGGAAGGCCGGCCATGCAGGACCCCCGACTCGATCCCGTGCTGTTGCAGAGTTTTGTCGCCGTGGCGGAAAGCGGCAGCTTTACCCGCGCAGCGCAGCGCGTGCACCTGACCCAGTCAACCGTCAGCCAGCAGGTGCGGCGGCTTGAAGACCAGCTTGGCTGCGTGCTGCTGGACCGTGGCGGGCGATACGTGGTGACGACGCCGGAGGGTGAGCGCCTGCTGGGCTATGCGCGCCGCCTGCAGCAGCTGATGGCCGAGGCGGTCGGGCAGCTGCGCCAGAGCGCCGGGCAGGGCGAGATTCGCATCGGTGTGCCAGAGGATTTTGCCGCGCGGCCGCTGACGCCGGTGCTGGCCGGGTTTGCCGACGACTGGCCGGGGGTGCGCCTGGAAGTGACCAGCGGTATGAGCCACGAGCTGTGGCAGCGTTTCCAGGACCGCGAGCTCGACCTGGTGCTGGTCAAGCAGCGCGTGGCGCAAGCGCCGGGCATGGCCAGCTGGCCCGAGCCGCTGTGCTGGATCGACAGCCGCAGCCGACCGGCGGTGGCGCGCGATCCGGTGCCATTGGTGGCATTTCCCGCCGGCGGGCTGTACCGCGGCGAGATGACGCACGCGCTCGACGCCGGCGGGCGGCGCTGGCGCATCGCCTTCGTCAGCGCGAGCCTGGCCAGCATCCTGGCCGCGGTGGCGGACGGGCTCGGCATCACGCTGCTGCCACGGCGCCTGGCCACGGCGCATCACCAGGTGCTGGACGGCGGCGGCTGGCCGGCGGCGGTGCCGGACGTCGAGCTGAGCCTGCACGCGCAGCCGGACCTGCCGGCCCCGGCGCGCGACATGGCCGCGCGCCTGGCCGCACTGTGCGAGCGTGTCATGAGTTCCGGCGCGGCGGCGCCGGACGCCGGCTAGCGGCGCGTCAGCCGAAGTATTCGTTGTAGTAGCGGGTGCAGGTGCCGGACGGCCGGAAGGTGTATGGCAGTTCGGCAAGCGCCGCGGCTTCGAGCGAGCCGAAGGGGATGTCGGGCGCGTTCAGGCTGGCGGCTTCCGTGGCGTCGGAGGGATGGGCGGGATGGTGGGCAGGATGCTGGGCGTGGGCTTGCGAAGTCATTTTGCGGTACGTCGAGGCCGGCCGGGCCGGCGATTGGCAACGCAACCATCCTAATGCGCCGGCGCGCCGGGATCAGCCCCCCTGCGTTGAACACACTGTTGCGCAATCGTGTCCAATCGCGACGGTTTGCGTGACGTTGACCGCGGATGAAGGCGACGCGCCGGTTGCGCGGACGCCTTCCGCGGCAAGGTCTATATTGGCCGGAGGGCTACCATTCGGTGCCCCGGCCGGAACCTGCCGGCCAGCCAAACCGGGAGCGCGCCATGCCAGTCCCACCGTGCTTTGCCGATCGCCGCGAAGCCGGCCATTACCTCGGCCGCCGCCTGGCGGAACTGGGCTTCGGCGCCGACAAGCTCGGCCAGCCGGCGCTGGTGCTGGCGCTGCCGCGCGGCGGCGTGCCGGTCGCCTTCGAGGTGGCGCGCGCGCTCGGTGCGCAGCTCGACGTGCTGCTGGTGCGCAAGATCGGCGCCACCGGCTACCCGGAGCTGGCGCTGGGCGCCGTGGTCGAGGGCGATGCCGGCGGCGGCGGGCCGCATACGGTGGTGAATGACGATCCCTGGGCGCGCCGCGCGGTGGAAAGCGGCAGCTTCGATGCCGAACGCGGGCGCCAGCTCGATGAGATCGCCCGGCGCCAGCAGCGCTACCGCGGCGGCGCGCCGTTGCCGGCGCGGGCCGGGCGTACCGTGATCGTGGTCGATGACGGCGTCGCCACCGGCGCGACCATGCGCGCCGCGCTGGAAGGCGTGCGCATGGCCGGCGCCGCACGGGTGATCGCGGCCACGCCGGTCGGCGCGCAGGAAGGGCTGGCCACCCTGGAGCCGGCGGCCGACGAAGTGATCTGCCTGAATACGCCGCCCAACTTCGGCGCGGTCGGCTCCTTCTACCTGGATTTCACCCAGACCAGCGACGACGAGGCGCTCGGGCTGCTGCGCCAGGCGGCCACCACGCGCGCGGGCTGACGCGCCAGCGGCAGCGTCAGCGTCAGCGTCAGCGTAAGCGTCAGGCCCGGGCGGCCAGGCGCCGCTTCAGATGCGGCACCAGCCCGCCCGCGCCGAGGATCTCGCGCAGGAAATCGGGGATCGGCTCGCACGCCACCGTGCTGCCGTCGTCCAGGCGCAGCAGCGCCGTTTCCAGGTCCAGCGCCGCCCGCGCGCCGTCGGCCAGCCGGCCGGCCTCCGCGCACACCAGCACCGGCAGTCCCAGGTTGATCGCGTTGCGGTAGAACAGCCCGCCGAACGACAGCGCCACCACGGCACCCACGCCGAGCTCGCGCAGCGCCTGGGGCGCCTGTTCGCGCGAGGAGCCGATGCCGAAGTTGGCGCCTGCTACCACCATATCGCCCGGCTGCACGCTGCCCGGAAACTCCGGGCGCAGCGATGCCAGGCAGTGCCGCGCCAGCACGGGCAGCGGCGATTTCATCAGCACGGCGGGGGCCATGGCATCGGTGTCGACGTTGTCGCCGAAACGCCAGATGCGGCCGGCCGGGGTGGGGGCCGGCGTATGGGTCGGCGTATGGGTCGGCGTATGGGCCGGATTGGGGGCGACAGGAGCAGTCATGCAAGAGGTCAGGCCCGCCGGCGCAGGCGCGCGGTCAGGCCGGGTCGTTATGGTTTTATGCCAGCAAGGTGCGCGGGTCGGTAATGCGGCCGGTGACGGCGCTGGCGGCCACGGTCATCGGCGAGCCCAGCCACACCGCGCTGCCGGCATCGCCCATGCGGCCGGAAAAGTTGCGGGCGGTCGAGGCGATGGCGCTGCTGCCGGCGGGAAAGCGCGCGGCGCCATAGCCGGCGCAGGCGCCGCAGGCGTTGGGCAGCAGGCTGGCGCCGGCCTCGGCCAGGATCGCGAGCGTGCCTTCGCGTTCGGCCTGCTGCTGGTCGCGGCGCGAGGCGGCGGCCACCTGCAGCGTGACGCCCGGCGCGACCCGGCGTCCGCGCAATACACGCGCGGCCATGCGCAGGTCTTCCAGCTTGGCGCCGGTGCAGGCGCCGAGGTAGGCGATCTGCACCGGCTCGCCGGCGGCCTGGTCGACCGGCGCACTGTTGGCCGGCGAATGCGGCGCGGCCACCTGCGGCGCCAGCGCCGTGGCATCGAAGCGGTGGTGCGCCAGCACCGGCGCCTGCGCGTCGGTGCGCCAGTGCGACAGGTCGATCTGTGCCAGCACCTGCGCCGCCACGCCGGCCTGTGCCAGCCAGTCCAGCGTGACCGCATCGGGGGCAACCAGGCCGGTCTGCGCGCCCAGTTCAGCGCTCATGTTGGCCAGCGTCATGCGCTCCTGCATCGGCAGCGCGGCAACGGCGCTGCCGGTGTACTCGAGCGCTTCATAGCGTCCGCCGCCCAGGCCGAGCGTGGCGCACAGGAACAGGTTGATGTCCTTGGCGCAGACCCCGGTTGCGAGTACGCCATCCCATTCCAGCCGGATCGTGTGCGGTACGCGCAGCCAGATCTGGCCGGTGGCGAGCACGCCGGCCATCTCGGTGGCGCCCACGCCAAACATGTAGGCGCCGAACGCACCGCCGGTCGGGCTGTGGCTGTCGCCGCCGACGATCAGGCGGCCCGGCAGCACGTGCCCGCGTTCGGGCAGCACCACGTGGCAGATGCCTTCGGCATCGATCAGCTCGGCGCCGGCCTGGCGCGTCCAGTCGCGGGTGAAGCGCAGGATCGATTCGGCCTGGGCATCGCCGCCCGGCACGAAGTGATCGGTCACCACGACGTAGCGCGACGGATCCCACACGCCTACGCCGAGCTCCTGCAACAGCGGCGCGACGCGCCGCGGGCCGCTGGAATCGTGCGACATCGCCAGGTCGACCTGGCACATCGCCACCGTGCCGATCTCGGCATAGTCCAGGCCGGCCGCGCGGGCGACCAGCTTCTGGGCCAGCGTCGCCGGCCTGGCCGTTGCATCAGGGCAAGGCGAGTCCGCAGGCACGCTCATTCCGGCGATGCCCCCGAATACTTGACCACCGAGGCCCAGCGCTTCACGTCTTGCTTGACGAAGGCAGCAAACGCCTCGGGCGCCATGCCCACCGGCTGCGCACCGTCATTTTCCAGGCGCTTGCGCACCGCGGGGGATTCCAGCCCCTTGCGCGCCGCCTGGTAGAGCGCCTGCGTGACCTCCGCGGGCATGCCGGCCGGCCCGAACAGGCCGAACCACGCGCTCGACTCGAAGCCCTTGACGGTCGCGCCGATCGGCGCCGCGCCCGGGAACTGCGACATCGGCGCGGGGCTGGTCACGCCCAGCACCTTGAGCTTGCCGGCGCGCACGTGTGGCAGCACGTTGATCGTGCTGGCGAACATCAGCTCGCACTGGCCGGCCAGCACGTCAGTGAGCGCCGGCGCGGTGCCCTTGTATGGAATGTTGACGATATAGGTGCCGGTCATCATCTTGAACATGTCGCCGGCCATGTGCAGCGACGAGCCGACCGAGCCGATGGCGAAATTCAGCTTGCCCGGCTCCGCGCGCGCCAGCCGGATCAGCTCGGGCACGTTACTCGCAGGCAGCTTCGGCGTGGCCACCAGCACGCTGGGCACGGTGGCGACCAGCGTGACCGGCGTGAAATCCTGCACCGGGTCGAAGGGCAGTTTCTTGTACAGCGTGGCGTTGATGGTGTGGCTGGTGAAGCTCATCAGCAGCGTGCTGCCGTCCGGCGCGCTCCTGGCGACCAGCTCGGCGGCAATATTGCCGCCCGCGCCGGGCCGGTTCTCGACCACCACGGACTGCTCCAGCAGTTGCGACATCTCCTGGGCGATGGTGCGCGCCAGCGTGTCGGTAGTGCCGCCGGCGGGCGCGCCCACCAGGATCCGGATCGGCTTGCCGCCGGCGACCTGGTTCTGGCCTTGGCCCTGCGCCTGCGCCGCGGCGGCAAGTGGCAGGATCAGCCCGCAGGCGGCCATGGCGGCAACCCGTCGCAGCGTGGTGCGGCGAGCCGGCACAGGCGGAGACTGACGGATCGGGCTGGATGAAACCGGGCGGAACACAGGCATGACGATTCCTCGCTTGATGTGATCGGGAGTGCGCAGTATCGCCCGACTCGGGTGTCCCCGCATCCCTCGCCTCGCGGCGCGCGGACGGGATCAGTCGCGCAGGCCGGGACGGGTCTCGCTTTCCACCCAGACATTGGCGCTGTCCACGCCGGCGGGCGACAGCTCCATGCGGTACTCGTAGCGGTCGGGGCGGTACTGGCCGAGCAGCAACTGCACCGGGCGCCCGCCTTGATCCTTCACTACGCGGCGCACCGCCAGCAGCGCGCCGCCCACCGGTACGTCCAGCAGCGGCGCCACCACCACGTCCGCCAGGCGCGCCGACAGCACCTGGCTGGCACGGCCCAGCTTGACGCCACCGGCTTCGAGCAGGCGCAGCACGGGGGTTTCCTCCAGCGCCTTGCGCGAGATCGGGCGGCCCAGGTCCGCCGGCAGGTAGACGGTGATATGCGACAGCGGCCGGTTGCGGTAGTGGCGCACGCGCACGATCTTGACCACGGGATCCCCCGGCTGGATCCCCAGCGACTCGGCCACGTCGGGCGTGGCGTGGACTTCGTCGATCGAGATCACCTTCACCGACGTCTTCTGGCCCATGTCGATGATGTTGTCGAGCAGGCTGGTGCCGCGTTCCTCGGTAGCCGACGCGGGACGCACGGGGTGCGGGTTGACGAAGGTGCCGAGCCCGCGATGGCGCCGCACCAGGCCTTCCTGCACCAGCCGGTCGAACACGCGTCGCATGGTCACGCGCGAGGCGTGGAACTGCTTGGCCAGGTCGATCTCCCCCGGCAGGGGACCTTGGCCGAAGCGTCCTTCGACGATCTGCTGGCGCAGTACCACGTAAATCTGGTGATACAGGGGAACGACGGCTTCACTCATGGTTTCCCTTGTGGAGAGATGACAAGTCTGTAATGCCTCTAATGTACTTTAAATCAGACATAGAGCCTAGCATGGATAGCGGCTGAGGCGCTTCGGATACAACGTCCGCGCGCGCGCCGCTTCACCATGACCTCCGCATTGCGCCAAGCCGGTGGCCGGTCATACGGCGGCGTCATGCGCGTGCCGGTGGCACTGCGCGGGAGCGGGGGTGGCACGCCACCTGGTGAACGTGCGGATGACCGGAAGCAGGCGGCGAAAAGCGGACATCCCCCCTATGTGGGGCAGCGCACACGGGAGACGGAGGCGGCACCCCGGGAATCGTGTTTCAGGCCCGATACGTGGCATGGCGCATCGGGCAACTCCCAGCGATATCAGTAAGCCTTTGAAATCCAATGGATTTTTTTAGAACCCCGGCGTAACCCCTGAGCCGCTTGGGGGGGCGCTGTCACAGCGGTGTGACATGTCGTTTGACGTGCACAGCGAGCGGGGTCGCATTGATGGCGCAAGCGGCCAGAAAGTTCCCCGGCTGCCACCGGCGAGGCCTTGTATTACAAGGGTTTGCCGCCTCACGTGGCGAGGCTGGCACCGATTATGCGCTAGGGGTGGTCGGTTTGGCAGTTGCCGGACCTGAACCTCCAGCCGTCGTTCCGGACTTGAGCGCCGGCCGGAGGCTGAGCCGCAGTGACACTGTGAATACTCCTGGGAGCTAGGAATGAAAAAGACCTTACTGGCGTCGGCGATTGCCATGGCATTTGCGGGTTCCGCATGGGCAAATCCGACCACCAACAATGACGGCGTAGGGGGTGGTGGCGACAACAACCAGACCGCCACAGCCAACTCGACGCAAAGCGGCAGTGGCGCAGCGGCGAACGAGTACTCGAAGGCCATCCAGAAGAACGACAACAGCACCGACAGCAGCACTGACACCCGGACCACCACGGTCACGAAGTCGAAGACGAGTACGAAGACCAAGACCAATTCCGACAACCGCCTGAAGGCCTCGGCTGACGGCATCGGGACTGCGGCGGCTGTTGGCGGCGCCGCATCGTCCAGCATCGCCAGCTCCTTCAACAAGACCACGGCAATTGCGGTCAGCAAGCTGAATGGCACCGTGAGCGGCAACAACATCTATGGCATTGGCAACGTTGCCACGAACACCGGTAGTGCCAACGGCGGCACCGGCTACGGTGGCAAGGGCGGCACGGGCGGCGCCGGTGGCACTGGCCAAGGTGGTTCGGGCGGCAACGGCGCCGTCGGTGCAGAGGGCGGTAGCGCCTCCGCATCCAATGGCAGCGCCACGGCTGGTTGGGCCAAGGCCGGCTCGGCCAGGGCAGGCGATGGCGGCGACGGCGGGCGTGCCTCCAACTGGGGTGCCAATGGCGGCGACGGCTATGGCAAGGGCGGCAGCGCGCTTAGCGCGGCAGGCGCTGCGGGCGCCAGCGGTGGCAGTGGCTATGGCAAGGGTGGCGGTGCTCTGAGCGCTTCGCTCGGTGCAGGCGGCCGTGGCGGCAGCGCCGGTGCGATCGGCGGTGATGCCCTGGGGGCCAGCGGCGCCCTTGGCGGTCTGGCCGGTGCGGCTGGCGGTTCCGGCGGTTCGGGCGGCAATGCCAACGGTAGCGGTGGCGACACGGCCGGTGCGGGTGGCGCGGGTGCCGGTGCAACCGCTGCCGGGACCAACACGGCTGGTGCGGGCTCTGGCACGGGCGGCGGAGCGGGCGCTACCGGTGGCGCAGGCGGTTCCGGAAGCTCCGGCGCTACGGCGACCGGTGGTGCGGGCAGCGGCACCGGCGGCGCCGGCGGCACGAACACCGCGGCCTCGTCGTCAACTGGCGGCGCTGGCTCGGGCACTGGCGGTGCCGGTGGCACGCAGACGGCTTCCGGCGGCGCCGGTGGCGCTGGTGGTGCGGCATCCGCAGGCAGCGCCAGCACCTCGGCCTCGAACGGCAGCGCTACCACGGGTAGCGGCGGCGCCGGCGGTGCAGGTGGCGCTGGCGGTGCGGGCACCGGCGGTACCGGTGGCGTTGGCGGTGTCGGCAACGGCGGCGCTGGCGGCGCTGGCGGCGCTGGCGGATACGTCGTCGTCACCACAGGCGACTTCAACATGTCCAACCTGATGACCAGCGTCGGTCAGTCCGCGGCGGGCATCATGATGGCGAGCCAGAACAGCGGCGCCGCCTCGCTGACGCAGATGAGCGTGAACGTGCAGGCCAACGTCAACGCTGGCCCCTGATACGCGCAGACTCGGCCCTGCCTGAGCTTATTGCGAGGGCGGGCCGGCACTTCGCGATGCCATGTCGGCAGGACCGGCGCCCGCATCCTGTGTGCGGGCGCGCGGATCCTGTCACGTCCACGCAAGCCTATATGCCTTAGTGCCGCCCGGGACAGGGTACGTGCACGAGGCCTGGGGAGGATGACACCATGCAATCGGTCCGCATTGCCGTCAGTGCGTTTGCGACGGTCCTACTTGCCTGTCCTGCACTGCAGGCAAGTGCAGAGCCGCCAGGGCTGGATCAGGCCATGGCAGCCGCACGCAGTGTTGCAAGCGTCCCTCAGGAGACTGTTGCTCACACGCAACCTTCAGCCGCAGCCGACACCACATTGTTCGGCGGGGTGGCGAAAGCTGTACCTGTGACTAAACTAGATGATATCCGCGGTGGTTCGGAAGTTACTGTCAACGACATGCGCTTGCACGGCACCGTGGCTGAAAACGCGGCGGTCAACGTGTTGTCCGGTGCGAACAATATTGCGGATGGCGCGTTCGCGAGCGCCTCTGGAATTCCTACGGCAATCCAGAATTCCGGCTCCAACGTGCTGATCCAGAACGCCACGATCCTCAACGTCCAGTTCAAATAATGAAGCTGCTGCGAAAACTGTTGGCGTCTGTAACGTTCGCTCTGGTCGCGGGGGCCACCCCCTGTGCCCACGCCGCAGACACGCTTTTCTACGGTCCGTCAGGCGAACCCTACAACGTCAGGGTCACCAGCGTTCGCGAAGCGCGCTTCAAATCCACGATCCGGCAGCAATACGACTTCAGCTGCGGCTCGGCCGCGGTGGCCACGCTGCTGACCTACCAGTACGGCCATCCGATGAACGAAGCCACGGTGTTCCAGAGCATGTATCTCAACGGCGACCAGGCCAAGATCCGCGCCGAAGGGTTCTCGCTGCTGGACATGAAGCGCTTCCTGGCCGCGTTGGGCTATGAAGCAGACGGCTATGAATTGCCGCTTTCCAAGCTGGAAGAAACGCAGGTGCCGGCCATTGTGCTGATCGCCGAGAATGGCTACCACCATTTCGTGGTGATCAAGGGTGTGAAGGGCAACCGCGTGCTGGTCGGTGATCCGGCCCGCGGAACACGTGCCATGTCACGCGAGCACTTCGAAAAAGTATGGGAAAGCCAGCTGTTGTTCGTGATCCACAACCGCACGGACAACGCGCGCTTCAACCTGGCCGCGGACTGGCGCCTGGCGCCCAGCGGCCCTTACTGGATGGGAGTCAACCGGGATAGCCTGTTTTTCACTGTCATGCCCAAGCATGGCGTTGGCGATTTCTGAGGAATGCATCATGTTGCAGACTTCCCTCCCGACCCCTGCAGCGCCTCGCACCGCCACGGCGGCGGCCGCGATGCTGCTTGGTGCGGGTCTGGCCTGTGCCGGCGTGGCACATGCCAGTTCGCTTGACCAGCCCGACCGGCTCGACCCGTCGGCGCTGCCATCGCAGGCAGCCGCTTCGGCCCGCGATACTGACACACCCGTGGCTGCCGCGCGCGGCAGCATGGCCGGCTGGAAACCGGTCGCACATGAAAAGCTTGACGAGATGCGGGGCGGATTCGAGATGCCGAACCTGCAAGTTTCGTTCGGTATCGAACGCGCGGTGTATATCAACGGGGCCCTGGTCGTCGCAACCAGCATTAACATCCCGGACGTCGGACGCATCACCGCAGAACAGGCGGCGCGCCTGGCGACGACACTGGGTCCCGCCATTGTGGCTTCCACGAACGCCGCGGTCGATAGCGCGCTGGCGGGTCTCACGGGCGGTGCTCAGGGAAGCGCGAACGGGTCGGCCGGCAGCGCGAGCGCCGGCGCTGCGGCGTCGACCAGCGGTGCGGCCGGTGCTGCCGCGTCTGCGTCCGCGTCGGCCAGCGGCAGCAGTGCCAGCAGTGCCGGCGCTGCCGGCCCGCCCATGACGGTGGTCGGGACCAGCACTGGCCAGGTGGCGACCAACGGCCTGTTGAACGTGATCCAGAACGGCCCTGGCAATTCGGCCGCGGTAGGGTCGCTGGCGGGTACGCCCACGACGGTGATCCAGAACAGTCTGAACAACCAGAGCATCCGGAGCCTGATGACAATCGACGCAAGCGTGAATACGCTGCAGGCTTTCCGGTCGCAATTGGCCAACACGACGCTGCAGGATGCGTTGATGCGGGCCGCCAGCATGAGGTAATCGTAGCGAAGCAGCAGGCAGTACAGGTTGCGGGCTCCTGACAATAGCCCGCCCGTCCCGGGGGAGGAAGACGTGATGAAGAAGCGGTCGATGCAGGGCATCCGGAATGCCGGATGCTCGACGTTGCTGTTGCTCGGTGGCCTGGCGCAGGCCCAGACGCCGGATGCGGGCGGACCCGCGGCGGGCCTGGAAATGCTGCAAAGGGAACTCGCCGAACAGGCCACCCAGCTCGACGCCATGAAGCGGGCACTGGCCGAACAAGAGGCAGTCATCCGCGAGCTGCGCAGCGTCATCAGCAATGAAGTGCTGGCCACCAAGCGCGGCGGCCAGGGCGTCGGCGGCGGCGTGTCGCCGTCCAACAATGCCACCAATGCCGCCACCGCTGCGGCGGCGGCCAGCGCGGCGCAAAGCGCGCCCAACGCGGTCAACAACCCGCAGCAGATCACGCTGCAGCCGCCTCAGGATGTCGCGCAGGGCCCGCAGGCGGGCGAGTCCGCCAACCCGCAGACCGTGGCCGTGGAAGAACCCGTGGGCCGCCCGCCCGAGCGCGAAACCCGGCCGCCCGAGATCGCGCCGATCATCGACCAGCCCGGCGTGCTGACCGCGCAGGGCAAGCTGGTGGTCGAGCCTGGCTTCCAGTACGGCTACTCGTCCAACAACCGCGTGGCGCTGGTGGGCTACACGGTGATCCCCGCGATCCTGATCGGCCTGCTCGATGTGCGCGAGGTCAAGACCTCGACCTACATCCCGTCGATCGCGCTGCGCTATGGCGTGACCAAGCGGCTGGAAGTCGAGGCCAAGGTGCCTTATGTGAAGACCTCGGGCTCGACCATCAGCCGTGAAGTCTTCACCGGCACCGCCGTCGACAACGTATTCAATGCCAGCGGCGCCGGCCTCGGCGACGTCGAGGCGACGGTGCGCTACCAGCTCAACTACGGCAACGAGAAGATGCCGTACTTCGTCGGCTGGCTGCGCTACAAGTCGGCCACCGGCACGGATCCGTTCGAAGTGGTGACCGATTGCGTGACGCGCTGCGTGGGCAACACCACCGGCACCGGCCTGCCGCTCGGGCTGCCGACCGGCACCGGCTTCCAGGCCATCCAGCCGGGCATCACCTGGCTGCTGCCGACCGACCCCGCGGTGTTCTTCGGTACCTTCAGCTACCTGCACAACTTTGCTCGCGACAACGTCAGCCGCACGGTGCTCAACGGCCAGACGGAGAACCTGGGCAAGATCGCCCCGGGCGATATCTTCGAGTTCAGCTTCGGCATGGGCCTGTCGCTCAACGAGAAGGCCTCGTTCAGTATCGGCTATGACCAGGCCATCATCTGGCCGACCAAGCAGAACGGACAGACCGTGCCGGGCTCGGTGCGCATCACGCAAGGCACGCTGCTGGTGGGCTACTCGTACCGCTTCAACGACCGCTACACGCTGAACCTGTCGGTGGGTGCGGGCCTGACACGGGACACGCCAGACCTGCAGGTGAACCTGCGCCTGCCGATCACTTTCTGAAGCGGCTTTCGCCGCGCTTTTCCAGGCGTTTCTTACTCACGTGACGCGTGCCTTGCACCAGCAGGGCACGCGTGCGCTTCACATGCGCGTGCGCGCGCGAAGCGACCCGGCGGTTGCCTTGCGCTTGCCACCCGAACGGCGTACAACGAAATAACCCCGCGCCGTCAGCGGTACTTTCTCACCTGGTCTACCCACACCAACGGCGCGGCCTGAACAAGGAGAGAGACATGCGCAAACGCATCTTCTGGTTGTTGCCCGACGTGGCAAGCGCCCGGCGCACCATGGACGACCTGCTGCTCGCCCGCGTCGAAAACCGCCGCATCCACTTCGTGGCGCGCGACGGCGAAGACATGACGGGCCTGCACGAAGCCAACCTGTTCCAGACGTCCGACATCGTCCATGCCGCGGAAATGGGCCTGATGGTCGGCGGCGGCGTGGGCGTGGTGGCTGGCGTGGTGGTGGCCATGTTCCCGATCGTCGGCGATACGCCGCAGTGGGGCCTGGTCGGGGTGCTGGCGGTGCTCGGCGCGGTGTTCGGCGCATGGGCCGCGAGCATGATCGGCAGTTCTGCGCCCAACAGCCGCCTGCGCGCGTTCGAGAAGGACATCGAGGCGGGCAAGATCCTGCTGATGGTCGACGTGCCGCGCGGCCGCGTCGAGGAAATCGAAACGCTGCTGCAGAACGCGCATCCGGAAGCCCGTTTCGCCGGTCTCGATCCGGCCGTGCCGGCCTTCCCCTGATCCGTCCGCAGCAGGCCTTGCCGTCGTGAGGGCAAAGGCCATCCGCAGTCTCTCGCGCGCCCCCGCGTGGCGCGCCTTGACGCGCATCTCTTAGCGCGTGGCTGGCCACACCGGAACCGCCATCCGGTTCCGGTGTGATGCCGCTGCAACACCCCTCCACCTCCTGTTTGCCCTGGCCTGACGCATGCGGTAATTTTCGCAACGGCGCATGGCTATTGCCGTGCGCAGCGCGCGCAATCGTGCAACAGAAGAACGACATACCAGAGGGGACAACGATGAAGGCGAAATGGATCGCGTGCGGCGTGCTGGCCGCCACGCTGGGATGGGCCGCCCAAACGGCGCAGGCGGAACCGGGCGTGACCCGCAACACCATCCGCATCGGCCAGTCGGCCGGCATCACCGGCCCGGTCGCCGGTTCGGTCAAGGAGCAGATCGCCGGCGCGCAGGTGTACCTGCGCTCGGTCAACGCCAGTGGCGGCGTGGCGGGACGGCGCATCGAGCTGGTCACCTACGACGATGGCTTCGATGCCAAGCGCACGCCGGACAATGTGCGCAAGCTGCTCGACGAAGACAAGGTGTTCGCGCTGTTCATGGTGCGCGGCACGCCGCAGAACGAGAGCATCCTGCCGCTGGTGGCCGAGCACAAGGTGCCGCTGGTGGCGCCGCTGACCGGTGCGATCACGCTGCACCGGCCGGTGAACCGCTACGTGTTCAACGTGCGCGCCAAGTACCAGGATGAAGTCGCGCGCGCGATCAACCACCTGGCCACTACCGGGATGAGCCGGATCGGCATCTTCCACACCACCGACGGCTTCGGCCAGGACGTGCTCGAAGGCTATACCACCGCGCTGCAGGCGCGCGGCGTGCAGCCGGCGGCGGCTGTCAGCTTCGCGCGGCCGATGGGCGACATCAGCCAGGGCGTTGCCACCATGAACAAGGCCAACCCGCAGGCGGTGCTGGTGATCGGCTCGGGCTCGGAAGCCGCGCGCATCATCCGCGAGCTGCGCCGCGCCGGCAGCCAGGCGCAGTTCGTCACGCTGTCGAACAACGCCGCCGATTCCTTTATCCGCGAGCTGGGCGACGATGCGCGCGGGCTGATCATCACGCAGGTGGTGCCGGGAACCAACTCCAGCCAGATGACGCTCGCCAGCGAGTACCGCAACCAGGCGCGGCAGCAGGGCGTGGAGCCGTCCAACGCCGGCATGGAAGGCTTCATGTCGGCGAAGGTGCTGGTGGAAGGCCTGCGCCGCGCCGGGCCCGAGCCGACGCGCGAGCGCCTGGTCAGCGCGCTCGAAGGCCTGCGCGACTATGACCTCGGCGGCATCCTGATCAGCTACAGCGCCGCGCGCCATACCGGCTCGTCCTTTGTCGAGATGTCGATCGTCTCTTCCACCGGCAAGCTGATCCGCTGAGCGAGCGGGCGGACAGGCCTGCGGGGCAGGCTGGCTGCGCGCAACGTGGGCCGGCCTGCTGCGGTATATTCGCCCGCATGGCTACTCCTATCTCATCCCCCGACGCCGCTGCGCGTACCCCGTTTTCACTGCATGGGCGCGTCGCGCTGGTGACCGGCGGCGCGCAGGGCCTGGGCCTGGCGATTGCCGCCGGGCTGGCCGATGCCGGTGCGCATGTGCTGGTGGCGGCGCGCAGCAAGGCGCGCGTGCACGACGCGGTCGCCACCCTGGCCGCGCGCGGCGGCAGCGCCGAGGCGCTGGTGCTCGACATCACCGATGAAGCGGCGGTCGAGGCAGCGTTCGCGCGGATCGATGCCGCCCATGGCCGGCTCGATGTCCTGGTCAACAACGCCGGCGCGCGCAACCGCAGCTCGATGGCGCATCTCGATGCCGGCGACCTGCGCGAAATGCTCGAGACCAACCTGGTCGCGCCCTATACGCTGTGCCGCCACGCCGCGCAACGGATGCAGCGCGGCCGGTACGGCCGCATCGTCAACGTCAGCTCGATCGCGGGCCAGGTCGCGCGCGCGGGCGACGTGCTATATCCCGCCACCAAAGGCGGGCTGGATGCGCTGACGCGCGCGCTGGCCGCGGACCTGGGCCGCTTCGGCGTCACCGTCAACGCGATCGCGCCCGGCTACTTCGCCACCGAACCGAACCAGCCGATGGTCGACGACGAAAGCGTGGCCGAGTGGCTGCGCCAGCGTACCTCGCTGGGCCGCTGGGGCCGGCCGGATGAGATCGCGGGCGCGGCGGTATTCCTGGCATCGCCGGCGGCGTCGTATATCACCGGGCACGTGCTGGCGGTCGACGGCGGCTACCTCGGCCACTTCTGACCAGCCGCAAACGGCAAAGCGTACCCAATTCTGCGTGCCAGTCCGCGAGGGTGATGGGGGCGGGTCAGCGCCGCGCCGGAGCCTTGCCGCCGCGGTAGAACGCCTGCAGGCTTTCGATCATTGCCGCGGCGGCCGCGGAGTCGCCGCGGTCCTTCATCCGCACCAGGCAGATATCGCGCACCAGTGACGGCAGCTGCAGCGGCCGGATCGCCAGGCCCTCGCGCCGGAACTGGAACAGCGCCAGCGACGGCACCGCGCTGATGCCGAGTCCGGCCTGCACCAGCGCCGCCACGGTCGCCAGGTGCTCCACCTCCATCACGCTGTGTACCCGCAACGGGTGCAGTGCAGCGTCGAGATGCTGGCGCACGCTGGTCGTGCGCGACAGCTGGATAAACGGCTCGCCCGCCAGGGCTTGCGGCGCGATGCGGCGCTTGCGCGCCAGCGGATGGCCGGCCGGGCATACCAGGTGGAAGGTGTCGCGCACCAGCGGCTCGACGCGCAGGTCGTCGTCCTGCGCCGGCGCGGGTGCCAGCGCGAAGTCGGCGCGGCCCTGCCGGACCAGTTCGATGCAGCCATCGGCCAACTGGTCGAACAGTTCCAGCACGATGCCTGGGTAGCGTGCGCGGAACTGTGCCAGCAGCGGCGGCAGGTCGCCGCCCGCCAGCGACGGCAGCGCGGCGATCGACACGCGGCCCTTGCGCCGCTCGGCGTGCGCGCGCAGGTCCTCAAACGCCGCTTCGAAATCCGCCAGCAGCCGCCGCGCGGTCTGCTCGAAGCGCACGCCGTCAGTGCTCAACTCAACGTGGCGCGTGGTGCGCTCGAACAGGCGGCTGCCGGCCTGCTCCTCCAGCGTCTGCACCAGTGCGCTGAAGGCCGACTGCGACAGGTGGCAGGCGCGCGCCGCGCGGGTGAAGTTGCGGTAGGTTGCCAGCGCCACGAAGGCGCGCAGGTGCTTGACCGACAGGTTCATCGAGGATTCGTACTTATCCAATAAGGCGATAGATTAATCCAAATAATCCGTTTTTTGGCTGGACGGGTGCGACCTAGAATGGCTTCGACCCAGCCAACAACCTTGCCCCGACCATGACTGCTCCCTTGCTGATCGGCTCCGGCGCCGGCTTCTCCGGCGACCGCACCGACGCCGCATTGCCGGTGGTGCGCACCCTGATCGCCGCCGGCCAGCCCGCGGCGCTGATCTTCGAGACGCTGGCCGAACGCACGCTGGCGCTGGCGCAGCTGGCGCGGCGCAACGATCCCGCGCACGGCTACGAACCGCTGCTCGATGCGCTGCTGGCGCCGGTGCTCGGCCTGTGCCTGCAACATGGCATTCCCATCATCGGCAATTTCGGCGCGGCCAATCCGCAAGCGGCGGCGCGGCGCGTGCTGCAGCTGGCGGCCGAACTCGGCCTGCCGGTGCCGCGCGTGGCGGTAGTGGAGGGCGACGATCTCTCGCACGACGCCGGGCGCGCGCTGCTCCAGGGCATCCTTGGCGACGCCTTCGACGCCGAGCGCTTTGTCTGCGCCAACGCCTATATCGGCGCACAAGGCATCGCCGCGGCGCTGGCCGGCGGCGCGCAGGTCGTGGTGTGCGGCCGCGTCGCCGACCCGGCGCTGGCGGTGGGTCCGGCGATGGCGCATCACGGCTGGTCGTGGCACGACTGGGACCGGCTCGCCGCCGCCACCATGGCCGGCCACCTGCTCGAGTGCGGGGCCCAGGTTACAGGCGGTTACTTTGCCGATCCCAACATGAAGGACGTGCCCGATGTCCACGCGCTTGGTTTTCCGATCGCGCAGCTCGCCAGCGACGGCGGCATCGAGATCTTCAAGGCAGCCGGTACCGGCGGCTGCGTCGACCTGCGCACGGTCAAGGAGCAATTGCTGTACGAAGTCCACGATCCGGCCGCGTACCTGACCCCTGACGTAGTCGCCGACATTGGCGCCGTCATCGTCACGCAGATTGGCCCGGACCGCGTGGCGGTGCGCAACGTGCGCGGCCACGCCCGCCCGGCGCAGCTCAAGGCCAATGTGTTCAGCCACGGCGGCTGGCTGGCCGAAGGCGAGATTTCCTATGCCGGCCCGAACGCCGCTGCCCGCGCGCGCCTGGCGGCCGACATCCTGCGCCGGCGCATGCAGATGCTTGGCCACGACGTGCCCATCCGCTTCGACCTGATCGGCGTGCTCAGCGTATTTGCCGACGACGCCGGCGCGATGCTCGCCCGGCGCCAGCCGTCCGAAGCCGAAGCGCAGGACGTGCGCCTGCGCGCGGCGCTGGCGCATGACGATGCCGCGGTGGCGCAGGCGCTGCTGCGCGAGGTCAACGCGCTCTACACCTGCGGCCCCGCCGGCGGCGGTGGCGTGCGCACGGCGCAACGCGCGCGTCTTAACGCCGTGTCGTGCCTGGTGCCGCGCGAAGCCGTCACCGCCACGCATCGCTTCATCGCCTGAGGACGACGCCATGACCACGATCGATACTGCCACCGCCGCGCTCTACCAGTTCGCCCACGGCCGCACCGGCGACAAGGGCGACCGTTCCAACATCAGCGTGATCGCCTACGACGCGCGCGACTACGAGCACCTGGTTGCCCATGTCACCGAGGACGCCGTGCGCGCGCTGTTCAGCGAGCGCCGGCCCAGCGCCGTCACGCGCTACCTGGTGCCGTCGCTGCACGCCATGAACTTCGTCATCGACGGCGTGCTCGACGGCGGCGTCAATGACGCGCTCAACCTCGACACCCACGGCAAGGCGCTGTCATTCCGCCTGCTGCAGCTGCAGATCCCGCTGCCGCCGCGGCTGGCGCCGGCCGCACCCTGAATCCGCACCAACAACGATTTCTACAGGAGACAACGATGCACCGATTCCTCAAGCCACTGGCCGCCGTCGCGCTGTGCGCACTGGTCCTGCCCGCCGGACAGGCGTGGGCCGAATTCCCCGACAAGCCGATCCGCTTCGTGGTGCCATTCGCCGCCGGCAGCGCCACCGACCAGCTCGCGCGGGCCATCGGCCAGGCCATCACGGTGGACAGCAAGGTCACCGTGGTGGTCGACAACAAGCCCGGCGCCAACGGCTTTATCGCGGCGTCTGACGTCGCCAAGGCCGCGCCCGACGGCTACACCGTGCTGATCAGCACCAACACCACGCATGCCGCCAACGAGCACCTGTTCAGGAAGCTGCCATACGACCCGGTCAAGGACTATGCGCCGGTGACCGCGCTCGGCCGCGGCGGCCAGATCATGGTGGTCAACCCCCAGGTGCCGGCCAAGACCGTGGGCGAGTTCATCGCGCTGGCAAAGAAGCAACCGGGCAAGCTCAGCTTCGGCAGCGGCAGCTCGTCGTCGCGCATCGCCGGCGAGCTGTTCCAGCAGATGGCGCACGTCGAGCTGCTGCATGTGCCGTACAAGAGCAACCCGCTGGCGATCACCGACCTGCTCGGCAACCAGATCCAGATGATGATCACCGACACCGCCACGGGCCTGCCGCAGGTCAAGAGCGGCAAGCTGCGCGCGTTGGGCGTTTCGGGCAAGGCACGCTCGCCGCTGGCGCCCGACGTGCCGACCATCGACGAGGCCGGCGTCAAGGGCTATGAGATGAGCTATTGGTTCGCGGCGTATGCGCCGGCCGGAACGCCGCAGCCCGTGGTGACCAGGCTCAACGCGCTGATGGTGAAGGCCGCGCGCAGCGACACCGCGGCCAGCTTCTACCAGTCGACAGGCACCGAAGTGTTTACCAGCACGCCCGCCGAGCTCGCGAAATTCCAGGCGCAGGAGTCCGGCAAGTGGGGTCGCATCATCAAGGCGGCGAATATCCAGCCCGAGTGACGACGAGCCGTTGCAAGTTCGCATGAATGGAAAACGGGGCCGCGTGGCCCCGTTTTTTACGCAGAAGTAGGTACGCTTTGGCCGGGCGTACCTATTTCTGCGTGGCTGTTCCTGTGCCGTTTCGTGTCGTTCATTGCCGCGGCCGTCAGCGTCCCGCGTGCTTTTCCGGTGCGTCGACATCCGGCTTAACATACGCCTTTGCCTCCCTCGAGAACGACCAACAACAAGGAACCAGACATGAAGCTGCAGTCCGCCGCGCGCCTCGCCAATGCCCGACCCGGCCACGCCATGCACAAGGCGCTGCGCCTGCCTGCCATCGTGCTGGCCGCCGCGATGGCCAGCGCCTTGCTGCCGGCCGCGACCGGCACCGCCCATGCCGCCGCGGCGCAGCAGAAGACGCAGGTGCCAGGCTACTACCGCATGATGATCGGCCAGCTGGAAGTCACCGCGCTGTACGACGGCTACATCGACCTCGACCCGAAGATCCTCAAGTACACCAGCGCGCGCGAGGTGCAAAGCCTGCTGGCACGGATGTTCGTCGAGTCGACGCCGGGCATGCAGACCGCGGTCAATGCCTACCTCATCAATACCGGCCGCAGCCTGGTGCTGGTCGATACCGGCGCGGCGGCATGCTTCGGTCCCACGCTCGGGCGCATCGGCGACAACCTGCGCGCGGCGGGCTATGCGCCCGAACAGGTCGATGCCGTGCTGCTGACCCACCTGCACGGTGACCACGCCTGCGGCCTCGCACCGAACGGCCAGCCGGCCTTCCCCAACGCGACGGTCCATGTCGACAAGGCTGACGCCGACTACTGGCTCAGCGAAGCCAATGCCGCCGCGGCGCCGAAGGAAGCGCAGGGGCTGTTCGCGATGGCACGCGCCGCGGTCGCGCCGTACCAGGCGGCCAACCGGTTCCACACCTTCAACGGCGGCAACGGTACCGAACCGATCCCGGGCGTGCGCGCGCTGCCCGCGTACGGGCATACGCCGGGCCACAGTGGCTACCTGCTCACCTCGGGCAAGGAGAGCCTGCTGCTGTGGGGCGACATCATCCACAGCCATGCGGTGCAGTTCCGCCGCCCGCAGGTGGCGATCGAGTTCGATACCGACAGCCATGCCGCGGTGATCACGCGCAAGCGCATCCTGGCCGATGCGGCCAAGGGCAAGCTGTGGGTGGGCGGCGCGCACCTGCCGTTCCCCGGGCTCGGCCATGTGCGCCGCGATACCGCCGGCTATACCTGGGTGCCGGCCGAGTACGGTCCGATCCGCACGGATCGATAGGCCGGAGCGCACGCCGCGTTTTTTCGCCTAGAGTCATGCCATGGGCCCGCGCCGGACCGGCACGGGCCGCGGTTCCTTGCCGGAGGCGCGCCATGGCAACCCCTGCATCCCCGCTCGATCGCAAACGGCGCCTGTTGCTGGGCGCCGCGGCCTGCACCGCGCTCGCCGCCAGCCTGCCGCTCCCCGCGCGCTCGCAAAGTGCCGGCCGCAATGCCGCGGCGCAGCCAATCGGTGTGATCGGCGCCGGCCGCATCGGCGGCACCATCGGTGGACTGTGGGTCAAGGCCGGACACCCCGTGCTGTTCTCCTCGCGTCACCCCGAAGCCCTGAAGCCGATGGTCGCAGAAATGGGTACGCTTGCCCGGGCCGGCACCGTGGCCGAGGCCATCGCCTTCTCCGACGTGCTGTTCCTGGCCACGCCCTATGGCGCCCTGCCGCAGCTGAGCCGCGACCACGCCGAGGCCTGGCGGGGCAAGATCGTGCTCGACGCCACCAACGCTTTTGATCACCGCGACGGCCCGATCGCCGAAGAGACCCGGCGCGACGGCATCGGCCTGACCACGGCGCGCTACCTGCGTGGGGCTCGCGTGGTGCGGGCGTTCAACTTCATGGGGGCGGCGCAGTTTGCCAGCGAGCATCACCGGCAAGGCGGGCTGGTCGCGGTGCCGATTGCTGGCGACGACAAGGCCGCGCTCGACGTGGCGGCGCAGCTGGTGCGGGATGCGGGCTTCGAGCCCGTGGTGGTGGGTCCGCTGTCCAGCGCCGACCGCTTTGCGCCGGGCGGGCCGTTGTTCAGGCAGGTCGGTACGGCCGGGGAATTCCGGCGCAAGATGGGCGCGCAGGCGAGATCAGCCGAGTAAGGGCCGGGACAGGCTGGCGCCGGCTCAGGTCCGGTTCAGGTCCGGCTCAGGGCCGGCGCCGCTCCATCGCCACCATCGACGGCGTAAAGCCGAGCTGGCCGAAGAAGGCCGCTTCGGAAGAGCGCGCCGCGCGCAGCACCCAGGTGATATCGGGATCGTTGCCCATGACGTAGCGCACCAGCGCGCGGCCGATGCCGCGCCGGCGGTGGTTCGGGGCCACGGCAACCATCGACAGGAAGCCGTCGGAGACGTCATCGCACAGGGCCCGGGCGAAGCCGACGATCTCGCCGTCTTCCACTGCCACGGCCACGCGCTGGGAATTGGCCACCAGCCGCGCGAACTTGTCGGGACCGCCTATCCGGTTGGACCAGCCATTGGCGATCAGTAGTTGTCTGGCTGCCTCGATGTCCTCGGGCAACAGGTTACGGATTTCCATTGGCGGCTCTCCCAGTGAAGCATGTACGGCCCCTCGCCGCCCCTTGCCACCAGGGGCGCCGCGAGTCGAGAACGGCACGGGAACCCGCGCCGCACAATTGGCGGAGTGTAGCGAGCGGGCGCGGGCGCGTCAATTTGGCTTCAGGCTGGGTGGGGTGCTGCTCACGCCAGCGCGCGGGCGGGGTATCATGGCCTGCATGAATGCCCCCGTCTTCTCCTCAGCCCATCCGGCCGACCAGCTCGCCGAATTTTCTGACGCGGATGCAGCGCTGGCGCGCATCCGCGAAATCTACGACGCCTCGGTCGGCGCCGTGCGCGCGCGCTTCGATGCATTCGCCAGCGGCAAGCCGCTGCCCTCGGCCGCGCACGCCTGCTACCCATACCTGGGGATCTCGGTCAATATCGAGACCATGGTCACCGACAGCCGCCCCTCCTGGGGCACGGTGGCCTACCCCGGGGTGTACGGCACCACGGTGACTCGCCCCGACCTGCTGGCGGAGTACTACCGCGATCAGATCGAACGGCTGATGCGCTACCACCGCGTTCCGGTGGTCGTGGGCCTGAGCCGGCGCCCGATTCCGCTGCCGTTCGTGATCGAGGCCTCGACCACCGACATCAGCTACACCCAGGCGCGCGAGCTGGAGGCCTCGTTCGTGCTGCCCGAGCTCAGCCGCATCGACGACGGCATCGCCAACGGCACCTACGAGCCGATCCCGGGCGAGGCCTGGCCGCTGTCGCTGTTCCCCGCCGAGCGCGTGGACCTGGCGCTGCAGCGGCTGTACCACTACACCGGCACGGCGCCGCAGCATTTCCAGCGCTTCGTGCTGTTCACCAACTACCAGCGCTATGTCGATGAGTTCGTCGCGCTGGGCCGCGGGCTGATGGGCAGCAGCGACGGCGGCGGCTACACCCGCTTCGTCGAGCCCGGCGACGTGGTGCAGGACTTCGGCGGTGCCGAGCCCGAAGACGCGACCCGCCCGCGCGCGCTGCCGCAGATGCCGGCCTACCACCTGGTGCGTGAGGACAAGCTGGGAGTGACGCTGGTGAATATCGGCGTGGGCCCGTCCAACGCCAAGACCATGACCGACCATCTTGCGGTGCTGCGCCCGCATTGCTGGCTGATGGTCGGCCACTGCGGCGGCCTGCGCCGCTCGCAGCAGCTGGGCGATTACGTGCTGGCGCACGCCTACGTGCGCGACGACCACGTGCTCGACCACGACCTGCCGCCGTGGGTGCCGGTGCCGCCGATCGCCGAAATCCAGGTGGCGCTGCAGGAAGCGGTGGCGCGCGTCACCGGCCTGTCCGGCAGCGAAATGAAGACGCGCATGCGTACCGGCACCGTGGTTTCCACCGACGATCGCAACTGGGAGCTGAAGTCCAAGTCGCTGTACGCGCGCTTCAACCAGTCGCGCGCCATCGCCATCGACATGGAGAGCGCCGCGGTGGCCGCCAACGGCTTCCGGCTGCGCGTGCCCTACGGCACGCTGCTGTGCGTCTCGGACAAGCCGCTGCACGGCGAACTCAAGCTGCGCGGCATGGCCAATGCGTTCTACCGGCAACGTGTCAGCCAGCATATGACCATCGGGCTGGAGGCGATCCGCATCCTGCGCGAGAACGGCGTCGAGCAGCTGCATTCGCGCAAGCTGCGCAGCTTCGACGAGCCGGCGTTCCGCTAGGCCGCGACGTTTTTCCCGCCGCCAACGTAAAAAAGGCCGGCGCCTTCGGGCGCCGGCCTTTTTTACTGTCGGGTTGCCGCTCAGAAGCGATAGCCCACGCCCATGCTGAACAGCCACGGGTCCAGGTTTACCTTGGAAACCTTGACGTCGCCGGCCTTCACATCGCTCGACAGCCAGATCTTCTTGATGTCGGCATTCAGGAACCAGTTCTTGGTCAGCTTGTAGTCCATGCCGATCTGCAGCGCCGGGCCCACGCTCCAGCTGTCGAGCTGCAGCGCGTTGTTGGCAAGGTTCTCGTCCCAGATGCGGGTGAAGTTCAGGCCCGCGCCGACATACGGACGGAAGGTGCCGTTGGGGATGAAGTGGTATTGCACCAGGAGCGACGGCGGCAGGTGCTTGAAGGTGCCGATCTTGTTGCCGTCGAGATAGACGTTCTGCTTCTGCGGCACGGTCAGCACCAGCTCGGCGGCGATGTTGGGGGTAAAGAAGTAGGTGACATCGAGTTCGGGGATCCACTTGTTGTTGACCGTGATTCGGTCCGATGCGCCCACGCCGCCTACGGGATCGGAGCTTTTGCTCATGTCGAGATAGGTGCCGCGCAGGCGCACCATCCAGTTGCCCTGAGCGTCGTCAGCGGCCAGGGCGGGCGTGGCAAAGGCGCCGAGCATGGCGCAGGCGGCGATGGCCGAGCAGGTGAGCCGGGTACGGAGAGAGAGCTTGTTCATGATGTTTTGTCTTGGTCTGGCAGAGAGGCCGCGGCCAGTTTGGCCGAGCGGGTCCGTACCGACCTTGACGCAAAACAAGTCTTGCCGCCGCCACACGCGGGGGCGTCGCGATCGCGCGACAACGGTGTTGCGGTGCCAATCCTCCGCTAATAACGACATGCGGAATCATTCGTGGCGAGCCGGTGCGCCAGCCCTTACGCTATGCAGGAGATCAGCGCCCGCAAGCTTTCACGCGAAGGCGGGCGCCGTGGCACCGGGCATGTCGTGGGCGTCCGCAAGGGCGTCTTTCCGGGTGTGCTCCGTGGGGGCGGGGCACACCGGTTTTCTTCGGATCCCCTTGCGGCCGGCGCCGTATCAGGCCGCGGCGGCTTCGTCCGCCGGCTGGCGCGGTGCCCGCGCCAAAGCCTGCCCGCGGGTACCGGTTCACGCCCGAAACCACCGCGCGCAGCGACGCCGTGCAGGTTCGCATCGATGCCCGCGCTGAAGCCCGTCGCCTCTCCCACCCGCACTTCCACATCGCAAGCCAAACGGCGGTGTCGTGCCGGTTCGCCTCGACCGAAGGACGGTCGCGTGTGCGCTGAAAGGATGAGTCAGGCGCATTTCCGTACGTTATCCCTCAGTCATCTGGCCGGTATTGCGCCGGAACCGTTGCGCCTAGTCTGGTAGCGCGGGAAAAAACACACGGGGGAACATCATGAAACTGAGAACGTGGGCAACCTGGTTGGCAGGGACGGCCATGACATGCTTGCTGGCCGCCTGCGGCGGTGGTGGCGGTGGCTCGAGCTCGCCCGCCACGCCTGCCGCGACCACGCCGCTGACCTTCACCGTCAAGATGAGCACGACCTCGGGCGAGGTAGGCGTGGGCCGCACGCTCACCATCAGCGCGCTGGCCGTGGACAGCAACGGCGTCGATGTCAGCGGCAATACGGTGTTCACCTGGAGCAGCATCGACAATGGCGTCGCCACGGTCGAGCCGGTCCCGGCCACGCCGGCCAATGCGGTGGTCCGCGGCATCGCCACCGGTACCACCAACGTGCAGGTGGTCGCGACGGTCAAGAACGCCGACAACACCACCACCACGCTGCCTGCGCAGACCGCCACCATTACCGTGGTGCCGGCTTCCGCGGTCAGCTACAGCCTGTCCATTCCCAATAACAATCTGTCGATGAGCGACGGCCAGGAGCTGCCGGTCAAGGTGTCGCTGATCGACAGCAATGGCAATGACGTCTCGGCCAGCGTCAACAGCTGGGCGTGGGCGAGCAGCGCCACCGCGGTCCAGGTCACGGCCAGCCAGAACAACGCCACGCTGAAGGCGAGCAACAGCTCGGCCACCGCGGCGGTGACGGCTGACGTGTCGGTGTCGGTCACGGCGCCGGATGGCCGCGCAATCGGCGGCGTCATCGTGGTGACGGTCGCGAAGAACGGCTCGGCAACCTATCGCGTGGTGACCACGCGCTACGGTCAGCCGGTGGATGCGCTGCAGGTGCTCAACGACCATCCGGCCAGGTTCACCTCGCGCGTGCTGCGCAACGACGGCCAGGATGTCACGGCCGACTTCGACGGTACCTGGACCTACACCGCTACCTCGCCGACGCTGTCGACTGCCGAAGCCGCGGGTACGCACGACGCCACGGTCAGCAGCAGCCTGGCCAAGGGCACCGGTCCGGTCCAGAGCACGCTGACGGTGACCGCCGTGAGCACCAAGCTGGCTGCGCGCCCGGCTGCCGCCCTGTCCGTTACCGAGAATCCGACCTGGTCGCTGGTCGACGACAACCAGCAGCCGTTGACGCTGCTGCTGACGCCGGCGATCCCGGTGGAAGTGACCGCGCGCATGCGGCACCTGGGCGATGATGCGCAGTACACCCAGTGCAAGGACTGGAAGTGGACCAGCACCGGTCCGGTGTCGCTGACGCCCAGCATGCTCATGTTGCCGCACCAGGTGCAAGCCACCGGCACCGCCGCCGGCGACTTCACCATCACTGCCACCTGCACGGTGATCGAAGACAACACGCCGCTGAAGCTGGTCTTCGTCGGCACTGTCAAGTAAGCAGCAACGTTCCCGCGCGCAAGTGAAACGCCCTCCGATGCGGAGGGCGTTTTGCATTGGATGCGGGCCGGCGGCTCCGGGAGCGACGGCATTGCTCCCAAAGCGTACCCATTTCTGCGCGACAGCGACAGGCGGTTTCCGTGCGCAGCAGAGCCCGCCACACAGCTCCAGCAACCGCGCGCTTTGCCCGCACCGCAGCCCACGCCAGCCATGCCTCGCACGCAAAGCGTACCCATTTCTGCGTGCCACGCAACGGGCCTGCACGGGCTGCGACGCACGCTCGCCAGCCCGCTCAGGGACGCGGCACGAGTGCGCGCAAACCGCCGCCAGCGCATCCCGCGCAAGCAGCGGCCGTACCCATTTCTGCGTAGAAGAGAAAACGGGCCCCGAAGGGGGAATGGAGGGAAAAGAGGAGGAAAGACGCGCCGTTCAGCGCTTGCGCACGAAGCGCACGACCTGTTCGGCAGGCTTTCCTTGCGCGTCGGTGGCGTTGGCGGTGTTGGACCCGCAGGTGTCGCAGCCGCCGTCGTCGCAGCCGCTGGCGCAGCCTGAGGCAGCCTGCGGGGCCAGCCAGCGCACCAGCCGGCCGCGCCAGCCGCTCGCGGCGGCGCCGCCCAGGCGTGTCGCGAGCGCGGCCTTGACGCGCTCGCGCGTGCGCGGCGCATAGCGCGCCACCACCGATACCGCGCACACCAGCACGATCAGCGGGACCAGCAGCGTTTCGATGGCGTGGTAGAGCGTCATGGCAGCGATGGCGTCAGCTGAACAGCAGCGCGACGCGATAAGTGACGAACGCGGCCAGGTAGGCCAGCCCGGTCAGGTACACGATCGAGCCTGCCATGACCTTCCACGAGTTGGTCTCGCGGCGGATCACCGCCAGCGTCGAGATGCACTGCGGCGCGAATACATACCAGGCCAGCAGCGCCAGCGCGGTAGCCAGCGACCATTGTGCCGCGATCATCGGCGCGAGCTGCGTGGCCATGGCTTCCTCGCTCCCCGACAGCGCATATACCGTCGCCAGCGCGCCCACCGCCACTTCACGCGCGGCCAGGCCCGGCACCAGCGCGATGCAGATCTGCCAGTTGAAGCCCACCGGCGCGAACACCTTCTGCAGCGCGTGGCCGATCATGCCGGCAAAGCTGTAGTCGATGGCCGGCGCGGTGGCGCCTTCCGGCGGCGCCGGGAAGGTCGACAGGAACCACAGCAGCACGGTCAGCGTCAGGATCACCTTGCCCACGCGTGACAGGAAGATGCGGGCACGCTCCCACAGGCCGATGGCTACGTCGCGCACATTGGGGATGCGGTACGACGGCAGCTCCATCAGCAGCGGATGGTCGGTGCGGTCGCGGCGGAAGAACTTGAGCGCATAGGCCACCACCAGCGCGCTGATGATCCCGGCCACGTACAGCGCGAACAGCACCAGCCCCTGCAGGTTGAACAGGCCCATCACCGTGCGTTCGGGGATAAAGGCGCCGATCAGCAGCGCATACACCGGCAGGCGTGCCGAGCAGGTCATCAGCGGCGCCACCAGGATGGTGGTGAGGCGGTCGCGCGGATCCTGGATAGTGCGCGTGGCCATGATGCCGGGGATCGCGCAGGCAAAGCTCGACAGCAGCGGGATGAACGAACGGCCGGACAGCCCCGCGCCCATCATCAGCCGGTCCAGCAGGAATGCGGCGCGCGGCAGGTAGCCCGATTCTTCCAGCGTGAGGATGAACAGGAACAGGATCAGGATCTGCGGCAGGAACACCACCACGCTGCCCAGGCCCGCGATCAGGCCGTCGACCAGCAGGCTCTTGAGCAGGCCGTCGGGCATATGCGCGCCAAGCAGTTCGCCGGCCCAGTGCACGCCGCCCTCGATGCCGTCCATCAGGGGCTCGGCCCACGAGAACACTGCCTGGAACATCAGGAACAGCAGCACCGCCAGCAGCAGCAGGCCGAACACCGGGTGCAGCACGATGCGGTCGAGGCGGTCGTCCAGCGCCGCGGTGCGCGCCGGCATGCTGACCGATGCGGCCAGCAAGCGGTTGACATCCGCGTGCACGTCAACATCGCTGGCGGGTTCGGGCGTGGGTGCCGGCGCGGCAGGCAGGGCGCCGTCGAGCAGCGCCAGCAGCGCGGCCGCGCCGTCGCGCTTGACCGCCACGGTGCTGACCACCGGCACGCCCAGCGCGGCGGCCAGCTTGTCACGATCGATCCGGATGCCGCGGCGCGCGGCGGCGTCGCTCATGTTGAGCACCACCACCATCGGCAGGCCCAGGCGGCGCAGTTCCAGCACAAAGCGCAGGTGCAGGCGCAGGTTGGTCGCGTCCACCACCGACACCAGCAGGTCGGGACGCTGCTCGCCCGCGCGCACGCCCATGCAGACGTCGCGCGTGATGCCTTCATCCAGGCTGGCTGCGTGCAGGCTGTAGGCGCCTGGCAGGTCCAGGATGCGCACCTGGCGTCCGGCCGGCGAGACGAAATGGCCTTCCTTGCGCTCGACGGTCACGCCGGCGTAGTTGGCCACCTTCTGCCGGCTGCCGGTCAGTCGGTTGAACAGTGCGGTCTTGCCGCAATTGGGGTTGCCTACCAGCGCGATGCGCAGGGCAGGATTCGGAGAGGCTGCTGCTGACATGTTCCGGAAGGGCTCAGGCGGTCCGCTTGGTCCGCTCATTCGGTGTGGACGCCTTGGCGCCGGGCTGTTCGCTCGCCTCGGCGGGCACGATGCTGGTCACCGAGGCGCTGGCAAGCTCGACGCCAATGCGCGCCGCTTCCACGCGGCGCAGCGCAAAGCGGGTAAAGCCGACCTGCGCGACCAGCGGATCCATGCCGAAGGCCCCATAGGCGATGATCTGGACAATCTCGCCAGGGACAAAGCCCAGCTCTCGCAGGCGGCGCGCAATCGGGTCGCCGGGCGTGGCGTCGTCCACCGATTGCACTACGGCGGGCGTGCGCCGTGGAAGTTCAGACAGCCGCATCATGCTTCCAGTCCATTGGCGCGGTCGTCCGACGCGGCCGTGGTGCGGCCGGCATGACCTCGCTGGGTACGTAAATGAAAATCGTTTTCATTGTATCGCAAATAAGGCACGGCGATGCCCTGCAAGTGGCAGGCACGCCAGCCGCCGCGCCAGCGCGGCAGGAGGCGAATGATAACCGTTGATAACCGTTGAAGACGCGCGTGCCGAAGGGACTAGCTTGGGGGCTGGCGGTGGCATGTCAGCGTGGCGGCACATATAGGCCGCCGGCATTTCGGAGTTCGGCTTTCCAGAACCTAACGCAACAGGTTTCATGCAACACCCTGCAATTACTGCATTTGCGTTATTGGATGCCGCAAGCCTGCGGCGTTAAGCTGCAAGCACGCTGAACACCCCGTTCCACGCGTACTTCACAAGCCATCGGTCACCGTGCCGGTGGCTTTTTCTTTGGGGTCGGCCCCTCTCGACGCCGCCTGCGTGGTCACCATCGCCACAAAGTTGTCGCGGGCGGGATGGTCGGGCGCCGTCTTCCACACGCAATAGACTTCGGAGCGCACCGCCGTGCCCGCCAGCGGCCGGAACGCCGCGCCTGCCATGCCCGAGCGCGCCAACGCCGCCGGCACCACGGCCACGCCCATGCCCTGCGAGACCAGCGACACCACCGAGAGCCAGTGGCGTACTTCGTGCCGGATCTGCGGGTAAAACCCCTGGGCCGCGCACATATCAAAGATACGGCTGTAGTAATCCGGCGACGCCTTGCGCGAGAACAGCACGAAGGCTTCGCCGCGCAGGTCCGCCAGCGCCAGTTCCGTCTGCGCCGCGAGCGGGTGGTCCGCCGGCAGGCAGCAGACGAACGGTTCGGCGTGCACGCGGGTTGCTTGCAGCGAGTCCGGCACGCGCCCGGTGTGGATAAATGCCGCGTCGAGCTCGTCGTGCAGCAGTGCATCGATCTGCTCCTGCGAATTCAGTTCGGTCAGCGCCACCTGGATGCCAGGGTAAGCCGCCTCGAAGCCGCGCAGGATCTGCGGCAGGCCGCGATACAGCATCGAGCCGACAAAGCCGACCCGCAGCCGGCCGATGGCACCCGCTTCGATCTCGCGCGCCAGCAGCCGTGCTGCTTCGGCCTGCGCCAGCAAGGCCGTTGCCGATTCGCGAAAGGCGCGTCCGGCCGCGGTCAGGCGCACGCCGCGGCTGTCGCGGTCGAACAGCCGGGCGCCGACCGAGGCTTCGAGCTGCTGGATGTTCAGCGACAGCGGCGGCTGCGAAATGGCGAGCCGGCGCGCGGCCCGGCCGAAGTGCAGTTCCTCTGCCAGCACAAGGAAATAGCGCAAGTGGCGGAATTCCATGGCGATACAAAAATTATATGGATCAAGCCAATTTTAGAATTAGACGCAAATCCTTGGGGTTTGAATAATGCAGACCAAAGGGCCGCAGCGTGTTCGTCAGCCATGCCGGTCCACCCGCCAAGGAGACCAGACATGCCGACCAGCGCCGTGCGCAATGCCGCACCTCACGCCCAGCCTGACAGCCCCGCCGCCGCCCATCCGGTGCCCGACCGCCAGGGTGGCAGCCTGCTCGCCGCCGACCCCGAGCTGCGTGCGCTGCTGCCGCTCTACCTGCCCGCGGACCTGTTCAATCACCTGCTGCCGCACCTGGAGCGCATGGGCGTGCTGGCCGGCGGCGTGCTCGACGAACTGGCCGCCGTGGCCGACCAGAACCCCCCGACGCTGAGCTATCGCACCCGCAGCGGCGTGGACGCGCAGCGCATCGACAAGCATCCTGCCTATGTGGAAATGGAGCGCGTGGCCTTCGCCGAATTCGGGCTGGCCGCCGCCTCGCACCGCGGCGGCGTGCTCGGCTGGGACAAGCCCATGCCGCCGGCGGCGAAGTACGCGCTCACATATCTGTTCGTGCAAGCCGAATTCGGCCTGTGCTGCCCGCTGTCGATGACGGACTCGCTGACGCGCACGTTGCGCAAGTTCGGGGATCCGGCACTGGTCGAAAAATTCCTGCCCAACCTGACCACGCAGGTGTTCGAAGACCTGTACCAGGGCGCCATGTTCATGACCGAGCAGGGCGCCGGTTCCGACGTGGCCGCCACCGCCACGCGCGCGGTGCGCGATGCAGGCGCCGAGGGCGGTTGGCGCCTGCACGGCGACAAGTGGTTCTGCTCCAACCCCGATGCCGCGCTGGCGATGGTGCTGGCGCGCGTGGAAGACGAAGCCGGCAACGCCGTGCCCGGCCACAAGGGCGTATCGCTGTTCCTGCTGCCGCGCAAGCTGGCCGACGGCAGCGACAACCACTACCGCATCATCCGGCTCAAGGACAAGCTCGGCACCCGCTCGATGGCCAGCGGCGAGATCCGGCTGGAAGGCGCGCAGGCTTACCTCGTCGGCGAACCCGGCCGCGGCTTCGTGCAGATGGCCGACATGATCAACAATTCGCGCCTGTCCAACGGCGTGCGCGCCGCCGGCCTGATGCGCCGCGCGCTGACCGAGGGCCTGTTCATCGCGCATGAGCGCCGCGCCTTCGGCAAGCGCCTGGAAGACATGCCGCTGATGCGCCGCCAGCTGCTCAAGCTGACACTGCCCGCCGAGCAGGCCCGCACCATGGTGTTCCAGACCGCCGAGGCGCTGCGCCGCGCCGATGCCGGCGAGGCCGACGCCTACCCGCTGATGCGCATCCTGACGCCGCTGATCAAGTTCCGCGCCTGCCGCGACGCGCGCAAGGTCACCGGCGACGCGATGGAGATCCGCGGCGGCTGCGGCTATATCGAGGAATGGAGCGACCCGCGCCTGGTGCGCGACGCCCATCTCGGCTCGATCTGGGAAGGCACCAGCAATATCGTCGCGCTCGACGTGCTGCGCGCGATCCGCCGCGAAGGCGCGCTGCCGGTGCTGCAGGCACATCTTGCCGGGTTGCTGGCCGATACGCCGATGCACGCGCATGCACGCGCCACGTTTGAGGGCGCCATCGCCGCTGCGGCGAAACTGGCCGCGCAGGCCGCCGAAGCCGGCGCCGAGGGCGACCTGCTGGCGCGCCAGGCGGCTTCCGCGCTGTACCACGTGACCACCGCGGTGGCGATGGCCTGGGAAGCGGGCCGCATTGGCTCGGTGCGCCGCATGCGCCTGGCGCAGCTGGTGCTGCGCCACCGCGTGCTGCCGCAGGATCCGCTGGCGGCAGCCACCGAGCCGGAATGGCTGGCCGAGACGGTGGCGCCTCCCGCCGATGGCGTGGTGCGCGCGGCCGGCGCGGTCGCCGACGTCAACGTGTTCTGACGCGGTAGCCATTCCCCTTTGTTTGCTCTCCTCTCCCGCCTGCGGGAGAGGGGCCGGGGGAGAGGGCAGGCGGTGGCATGCCGATACGCCTCGCTTCGTTGATGCTCCCGACCTCTCCCCAACCCTCTCCCGCAAGCGGGGGGGGGAGCACCCCCAGACGCCCCAACCATCCCGCCCTCCGCGGGAGATGTCCTACACCAGGAGACAACGCCATGAAACTCTGGCACCGCCTCGCGGCCATTGCCGCGTGCTCGCTCTGCATCGCCCCCGCCTTCGCCCAGAAGGACTTCCCGACCAAGCCCATCATGATGGTCGTCACCTATCCGCCGGGCGGTCCGACCGACGCCATGGCCCGCACGCTGGCCGCCGCGCTCAAGACCAGCCTGGGCCAGCCGGTGGTGGTGGAAAACCGCGCCGGCGCCGGCGGCAACATCGGCGCGGAGGCGGTCGCGCGCGCCGAGCCTGACGGCTACACGCTGATGTTCGGCACCTCGGCGCCGCTGGCGATCAACGTCAGCCTCTATCGCAAGATCAACTACGACCCGGTCAAGAGCTTCGCCCCAGTCATTCAGATCGGCCAGCTGCCCAACGTGCTGGTGGTGAACCCGTCGGTGCCGGCCAAGAACGTCAACGAGCTCATCGCCTACGGCAAGGCGCATCCGGGCAAGCTGACCTATGCCTCGTCCGGCAACGGCGCGTCGTCGCACCTGGCGGGCGTGCTGTTCAACAACGTCACCGGCACCGACTTCCAGCATATCCCGTACAAGGGCACCGGCCCGGCGCTGAACGACCTGCTCGGCGGCCAGGTCAGCATGACCTTCACCGACGTGCTGACCGCGATGCCCTTCATCAAGAGCGGCAAGGTGCGCGCGCTCGGTGTCACTACCAAGGCGCGCTCGCAGGCGCTGCCGGATGTGCCGACTGTCGCCGAGCAGGGCGTGCCGGGCTTCGACGTTTCGGTGTTCTTCGGCGTGGTGGCGCCGGCCGGTACGCCGCCAGAAGTGATCGGCAAGCTCAACCGCGCCTTCGCCGATGCGCTGAAGCAGCCCGAAGTCCGCAAGACCCTGCAGGCGCAGGGCCTGGAATTCGCGCCGTCGACCACCCCGGAGCAGCTTGGCGGCTTCGTCAAGGCCGAGGTCGGCAAGTGGCGCGCCGTGGTGCAGAAGTCGGGCGCACAGCTTGACTAAGCGACCAGGTGAACAGGAGCCAGCCATGACCCAATCCAGCCCCGGCGCGCTTGCCGGCATCCGCGTGGTCGACCTGTCGCGCATCCTGGGCGGCCCGTACTGTGGCCAGATCCTGGGCGACCACGGCGCCGACGTGCTCAAGATCGAACCGCCGCAAGGCGACGACACCCGTACCTGGGGGCCGCCGTTCAAGGACGGCGTCGCGTCGTACTACTTCGGCCTGAACCGCAACAAGCGCGTGATGCGGCTGGACCTGACCACGGAGGCCGACCGCACGGTGCTCCTCGCGCTGCTCGCGGACGCCGACGTGCTCGTCGAGAACTTCAAGACCGGCACCATGGAGAAATGGGGCCTGGGCTATGACACGCTGTCACAGCGCTTCCCGCGCCTGGTGCATTGCCGCGTGTCCGGCTTCGGCGCGGACGGTCCTCTCGGCGGGCTGCCCGGCTATGACGCTGCCGTGCAGGCCATGGCGGGTCTGATGAGCATCAACGGCGAGGCCGACGGCGACGCCCTGCGCGTGGGCCTGCCCGTGGTCGACATGGTCACTGGCATGAATGCCGCACTGGGCGTGCTGCTGGCGCTGCAGGAACGCGAGCGCAGCGGGCGCGGCCAGTTCGTCGAGGCGGCGCTCTATGACTCCGGCCTGTCGCTGCTGCACCCGCATGCGGCCAACTGGTTCATGAGCGGCAAGACGCCGGTGCGCACCGGCAACGCCCATCCGAACATCTACCCGTATGACACGGTGGCGACGGCCACGGACCCGATTTTTCTTGCGGTCGGCAACGACCGGCAGTTCCGCATCCTGTGCGAACACCTGCAGGTCGCGGCGCTGGCCGACGACGAGCGTTATGCCACGGCAGGCGCGCGCTCGGTGAACCGGGTGGCGCTGAAGGCCGAACTGGAGGCGCGCACGCGCGCGCTGGATGGTAAGGCATTGGCCGACACGCTGGTGGCTGCGGGCGTGCCGTGCGCGCCGGTGCTGTCGGTGGCCGATGCGTTGCAGCATCCGCATACCGTGCATCGGGAGATGGTGGTGGAGATGGAGGGCGGCTACAAGGGGCTGGGCGCGCCGGTCAAGCTGAGCCGGACGCCGGCCACCTACCGGCATGCGCCGTTGACGGAGGGGGATGCGTTTCTGGATTAGGCGCAGCCGAGTCTGCCGACAACGCCCGATCCGCGCGTGATGTCTCCCCTCTCCCGCAGGCGGGAGAGGGGAGCAAACACTCACCCGGGAATCATTCCCGGCAGCCAATAAGCCTGCACCATCGTGATCACCCCGATGATCACCGCAAACAACAGGCTGTGCTTGACGGTAAACCGGAACAGCTCCGACTCCTTCCCGACCAGCCCCGTCGCCGCGCAGGCCACCGCGATCGATTGCGGCGAGATCATCTTCGCGGTCACGCCGCCGGTGGTGTTGGCCGCCACCATCAGCGTGTCGGACACGCCGATCTGGTGCGCGGTGGTGTTCTGCAGCGCGCAGAACAGCGCGTTGGAGGAGGTATCCGATCCGGTCAGGAACACGCCCAGCCAGCCGAGGAACGGCGAGAAGAACGGGAACGCGGCACCGGTGCCGGCCAGCAGCAGCGCCAGCGTGGACGACATGCCGGAGTAGTTCGCGACGAAGGCAAAGGCCAGCACCAGCCCGATCGACAGCACCGGGCGCGCCAGTTCCACCAGCGTCTCGCCAAAGGTCGCCAGCAGCGCGCGCGGCTTCATCTTAAGCAGCACCGCGGAGATCAGGGCGGTCAGCAGGATCGCGGTACCCACGGCGGACAGCAAATCGAGCTTGAGCACGGCATCATAGGCCTTGGGCGTGGCCACGATCGGCGCGGCCTTGATCACCATCTGGTCCAGCCCCGGCACCTTGAACTTCAGCACCGTGCCCGCCAGCGCGCCGTTGGCGGCGAACAGCGCCTTGAACGGCTGCAGGCTCCATACCGTGACGATCGCCGTCAGGATGCCGAACGGTGCCCAGGCGCGCAGCGTCTGCGCCAGCGTGTAGGGCGATGCCTTGCGGCTCACCGGAGCGCCGCCGAAGCCGCCGCCAAAGCCGGCCAGCGCCACGGTACCGCCGCTGACCGCACCGCCTGCGCGCTGCGAAGCGCTGCGCGGCTGCCAGACCTTCAGGAACGCGGCCAGCGACACCAGGCTCACCAGCGCCGAGGTGATGTCCGGCAGTTCCGGCCCGATATGGTTGGAAGTGAAGTATTGCGTCACCGCGAAGCTGCCGCCGCACACCAGCGCCGCCGGCCACGTCTCGCGCACGCCCTTGGCGCCGTCCATCATGAACACCAGCCAGAACGGCACCAGCAGCGACAGCAGCGGCAGCTGGCGGCCGGCCATGGCACCGATATGGAAGGGATCGATGCCCGTGACCTGCCCGGCCACGATGATGGGAATGCCCATCGCGCCAAACGCCACCGGCGCGGTATTGGCGATCAGGCACAGCCCCGCGGCATACAGCGGATTGAAGCCCAGGCCGACCAGCAGCGCGGCGGTGATCGCCACCGGCGCGCCGAAGCCCGCCGCGCCTTCCAGGAAAGCGCCGAAGGCAAAGCCGATCAGCAGCATCTGCAGGCGCTGGTCGTCGGTGATCGCCAGCACCGAGGCGCGGATGATATCGAACTGGCCGGTCTTGACCACGATCTTGTAGAGGAACACCGCGGTCACGATGATCCATGCGATCGGCCACAGCCCGTAGGCAAAGCCGAAGCCGGCCGCGGCCAGCGCCTGCTGCACCGGCATGCCGTAGGCGAAGATCGCCACGCCGAGCGCCAGCAGCAACGTGACCGCGGCGGCGACATGACCCTTCATGCGCCACACGGCCAGCGCGATGAAGAAAAACAGGATGGGAATGGCCGCCGCCAGCGCCGACAGCCACAGGCTGCCTAGCGGCGTATAGAGTTGGGTCCAGGGTTGCACGTTTTAGTCTCCTGCTTCAGTGGTGTTTCGGGAAAATGTTTGTTGTTCTGGGAAGCGCGACGGCTTGATTCCGGCCGCCTGTGTGCTCCCTCTCCCGCTTGCGGGAGAGGGAGCACACAATCGGGAGTCGGAAGGATCGGGCGCCTACTCCGGCTGCCCCTTCTCCTTGAGCAGATCCGCCAGGCTCTTCGCCGCCGGCTTCAGCGGCGTGCGATGCTGCGTCCATCCCATCTGCTTCGACGGCGCCAGCGCACGCAGTCTTGTGGCCGCCCAGCGGAACAGCCGGTAAGTGGCCGGGTGCGAGTACGCCCCGCTCCAGAAGCGCCACACCAGGTGCTCGCCCTTGCTGTACTTCGCACCCTGGCCACGCAGCGGGTTGACCACCCGTTCCTCGGGATCGCGGTTCGATTCGGTGCGCAGGCGTACCAGCAATTGCGGGATCGGGATGCGCACCGGGCAGACCTCACCGCACGCGCCGCACAAGCTGGATGCGGTGGGCAGGTCCGCAGTGGCTTCGAGTCCCAGCAAATGCGGCGAAATGATCTTGCCGATCGGACCGGGATAGGTCGTGCCATAGGCATGGCCGCCGATGCGCGTATAGACCGGGCAGTGGTTCATGCATGCCCCGCAGCGGATGCACTGCAGCGTGGCGCGCAGCTGCGCGTCGGCGTAGGCCTGCGTACGGCCGTTGTCGAGCAGTACCAGGTGCACCTCGCGCGGCCCGTCGCGCTCGCCGTCGCGGCGCGGGCCGGAGATGAGGTTGAAATACGTGGTGATGGCCTGCCCGGTGGCCGAGCGCGTCAGCAGGCTCGACAGCGGCACGATGTGCTCGAGCTTCGCCACTACCTTTTCCATGCCCATGATGGCGATATGCACATCGGGGACGGTGGTGGAAAGGCGGCCGTTGCCCTCGTTCTCGACCAGCCACAGGGTGCCGGTGTCCGCCGCGGCGAAGTTGACGCCGGACAGGCCGATATCGGCGCCGACGAACTCCTGCCGCAGCGCGCGGCGTCCGGTCTGGATCAGCGCGTCGACGTCCTCGGTATAGGGCGTGTCGGGAATATGCTGCTCGAACAGCGCGGCGATATCGCCCTTGGTCTTGTGGATCGCCGGCATCACGATATGCGACGGCTTCTCGCCCGCAAGCTGGACGATGTACTCGCCCATGTCCGACTCGATGCATTCGACGCCGCGCTCGGCCAGGTAATGGTTCAGCTCGATTTCCTCGCTGGCCATCGACTTGCCCTTGATCACGCGCCTGGCCTGCCTCGCTGCCGCGATGCCGTGGATGATGCGGTTGGCGTCGTCGGCGGTCTCGGCCCAGTGGACCTGAACACCGGCGGCGGCGAGCTTGTCCTCCAGCTGCACCAGCAGATCCGGCAGGTTGGCGAGCGCGTGCTGACGCACCGCCTCGCCCAGGTCGCGCAGCCGCTCCAGCTCATCCGCGTCGGGAAACTGCGCCAGCCGCTTGCCCTGCAGGAAGTCCATCGCGCCGCGAAAGCTCTGGCGCAGCTTGGGATCGTCCAGCGCCTCGCGCGCACGCGCCTTGAAGTCTTGCGGCGCGACGAAATGCAGCGTGCTCTGGCTCATTGCGGGGCCTCCGTGTTGTCGATGTCCCGCACGATGACGACCCACAGCCGGCGCGGGCCGTGCGCGCCATAGGCCAGCGTCTGCTGGATATCGGAAGTCTTGGACGGGCCCGAGATCATCACCAGGTTGGTCGGCATGCCGTCGCGCCAGCGTTCGGCGCGCGCGGCCATGTGCAGGTCATGGTGCAGCGTCGATGCGCGCACCAGCGCCACATGCAGCGGCGGCACCAGCGACACCGTGCGCGGCGAACCTGCGTCCGGGGCAACGATCAGCGTGCCGGTGGCGGCAATGCCCGAGCGCGCCACGGTGAAGCCGGCGTCGACGGTGTCGAACAATTCTGCTTTCCAGGTTTCGATGGGGCGGTCAAAGCCGATGGCTTCGACCTGCGGCGGCAGCGCGGCAGCCAGCGCCGCGCCGGCGCGGCTGGCGGGGTCGAGCAGCACGCGCCGGACGCCGGCTTCGGCCAGCGCCGAGGCCAGCAGCACAGGCCACGCTTGCTCATTGGCGCACCAGACTTCCGCGTGCAAGGCTTCCAGTGCGATGCGCATCGCATCGACCAACGCGTCGACGCTCGGAGCGCCATGTCGGCGTGCCTCGAAATGGCCATCGATGCGGCGGTCCAGTTCAGCGGTGGAGGATGCAGGCGCGGGAGCGGCGGCGCGCAGCCGGCCGAGCATTCGTTCGCGGGCGCCGGGCGTGCTCATGCGGCACCTCCGGTACGGCGCCACAGGAAGCTGGCCAGGTGTTCGACCTGCAGCGGCGCGCCGTCATGCGCGGCGGTGTGGCCGATATTGAGCAGGCAGCCGCAGTCGGCCGACACCAGCCGCTCGCAGCCGGTGGCGCAGGCGGACGCAACCTTGTCGCGCACCATCGCGCCGGAGATATCGGGATGCTTGAGCGAGAACGTGCCGCCGAAGCCGCAGCATTCCGACTCGCGCTGATGCTCGACGCGGGTTACGCCCGGCAACGCGTCGACCAGCGCCACGCCGTGCTGGCGCGTACCCATTTCGCGGCGGGCGCCGCAGGAGGTATGCAGCACGATCCGCTCGGGCGCCTGGCCCGGCGGCATGGCGTCGTCGAAATCGACGTGGAGCACGTGGAGCAGGAATTCGCCCAGCTCGTAGATGCGCTCGGCCAGAGCGCGTGCCTTCGGGCCTGCCACGGGATCGTCGGCGAACAATTGCGGCCAGTGGTGGCGCATCATGCCCGCGCATGACCCGGACGGCACGACCACCGGCCATGGCTGGCTGAACAGGTCCAGTTGCGCGCGGGCTACCGCACGCGCGGCGTCGGGGTTGCCGCTGCTGTATGCCGGCTGGCCGCAGCAGCTCTGCGCACGCGGAAAGTGTACGGTGAGGCCTTCGCGCTCGAGCAGCCGCACGGCGTCGAGCCCGGCCTGCGGCACGAACAGGTCGACCAGGCAGGTGGCAAAGAGGTAGGCCTGCGTCGGGGCAGGGCCGCTGGGGTACTGACGATCCTTCATGTCTCGCTCCGGATGTGCTGGGGTTGCGCTGCTGGGTCGCACATTTGGGCGCATAATTCCCGCTTCCGAGCGGCAGTTCAAATTGGTTGGACCAGTCGGCGGGGCGGCTGAGGAGCGAGGGCGGACGGCATGACGGTGGCGGCACAAAGGAGCGGGCGCACCCGCGGGCGCGTGGAGGTGGTCATGCGCCAGATGGAAACCGCGCTGCTTGACGGCACCTGGCCGCCAGGCACGCGGCTGCCGGCCGAGCGCGTGCTGGCCGAGCAGTACGCGGTGGCGCGCAACACCGTGCGCGAGGCGATCCAGCGCCTGGCCGCGCGCGGGCTGCTGCAAAGCCGGCGCGGCGCGGGTGTCTATGCCACCGACCAGCTGCGCGCCGGCATTGCTTCCCCATGGGGCCAGCTGGTGGCCGACCATCCCGCGCTGCGCGACGACATCCTGGAGTTCCGCCGCGTGCTGGAAGGTGCCACCGCCTACTTCGCCGCGCTGCGCGCCGACACCGCCGACGTCAAGCGCATCCGCTCCCTGATGGACGAACTCGAACGCGCCCGCGCCGGCGACGACAAGCAAGCCGAGGCCGATGCCGATGCGCGCCTGCATGACGCCATCGCGCTGGCCTCGCACAACACCATGTTCCTGCACCTGCATACCAGCGTGATCGGCATGCTGCGCGAACACATCACCATCAATGGCACCGGACTGCGCGAGCAGGACGACAGCGCCTCGGAACTGTTGCTGCTGCAGCACCGCACGCTATGTGATGCGATCTGCGCGCGCCGGCCGGAAGAAGCGCGCACGGCCATGCAGACGCATATCGACTTCGTGCGCAGCCGGGTCGAACAGGACGACCCGGACCAACAGGACGAACAGGACGAACAGGACGGGCGCTGAATGCGCACGGTTGCAATTGGTCGGACCAGCGGGCGCTACGGCGCTGGCATTGAAAACCTCTCCAAAGCCAGCAACGGCCAGGGCGCCGTGGTCATATCAGGCCGGCCCCGGCCAGTTCCCGCTTCAGGTAGGCATAGAAGATCGGCCCTGCAATCACGCCGGGGATCCCGAACAGCGTCTCCATCAGCAGCATCACGACCAGCAGCTCCCACGCCGCCGCCTGGATACGCGCGCCGATGATGCGGGCGTTCAGGAAATACTCCAGCTTGTGGATCACCACCAGGAACACCAGCGACGCCACCGCGATCGGCAGCGACACTGACAACGACGCCACCACGATGGCCGTATTGGAAATCAGGTTGCCCAGCACCGGGAGCAAGCCGGCCACGAAGGTGATGACCACCAGCGTCTTCGACAGGGGCAGGTGCACGCCGAACAGCGGCAGCACCACCAGCAGGTAAAGCGCCGTCAGCAAGGTATTGATCGTCGAGATCTGGATCTGCGCAAAGATGAACTGCGAAAACGCCTGCTGCAGCGTACGCGCCCGCGCCACCAGCGCAGCCGCCAGCGGCCGGCGGTTCGGCCGCGACACTGCCCGGTAAAGCGCCACCATCGCGCCGATCACCAGTCCGATCAGGATATGCACCAGCGTGCGCAGGACCTCCGCCCCCAGCTTCTGCGCCATGGCCGCATGCGCGCGCAGCGCTTCGATCAGCGCCGTGGCCAGCTCGTCCACCCCGTTAGGCAGCGCGTCGCTGAGCCACGACGGCAACTGCCCGCGCGACTGGTCGATAATGTCGGCGACATGGTTCAGCAGTCCGTCCAGCGTATTGCCATCGCCACTGACAAAGCGCACCAGCAACCAGCCGGCCAGCGACAGCCCGAGCAGGATCAGCGCCGACAGGATCGCCACCGCCAGCGCATCGTGCCGCTGGTTCAGCCGCTTCAGCCGCGGCGCCAGCACATCCACCAGGGAATACAGCAGCAGCCCGGACAGCAAGGCTGCCACCAGGTTCGCCTGGAGCACGGTCCAGAGCGCCAGGGCAGTCAGGACATAGGCGACGGCACCGACGCTGTACCACGCGGCCGGCAGAAGGCGCGGGGCGTTGGTCGGGTCGGGGTCTTTCATTTATGGTCTCCGGCGTTGGGGGCCACGACGCGCGCGCGGCGGTTGCGGGGCGGATCAGCTAGCGCTCGATTGTCGGGGCGGGGTTAGGCAAGCACTGGGACGCGCCAGCCAGGTGCTCCAACGGTGACTATATTAGGGGCATCGGCTTCGATATCGGAACGGCAATCCCCATGGCATATACCCACACCATTGGCAGCCAGCGCCATGTCTTCGGCGACCTGCGCACGCTGCTGGCCAAGGCCAGCCCGGCGCGCTCCGGCGATGCCCTGGCCGGCATCGCCGCCGCCAGCGAGCAGGAACGGATGGCCGCGCGCCTGGCGCTGGCCGACGTGCCCCTGGACCGGTTCCTCGACGAGGCGCTGGTGCCCTATGAAGAGGATGAGGTCACGCGCCTGATCGTCGACCGGCACGATGCCTCTGCGTTTGCCGCGATCGCCGCCACTACGGTCGGCGACCTGCGCAACTGGCTGCTGCGGCATGAGACCGACACCGCCACGCTGGCGCGCGTCGCGCCCGGTGTCACCCCCGAAATCGCGGCCGCGGTCAGCAAGCTGATGCGCAACCAGGATTTGGTGGCGGTGGCGCGCAAATGTCAGGTGGTGACGCGCTTTCGCGATACCGTCGGCCTGCCGGGGCGGCTGGCGGTGCGGCTGCAGCCGAACCATCCTACCGACGATCCCAAGGGCATCGCCGCTTCCGTTATCGATGGCCTGCTGTATGGCTGCGGCGACGCCACCATCGGCGTCAATCCGGCCTCGGACAACCTGGGCGCCATTGTCTCGCTGCTGCATATGCTCGATGCGCTGCGCAGCCGCTTCGATATCCCGACGCAGACGTGCGTGCTGACCCACGTCACCAACACGCTGCGCGCGATCGCGCAGCGCGCGCCGGTGGACCTGGTGTTCCAGTCGGTGGCGGGCAGTGAACGCGCCAATACGGCCTTCGGCATCAGCCTGGCGCTGCTGGCCGAAGCCCACGACGCCGCGCGGGGCCTCGCGCGTGGCACGGTCGGCGACAACGTCATGTATTTCGAAACGGGGCAGGGCAGCGCGCTGTCGGCCAACGCCCACCATGGCGTCGACCAGCAGACCATGGAGGCGCGCGCCTACGCCGTGGCGCGTGCGTTCTCCCCGCTGCTGGTCAATACCGTGGTGGGCTTTATCGGGCCGGAATACCTGTACGACGGCAAGCAGATCATCCGCGCCGGGCTCGAGGACCACTTCTGCGGCAAGCTGATGGGCGTGCCGATGGGCTGCGACGTTTGCTACACCAATCATGCCGAGGCCGACCAGGACGACATGGACACGCTATTGACGCTGTTCGGCGTGGCCGGCATCAACTTCATCATGGGCGTGCCGGGCGCCGACGACATCATGCTGAACTACCAGAGCACTTCGTTCCACGATGCGCTGTACCTGCGCGAAGTGCTGGGCCTGCGCCCCGCACCGGAGTTCGAGCAATGGCTGCAGCGCATGGGAATCGCCGATGGCGCCGGCCGACTGCTGGAGCCGTCCGGGCGCCTGCCGCTGCTGCAGATGGCGCACAGCCTGTAAGGCCGCCCCCGAGCCACTCTTCACGACACGCCATGCCTGAGCTTCCTTCGCCCCCTGCCCCCCCTGCCAATACCGCCGCTACGCCGGACGCCGATCCATGGCAGCGCCTGCGCCAGTTCACGCGCGCGCGCATCGCATTGGGCCGCACCGGCCACAGCCAGACCACAGACGCCGTGCTGGCGTTCGGCCTGGCCCATGCGCAGGCTCGCGATGCCGTGCACTTGCCGCTGGACGCCGAGGCCATCGCCGACGCACTGCGGCAGGCCGGGCTCGACCACGTGCTTGCCCACAGCGCTGCGCCCGACCGCACCCATTACCTGCGGCGCCCGGACCTCGGCCGGGGCCTGGATGACGAGAGCAGGGAGCGCCTGGCCGCGGCGCGACCGCAGCAGGCGCCCGATGTCGTGTTCGTGATCGCCGACGGACTTTCGGCCCTGGCCGCGCAAACGCACGCGGTGGCGGTGCTGGAAGCGACGCGCCAGCGCTTGCCGCAGGCATGGCGGATCGGACCCGTGGTGGTGGCGGAACAGTCGCGTGTCGCGCTCGGCGACGATATCGGCGCCGTGCTGGGCGCGCGTCAGGTGGTGATGCTGATCGGCGAACGGCCCGGGCTGAGTTCGCCCGACAGCCTCGGCATCTACCTGACCTATGCGCCGCAACCCGGCCGTACCGATGCCGAGCGCAACTGCATCTCCAATGTGCGGCCCGAAGGACTGTCCTATGCGCAGGCCGCGCAACGGCTGGTGTTCCTGCTGCGTGGCGCCGTGGCAATCGGGCGCTCGGGCGTGGATCTGAAGGACGACAGCGAGCACGCATTGGCCGGAGCGACGCCGCAGGCAACTCCGTTGCAGGACCACCCATGAAAAACGGCCACCGTGGATGAATCCGCGGTGGCCGCAGCGCAACGTAGCCGCGCTACATCATGCGGCGTGAGAAGTGCCCGGGCGTGGCATCTGACATCAGGTCCATGAACTGGTCCCGTGTCATGTGCACCAGTTCCTGGTGGTCGCCGCCCTCGAAATACACTTCGGGCTGCTGCATCAGGCTGTCGTCGACATAGGTTTGCATGCCATACGCCATGGCGACCGGCGGGATCGCACCAAGGTCGCAATCCTTGAAGATCTCACGGATTTCATCCTCATGCGCGAGCACCAGGTCGCGGCCGGTCTGTTCGCAGATTGCAGCCATCTGCAGGTGATGGCTCGAAGGGATCACGGCGGCGACATAGCCGCGCTCGTCTTCGAGCAACAGGGTCTTGGCCAGACGGTCTCCGGGAATGTGCGCCGCCTCGGCAGTGGCCATGCTGCTGAGGGTGTAGGGGTGGCGGATGATGTCGTACTGGGTATTCTTGCTACTCAGGCAGTTTGCGAGCGTGCTAGACAGGGCCATGGTTGCTCCTCAGGACAGGGATACGCCTACGGTTATCCTTGTGCTCCTAATATAGTGCCTGGCGCCGTGCCCAACGGCTCCCGATCCGCCTTGCACCCCTAGCGGTGCAGCCGCGGCCACACCGCCTGCAGCTCCGTTTTCAGGAAGTTCAGCAGGTAGCGCGTGGCCAGTGTCTGGTAGCGGTTTGGCATGGTCAGCATGTACAGCCGGCTGCCGAACACGCTGATGCGGTAATCCGGCAGCAGCTGCACCAGCCCGCCGCTCGCCAGTTCCTCGCCGATCGCGTAGATCGGCGTGATGCCGATGCCCAGGCCGGCTACCACCGCTTCCTTCAGGAAGCCGAAGTTGTCGGAACTGAGCGTCGGCTCCAGCACGACCTGTTCGCGGGTTTCCTGCGCTTCGCTGCCGGGCCGCGTTCCCGCGACCTTCAGCTTTTGGCCCACCGGCGAGGCGCATACGATCGCCTGCCCCTGCAGGTCGGCGAGCGCCTGGGGCAGGCGATGGTTTGCCAGGTAAGCGGGCGAGGCGCAGATGACCCAGTCCACCGCGCCGATCTCGGTGGCGACGACTGAATCGGGCGGCGTGGAAATGATGCGCAGCGCCACGTCCACATCCTCGGACACCAGGTTGTGCACGCGGTTGTCGAAGACGACATCGAGCGTGATGTCGGGATAGCGCTGCTTGAACTGCACCAGCAGCGGCGACAGCAGCGTATGGCCGAGGCCGGTAGGGACCGAAAGCCGCACATGGCCCCGCAGGCTCTTGCCCATGTTGCTGATCAGCGCATTTGCCGCCGCCACCTCGCCGAGGATATTGCGCCCGTGCTCGTACAGCCCGGCACCCACCGGCGTGGGCTCGACATGGCGGGTGGTCCGCCGCAGCAGCTGCACGCCCAGCTCTTCCTCCAGCGCCTTCAGGCGGTAGCTGACATTGGCGCGCGTCATCTTGAGCTTGCGCGCGGCTGCGCTCAGGTTGCCGGCGTCGACGATGTCGACGAACAGGCGCAAGGCGTTGAGGTCCATGGCTAGAAGGAAACAAAAAAGGCCCGGCCAGCCGCGTGGCGGGCGCCGGCCCCGTATATTGCCATGCTGGCGCGCGCACCTCGGCGCTGCCGTGCAGCATATGGCGAAGTCAGGCACGGTGTCATCGGGGCTTGCTGGAGATTGTCCAGCCGGCAGGACAGTGTGTCCCGCGTTTCAGCCGCCCCAGACGGCTTTCCAGGCCGCGCATCGCTTGCACTGAACGCGGCTCTGGGCAATGATTCGAGCCACACCGTCAACCGGCCCGACGCGCCCCCGTTTGCCATGCACCGCTTGATGCGCCGCTGGCTGTGCCTGCCTTTGATCATTGCCGGCGCCAGCGCCTCTGCCCAGGACCTGGTCGAATGCAAGCGGATCGAGCATGACCAGCTGATTGCCGCCACCCAGGAAACGCTGCTGTTCCTGCGCTGCCGCGCGCGCCAGGTTGCCTACGAAGCGCCACGCCTCAAAGGCGTATCGCAGCGCTTCAAGGATGACCTGATGTTCGCTTGCCTGGACCAGGCGGACGCGGTCGAACACCAGTTGCGCGTACGTCATGGCTATTCGCGGGAATCGCTGGCGCGCCAGCGCTGCCTTGCGCCGGCCGGTGCGCCTGGCTGAGCCACGCGGCTGCCCTCGACGAGCCGCCGCGCCGGCACGGCTCACGCTTCCCGCGTCATGCCGGCCAGGTCGATCCACTTGCGGAACTGCTCCTCGGTCACATGTCCGGACGCGATCGCGGCTTCCCGTAGCGACAGGTTGCGCTGCACCGCCAGCTTGGCGATCTCGGCGGCCTTGTCGTAGCCGATATGCGGGTTGAGCGCCGTGACCGGCATCAGCGAGCGTTCCAGCAGTTCTGCAATGTGCCCGCGGTCGGCCTCGACGCCCTCGACCATATGCTCGGCAAAGCTCGACGCCGCCCCCGCCAGCAGGCTGACCGACTGCAGCAGGCTGTAGATGATCACCGGCTTGTACGCATTCAGCTCGAGCGTGCCCAGGCCGTTGGCCAGCGTCACCGTGGTGTGGTTGCCGATCACGCGGCAGCACACCATGGCCAGCGCCTCCGCCTGGGTCGGATTGACCTTGCCCGGCATGATCGACGAGCCTGGCTCGTTGGCCGGCAGGATCAGCTCGGCGAAGCCGGCGCGCGGCCCCGAGCCCAGCAGCATGAAATCACGCGCGATCTTCAGGAATGACGAAGCGGTGGTGTTGAGCGCGCCCGACAGGTCCGCCAGCGCATCATGCGAGGCCTGCAGCGCGTAGCGGTTGGGCGCGGGCTCGAACGGCAGGCCGGTGTAGTCGGCCAGGGCGCGCGCAAAGGCCGCGGCAAAGCCGTGCGGCGCGTTCAGCCCGGTGCCGACCGCGGTGCCGCCCTGCGCGACTGGCATGGCGCGCAGCATGGCCTGCTGCAGCCGCGATTGCGCATCCGCGACCTGCGTCATGTAGCCAGAGAACTCCTGGCCCAGCGTCAGCGGGACCGCGTCCTGCAGGTGCGTGCGGCCCACCTTGACGATATCGGCAAAGGCTTCCACCTTGCGCGCGAAAGTCTGCTGCAGCTGCTCCAGCGCCGGCAGCAGCTGTTGCTGGATCGCACGCGTCGCGGCGATGTGCATCGCGGTCGGGAAGCTGTCGTTGCTCGACTGGCTGGCATTGACATGATCGTTCGGATGCACCGGCTGCTTGCTGCCGACTTCGCCGCCGAGCAGCTGGATCGCGCGGTTGGCGATGACCTCGTTGAGGTTCATGTTGGTCTGCGTGCCCGATCCGGTCTGCCAGACCGACAGCGGAAACTCCTGCGGCCAACGGCCTTCGATCACTTCCGTGGCCGCCTGCTCGATGGCGTGCGCCAGCTCGGGCTGGAGCACGCCCAGTTCACGGTTGGCGCGGGCCGCACACAGCTTCAGGATGGCGAAGGCCTCGACCAGCGCGGGCGGCATCTTCTCGTCGCCGATGCGGAAGTTCTGGCGCGAGCGTTCGGTTTGCGCACCCCAGAGGCGGTCGGCGGGCACCGGCACATCGCCCAGGCTGTCTTTCTCGATGCGGGTGTTGCTGGCGGCAGGCTTGGACATGGACAGACTCCTTTGCAAGGCAAGGGACGCCGCTGCGGGGGCCGGAATTGCCGAATGGAAGGAACGCGGCGCAAGGCGGGTGCCGGCGAGTCATGCCGTCAGAAGCCAGGCCGCGCCCCGGCCGTGTGTGTGCAGTCCACCAGACTACCCGCAGGCGCGCTGCGTGCGTTCAAGTCCATGCTGCCCGCCGGGTTAACCCACATGCGGCCGACGCGGCGGGCCGGGGCGCGCTACGCCGTCATCTTGAGGCACTGCTCCATGCAAACCGTGCAGGCCCGCGCGCACTCCTGGCAATGCTCGGCGTCATGGCGCTCGCATTCCTCCTTGCACCACTTGCAGACTTCGGCGCAGTCCTCGCAGACCAGCGGCGCGAACTCGCTGTTGCGCAGCATGTAGGAGGCGGCCAGCTGCGCGATGCCGGCGACATCCATGTCCAGCGCAATGCAGCGCGCCATCCTGTGCACGTCCTGCTCTTCCAGGCAGGCCGCAGCGCATTTCAGCGCGGCGGCGGCACAGGCGTTGCACGCGGCGATGCAGTCGGCGTAGCGGGCGGCGTTTTCCTGCACGGTGGGTCGGATCATCGAGCGTCCTCCTTCGGGGTAGTGGATGGAACCGTGAATGCCGGCGTGGGAACCGGCGGGCGCGGACTCACACCTCGCCGCCACTGTCGGCGGCAAGCGCGGTCCCATGGCATGCCCGCGGTGATGCGGGCGCCGCAAAGGCGCCGCCACGGGGCATCGTTATCCACAATAGCAGGCGAAAGTCGATCCTGCGGGCCCGGTACTTGCAGCGCCGTGGTGGTTACAATGCCGCCTGCGCCAGGCGTTCCGGATGAGGGGGCGCGGGTATCGTGCCCGGCACCCGGTGCGGCCGTCGGGCACCACCGCCCCCTGAACCGCATCTAACAGGAAACCGCAGACAGCACAGACAGCATGGAGCACGCCCAGGCTCCGGCCGGGCATGCGACAGGCCGCCAGACGGCCACCCAACAACACACCGCACCGCGCGGCCACCGTGGCCGCGGCGGGGCAAGCACACCGGCAGCACGGGAAGGAAGGACATCATGGGCGAGGCAAAGAGACGGGGCACCCCCGAAGAGCGTGCGGCACAGGCGCGCGCGAAGGTCGAGGCCTTGCGCCCCGCGCAGCTGGTCTGCGGGCACTGCAAGACTGCGTTCAAGCAGTTCGACACCCTCAACGTGCCGGGCCTGCCCGGCATCGACGCCGTGTTCGGCGGAGAATGCCCCAGCTGCGGCAACGACGTGGTGGTCTTCAAGGGCGCGCCGGAAGCCGTGGCGCAGGCCATGATCGCCTGGGAAAAAATGCTGGGCGCCGACGCCCAGCTTGGCTACCAGTCCAGCGACGGGCGCCATGTCCCGTTCGAGCCGGAGGGCAGCGCTGCGGAAACTGCCGGTGCCGTGCCCGGCAAGCCCGGCGGCACGCTGCATTGACGGGCTGCCGGCCCTCGCGGCCGGCAGCCTTGGCAACTGCTCCGCACGCGCCTGCTAGAGGCTGAGCTCGCCGGCCAGTTCGGGCGGACCGGTTTCGTAGCGTCGGCGCCCGGCGCCCGTGGCGCGGTACAGCCCTTGTGCATCCGGCGCGGCCTTGTGCATGCGGCGCGGTATAGTGCCGCGTTATCGCAAGGCACGCAGTCCATTTCCCGGGCGCTGGCCAGCCTGCCGGGTTCCGTGGCAGGCGCGTCGCCGTCGCCAGACCGTTACCGAAGACCATGAGACTGACTGCGCTTTCCCCTGCCTTGCTGGCGCTGCTGGTCGCGGCAAGCGGGGCGCTGCTGACCGCGGGGGCGTGGCGCCAGGTACAGCAATTCGAGCAGCGGGTGGCTCAGCAGCATTTCGATGCGCTGCTGAACCAGGCCGACAGCGCACTGCGCGAACGCATGCTCGAGAACGAACGGCGGCTGCGCGGCGTGGCGGGCCTGATGACGGCCAATCCGGCAGCTTCGCGCGCGCAATGGCGCAACTATCTCTATACCGCCCAGCTCGACGAGCTGCCGCCCGGCACGCAATCGATCGGCTACGCACCGCTGGCGGCACCGCGGCAGGTCGAATCCCTGGTCGCGGCCGCGCGCGCCGATGGCCTTGCCGGTTACGGGATTCATCCCGCCGGCCGCCCGCGCAGCCTCTACGCGCCCATCCTCTATGTGGAGCCGCTGGCCGGGCGCAACGCCCGCGCCGTCGGCTTCGACCTGCTGTCCGAGCCGTCCCGTCGCGCCGCGATGGAAGCGGCGCGCGACAGCGGCGAGCCCCGTCTGACGCGCGGGCTGGAGCTGGTGCGCGAGTCCGAGGCAGCGCAGCGCCAGCGCGGCGCGCTGCTGTTCCTGCCGGTCTACGGTGGCGGCGTGGCCGCCAGCACGCCGGCGCAGCGGCGCGAGGCGGTGGTCGGCTATGTCTTTGTATCGCTGCGCCTGGGCGACCTGATGCGCGGGGTCGGCGCGCCGGCACTGGCGGACCTTGAGCTGTCGCTGCACGAGGGCACGCCCGCCGTGCCCGGGCCGCTGCTGTCGGACACGGCCGCCGCCGCGCAGCGCGATGACGGTAACGCCCTGCTGCTGCACGGCGAGCGCCAGTTCCGCTATGGGGGCGCCGCGTGGCTGCTGCGTGCAGCCACGCGTCCCGCCTTCGCAGCGGCATATGGCCCGCGCCAGAGGTATGCCGTGCTGGCCGCGGGTGCGCTGGCCACGCTGGCGCTGGCCGGCATGACCTGTGCGCTGGCACTCCAGCGCCGCAGAGCCCGGCAACGCGAGGCCCAGGCAGTCCGCGCCTGGGAGGACGGCAATGCCACGCTGCAGGCCTGCATGGCGCAATCCGCCGATGGCTTTGTCCTTACCGATGCCAACGGCGTGGTCGTGCGTGCCAGCGAGCGCGCCGGCAAGCTGTTCGGCATCGCGCCGGCCGACCTCGTCGGTCGTAACCTCGATACGCTCGCCCCCGGTGCCATCGTTGTTGCGGATGGCGACGCTGGTGCTGGCGTGGCCGGCGGCGCTGTGCAGCGCGAGCTGAACGGCGTGCGCAGCGACGGCAGCCGTTTCCCGCTGCGCGCCAGCGCCGCGCACCTGCCCGGCGCCGACGGCGGCGCCCACCGGCTGTGGGCCATCACGGATCTGGAGCCGCAGCACCGCGCGCACCAGGCCGCCGCGCACCAGGCTGCGCTCTATGCCGGCCTGGTCGACCATGCCAACTTCGCCGTCATCACCTTCGGCGACGACGGCGTGGTCACCAGCGTCAATGCCGCGGGCACCCGCATGCTGTGGTACGCCGCCGCCGAGCTGGTCGGCCGCATGCCGGTCACCGGCCTGCATCTTGCCGACGAACTGGCCGCGCACGCGCGCGCGCTCAGCCAGGAGCTGGGCGAACCGGTGCCCGCCGGAATGCCCGCGCTGGTCGCCAAGGCGCGGCTCGGCCTGAGCGACGAACGCGAGTGGACGTGGGTGCGCAAGGGCGGCTCGCGCCTGCCAGTGCAGGTATCCGTGGCATTGCTGGCCGCGCCGCCGGACGGGCCCCCGGCAGGCTACCAGGCCATCGCCTACGACCTGACCGAGCGCCGCCGCGTCGACGAATACATCCGCCACCTGGCGTTGCATGACCCGCTGACCGGCCTGCCCAACCGCGCCGAACTCAACGAGCGCGCGCAACCCGTGCTGCTGCATGCGCGCCGTCATGGCGAACGCGTGGCACTGCTGCTGCTGGACCTGGACCACTTCAAGCACATCAACGATTCGCTCGGCCACCCGGTCGGCGACGACGTGCTGCGCACCATGGCCGACCGCCTCAAGGGCGCCGTGCGCCAGGGCGACCTGGTGGCGCGCATGGGCGGCGACGAATTTGGAGCGGTGCTGGGCGGCCTGCGCGACGACAGCGAGGCCGAGCTGATTGCCGCCAAGATCCAGGCGCGCGTCAACGAAGAACTGCTGGCCGGCGGGCAGCGCCTGCGCGTGACCCCGTCGGTCGGCATGGCGGTCTTCCCCGACGACGGCGATTCGCTGACCGAGCTGATGAAGTCCGCCGATGCCGCGGTCTATGCCGCCAAGCAGGGCGGCCGCGCGCAGCTGTGCCGCTTTGCCGCGTCAATGGCCGAGGCCTCGCTGGCGCGCTTCACCATAGAGGGCCTGCTGCGCCGGGCGCTGGCCGGCAACGAATTCCGGCTGCGCTACCAGCCCATCGTCGATACCGCCACGAAAGCGATTACCGGCGTCGAGGCGCTGATCGCCTGGGAAACACCCGAGCGCGGCCCGATGCAGCCGTCCGAGTTCATCCCCATCGCCGAGCAGAGCGGCCTGGTCGCGCCGCTTGGCGAATGGACGCTGGCGACCGCCTGCCGCGAGATCCAGGCGCTGCGCCAGGCGCTGGGTCGCGACATCGAGGTGGCGGTCAATATCTCGCCACTGCAGCTGCGCCAGGCCGGCTTCCCGGACACCGTGGCGCGCTGCCTCGAGCAGGCCGGCCTGCCGCCGCGGCAACTGGTGATCGAGGTTACCGAAGGCATCCTCGTCGACGGCGGCGAGACCACCATCGAAACCTTCCGCCGGCTGCGCGCGCTTGGCGTGGCACTGTCGATCGACGATTTCGGCACTGGCTATTCGGGCCTGAACTACCTGACCCGGCTGCCGATCGACCGGCTCAAGATCGACAAGTCCTTCGTCGACGACGTGGCCACGCCCGGCCACGATCAGGCGGTCGCTGCCGCGATCATCGCGCTCGGGCACCAGTTGCACCTGAAGGTGGTTGCCGAGGGTGTCGAAACCGCGGCGCAGTTCGAGTTCCTGCGGTCGCAGGGCTGCGACGGCGTGCAGGGATTCCTGTTCTGCCAGGCGGTGCCGCCGCATGCGTTGCGCCAGTTGCTGGAGACAGGCCTGGAAACGGCGCTGGCCGACCCGGCCTCACTGCGGCAATAGGCGGCCCGCACCGGACGGCAATCTCGCAGAAACGGGTACGCTCGGTCTCGGTCGGGGGCGTGGGGAACGCGCGGACCGGTCAGGCTTTGCGCGGCGTGTCGGGGGTGGGAAGGTCGGCGTGCAGGCGGCGGTACAGCTCGTCGATGCGCTGGCGGCTGGCCGCCAGTTCCTCGCGGCCGCGCTCGGTCAGCTGGTAGACGCGGCCGATGCCGTCACGCAACACGCTTTCGAGGTAGCCCTCCATCTGCAGGGCCCGCAGCAAGGGACGCACGGTGCCGATGTCGACCTGGAAGCCATACTCCAGCAGCATGTCGGCGAGCATGGCCACCGTGGCGGGGACTTCGAGGGCAAATTGCAGGACGTAGACGCGGGCAAGCAGGCCCAGGAACTGTCGTTTCATGAAATCTGGCAACGCGGCAGCCGACCCGGTGGTTGACGCGGGCGGCATCCTGGATGTTTGGGTTTGCAGACCTTGTACCGGCAAAAGCGGAAACGCTGCCAGTTGGCGGGATTTTAACGTGCTGAGTGTGACTGATAAGTAACTTTAAACAGCGCAGGCAAAAAAGAAGCCGCCAGGGTTCCTGGCGGCTTGTCGGGAATGCGTCGGAGGGGTCAATTAACTCTGGCGCAGACCAGAGTTTAATTTAATTGAATACGGATTGTCACCTGTCTGTTTCGGCACCCCTCCCAGGGAGGGGTATGGGTGAAGGCGGTTCGAACGAAAAACGCCCAGCAGTTGTTCCCATTGTGCCCAAAAAGGCGCGTTAATGTGAGGTAGATCCATCAACTGCTGCGAAAAAGCGACGTCGCATGTGCGGCATGAATCGCATGTAACGGATGCAGATGTCCGGATCCGGCTTGCGCCCGTGCCGGCACCGGCGTCAAATCGCGACACCTCCATCCCGTCGTGGTCCTGCGGCATGCCACCGCCTTCCATGAAACCCACCGATCTCGCACGCCTGCTTGCCTTGGCTGCCCTCTGGGGCGCCAGCTTCCTGTTTATCCGCATCGGCGCGCCCGTGCTCGATCCGATGCCGGCCGCATTCGTGCGCGTGCTCGTTGCCGCCATCACGCTCGCCGTGTGCCTGCCGATGCTGGGGCTGCGCTGGGACATGCGTGCCAAATGGCCGGCGGTGCTCGCACTGGGCGTGATCAACTCCGGCATTCCGTTCGCCATGTACGCGGTGGCGGCGCTGTGGCTGCCGGCGGGCTATTCGGCGGTGTTCAATGCCATGACGCCGCTGATGGGCGTCGTGATTGGCGCGCTGGCCTTTTCCGAGCGGCTGACGCGCGCCAAGGCGGTGGGCGTGATGCTGGGCGTGGCCGGCGTGGCGGTGCTGACGCGCACCGGCCCGGTCGCGTTCTCCACCGAAGTGCTGCTTGGCGCGCTGGCTTGCCTGGTAGCGACCGCCTGCTATGGCCTGTCCGGCTTCCTGGCGCGACGCTGGATCACCGAGCGCGGCGGCCTGGACAGCCGCCTGGTCGCGGCCGGCAGCATGGTCGGCGCGACACTGTTCCTGCTGCCGTTTTGCGTGGTTGCGCTGTGGCGCCACAACACGCTGCCCGATGCCGGCGTCGGTGTGTGGTCCGCCATGGCGGGCCTGGGCGTGCTCTGCACGGCGCTGGCCTACATCCTCTATTACCGGCTGATTGCCGACCTTGGCCCGGTGCGCTCGCTGACCGTGACTTTCTTGATTCCGCCATTCGGCATCGTCTGGGGCGCGCTGTTCCTGGGCGAAGCGCTGTCGTGGGCCCACGCGGTGGGCGGCGCGCTGATCGGCCTGGCGGTGTGGCTGGTGTTGCGGCCAGCGGCGGCCGACGTGCCGACGGCCGCGGCGGTGCGGGGGGCCGCGAAGCGCTGAACTGTCAGCAGCGGACCTCGGGCGTGCTCAGGCTTGCGTGGGCAGCGCCGCGGACATGTGTGTTTCGTCCGGTTCACTGGCACGGCACTCGGGACAGACGCCATACAGCACCAGCATGTGCTCGCGCAAGATAAAGGCGTTGTCGGCGGCTACCTGGCGCTGGCGCTGCTCGATGCTTTCGTCGCGGAATTCTTCCACGCGGCCGCAGGCAACACAGATCAGATGGTCATGGTGCCCGCCTTCGTTGAGTTCGAACACGGCATGGTCGGACTCGAAGGTGTGGCGCAGCAGGATGTCGGCCTGCACCAGCTGGTTAAGCACCCGGTACACCGTGGACAGGCCCGCATCTTCGTCCTGGGTCAGCAGGATGCGATAGACATCCTCCGCACTGAGATGGCGCCGTGCGCTGGTGCGGAACACTTCAAGGATCCGCATCCGCGGCGACGTGGCTTTCAGGCCGGCGCGCTTGAGGTGGATCGGATTGGACCGTTCGGATGACATGGCGGATGGCATTGGGATCCTGCTGTTGCCCCGCTTCGGGCAGGGCGGCACCGTGCCAGTCGCCGCGCAGGGGCGGCGTCGATGGCTTGGCGGGATATTCAGGCTGGAGCGCCAGGGCCGGCCGCGCGCAGCGCTGGCGTCCCTGGCGGCGCGCCGTGCCTGCACGACGCGCTGAATAAAAAGGCGGCCTGGCTTGCCTCCGGAAGACGCGATCGGGAAAGCGGGGTCTGGTTGCTTTCCCGATCTTCCGAAGACTGGCTACTGCCAAACGCTCCGCGTGACGGAGCGGTCCCCACAAAAGTCGGTGTCGGATGCCGCGGGGGATGACCACGTCGCGGCGTCCGGAAAATCTGTGCCTGCCAGGATTCGGGGCACTGCCGCATGCTGCGGCGGCCTCGGTGCTGGCCGGGCTGCCTGGCTGGTGAAGTACCGTGCGTCAGGCAGTGATCGAATAGTAAATGGGAATCGATCTCATTTCAAGAGAAATTTTCACCGGTGCTGACCATCGGCCGCCGCGTTTGCAAAAATGCCCGCCGGACGGCCTGCGTTCAGAACTGGTGGCGCATCCCGGCAGACGTGGAAAAAGATGTCCGCGCAGGCAGCACTGAAAAAGTACTGTTTCGGGCGGTGTGAACGAGTTTGGTCAGCCTTCGGAGCCGTCGGCCGGCATGTCGCGCGACAGGCCCAGGATCCACCCGCGGAACATCGCCAGCGCTTCCGATTCCGGCCGGCCCTCGGGATAGGCGAAATAGTAAGCCTGGTAGCCCTGGTGCTCGTCCAGCATGCCGGCCAGCGGGATCACCAGCTGGCCGGTCTGCAGCTCGCGTTCGATCAGCAGCCGTGGCGCCAGTCCGATGCCGAGCCCCGCGGCGGCGGCGGCCGTCATCATCGTGAACAGCTCATAGCGCGGCCCGCGCGACGACGCGAGGCTGAAGTCCCAGCCCTGCGCCAAGTACCAGTCGCGCCAGGCGTTGGCGCGCGTGCTCAGGTGCAGGTGGCGGCAGCGTGCCAGGCTGGCCGCATCGGTGACGGGATGGGCGGCGAGAAAGGCCGGGCTGCACACCGGCACCATGCCGCCTTCGCGGAAGATCACGCCGCCGCGCGTGCCGGGCCAGAACTGGTCGCCGAAATAGATGGCGGCGTCGTAGGCGCACTCCTGGAAGGAAAACGGCTGCGAGCGCGCCGACAGGTTGACGGTGACGTTGGGATGGCGCCGCGCAAAGTCCGGCAGCCGCGGGATCAGCCACTGCGTGGCGAAGGTGGGCACCACCGCGAGTTCCAGCGTGTAGCCCATGGCGCGGCCGGTGCTGATTTCCAGCGTGTCGCGCTGCAGGTGGTCCAGGTGGCGGCGGATGCGCGCGGCGTATTCGCGCCCGGTCTCGGTCAGTTCCAGGCGACGCCGCACGCGCGTGAACAGCGCCACGCCCAGGCGTTGTTCGAGCTGCGCCACCTGCCGCCCCACCGCGCTGTGCGTCAGCGCCAGCTCGGCCGCGGCGCGGGTAAAGCTGCCCAGCCGTGCCGAGGCCTCGAAGGCCTGCAGCGCGCCCAGGTTGGGGATGTCGTTTCTCATGGGAGGGCGGAAAAGGAAGTCCGACAGTATAAACAGCGGCGCGATACCGGAGGTCGTGCGCCGCGCGCACAACGTTGTGCGCAATGCGCGCTTGTGCGCGGGCCGCGCGGGCCACTATCCTGCCCCGCAGATCGTGGCCCTGCCCGCCTCGCCCGCCGGGGTGCAAGCCGGTCCGCGACGCCCACATCCAAGCGCCCATGTCATCCAATATCTCCACGCTCCTTACCGCCAACGTCGGCGCCACCCGCGCCGCGCAACTGATGTCGCTGGTCACGCTGCCGGCCAGCCTGCTCCAGGACCCACAGGACCCACAGGACCCACAGGACCCACAGGACCCACAAGGCCGCGCCACCCGGGCCGAGATCGCCCAGGCGCTGAACATGGTGCTGTTCGGCGGCATCCTGGAGCGCGTGCCGACCGGCCGCGCTTACACCGACGACGTGGCCGCCGCCGGCGGCAAGGTCACCTTCGACCACGGCGCGCTGCGCACGGTCAAGTGGCGCGACAACGGCGCGCTGCCCGAAGGCGAGGCCGCCTTTACCCGCATCCTGCGGCCGCTGGGCTACGTGCTCAACGGCACGTATCCGCTCGACCGCATCGGCATGACCGGGCGCTCGTATGCGCACGCCGACGCATCCGAAGACATCGCCCAGTTCTTCGTCAGCGAATTGCATCCGGAGCGCTTCAGCGAAGACTTCCGCGCCGCCGTCAGCCGCGTGACCGGCAGCTCCGTCGATCCGCTGACGCCGCGCGCGCAGACGCTGCTGTGGCAACTGGAGCGCGACGGCGCGCTGCCCGTGGCCGACGGCGCCGAACTGGTCGGCTTGCTTGTGCCGTGCTTCGAGCGCCAGCACACCGCGCCGCGGCTGGCTGACTATGAAGCGCTGCTGCGCGAATCGGCCGAAATGGCGTGGATCGCGACAGAAGGCAATGCCTTCAACCACGCCACCGACCGCGTCGACGACGTGTTCGCGCTGGCCGAGCGGCAGAAGCGGCTGGGCCGGCCGATGAAGGACAAGGTGGAGGTGTCCGGAAGCGGACGCGTCAAGCAGACGGCGTTCCGCGCCGATACCGTGCGCCGCACGTTCATCGGTGCGCAGGGCGAGGCCGTCGAGCGCGAGGTGCCGGGGTCCTTCTATGAGTTCATCACGCGCGAGCGCTTTGCCGAAGCGGAAGCTGCGCCACAGCGTTATGACCTCGGGTTTGACGCGGGCAATGCGCAGGGGATTTTCAGGATGACCGCGGCGGCGTGCTGAGCCGCAGATGATGTTCTCTCTCTCCCGCTTCAGGGAGAGAGAGAAGCCACGCGCCTATCCAAGCTTCTTCGCCGAAATCACCGCTTCGGCCACGTTGGCCGGCGCCTCGGCATAGTGCTTGAACTCCATGGTGAACGTCGCGCGACCCTGCGTCAGCGAGCGCAGCGTGGTCGAGTAGCCGAACATCGTCGCCAGCGGCACTTCGGCGCGCACGATCTTGCCGCCGCCACCGGCAATGTCTTCCATGCCGTGCACCATGCCGCGGCGTGACGACAGGTCGCCCATCACGTTGCCGGTGAACTCCTCCGGCGTTTCCACCTCGACCGCCATCATCGGCTCCAGCAGCGCCGGCCGGGCCCGGCGCATGCCTTCCTTGAACGCCATCGAGCCCGCCATGCGGAAGGCATTCTCGTTCGAGTCCACGTCGTGGTACGAGCCGAACACCAGCGTGGCCTTGATGTCCACCACCGGATAGCCTGCCAGCACGCCCGACTGCAAGGTTTCGCGGATGCCCTTGTCAACCGCGGGGATAAACTCGCGCGGCACCACGCCGCCCTTGATCGCGTCGACGAATTCGTACCCGGCGCCGTGCGGCATCGGCTCGAGGTTCAGCACCACGTGGCCGTACTGGCCGCGGCCGCCGGACTGCTTGATGAACTTGCCTTCCACGTCCTTGACCGGCTGGCGGATGGTCTCGCGGTAAGCCACCTGCGGCTTGCCCACTGACGCTTCCACATTGAATTCGCGGCGCATGCGCTCGACCAGGATTTCCAGGTGCAGCTCGCCCATGCCCGAGATGATGGTCTGGCCGGATTCCTCGTCGGTGTTCACGCGGAACGACGGGTCCTCCTGCGCCAGGCGGTTCAGCGCAATGCCCATCTTTTCCTGGTCGGCCTTGGTCCTGGGCTCCACCGCCTGCGAGATCACGGGCTCGGGGAAGCTCATGCGTTCCAGGATGATGACCTTGTCCGGGTCGCACAGCGTATCGCCGGTGGTCGCCTCCTTCAGCCCGACCGCCGCGGCAATGTCGCCGGCGCGTACTTCCTTGATCTCCTGGCGCACGTTGGCATGCATCTGCAGGATTCGGCCAAGCCGCTCGCGCTTGGACTTGAGCGGGTTGTAGACGGTATCGCCGGAATTGACCACGCCCGAATACACGCGGAAAAAGATCAGCTGGCCGACGAAGGGATCGGTCATGATCTTGAACGCCAGCGCCGAGAACGGCTCGTCGTCGTTCGGATGGCGCTCGGCCTGGCGGTCGTCCTCGGTGTGGCCGAGGATGGCCGGCACGTCGGCGGGCGAGGGCAGGTAGTCGATGACAGCATCGAGCATGCTCTGCACGCCCTTGTTCTTGAAGGCGCTGCCGCACAGCATCGGCACGATCTCGTTGGCGATGGTGCGCTTGCGCAGGCCGCGCTTGATCTGCTCTTCGGTCAGCGCTTCACCCGACAGGTAGCGCTCGAGCAGGGCCTCGTCGGCCTCGGCCGCGGCTTCTACCATCTTGTCGCGCCAGGCTTGCGCGGTCGCCAGCAGCTCGGCCGGGATCTCCTGGTACTCGAAGCGGACCCCCTGGCTGGCATCGTCCCAGACGATGGCCTTCATCTTGACCAGGTCGATCACGCCCAGGAAATGGTCCTCCTCGCCGAGCGGGATCTGGATCGGCACGGCGCGCCCCTTGAGGCGGTCGGCGATCTGCGCCTGCACGCGGAAGAAGTCCGCGCCGACGCGGTCCATCTTGTTGACGAAGGCAATGCGCGGTACCGCGTACTTGTTGGCCTGGCGCCAGACCGTCTCGGATTGCGGCTGCACGCCGCCGACCGCGTCGTAGACCATGCAGGCGCCGTCGAGCACGCGCATCGAGCGCTCGACTTCGATGGTGAAGTCGACGTGTCCCGGCGTATCGATGATGTTGATACGGTGTTCGGGGTAATTGCCGGCCATGCCTTTCCAGAAGGCGGTGGTGGCAGCCGACGTGATGGTGATGCCGCGCTCCTGCTCCTGCTCCATCCAGTCCATGGTGGCAGCGCCATCGTGCACTTCGCCCAGCTTGTGGTTGACGCCCGTGTAGAACAGGATGCGTTCGGTCGTCGTGGTCTTGCCGGCGTCAATATGCGCGCTGATGCCGATGTTGCGGTAGCGCTCGATGGGGGTCTTGCGGGACACAGTGTTCTCCTGGGTAACACCTCCGAATAGAGTAGCACCACTGGGCCTTTGCCGTTGCCCCTGCCACACGCAGGGGAACGCACGCGTGCGGCGCGTGGTCGTGCATGCAATGGTGCGCGGCGTCTGAGGCGAGCCTAGGGGCGAGCTGCAATACCTTGCGGAATCCTCCCATCCTACGCGCCGTCGTGCCTCCCTATACTGGGCCTGCATCGCGCCGGCCGATGCCCCGACATACCCATTCACGCGAACCGACGCATGACCACCATCCTGATCGTTGACGACCACCCGGCGATGCGGCTGATTCTCAAGACCCACTTGTTGCAGCTCCTCGGCGTCGATGAAGTGCTCGAGGCCGACAACGGGCAAAGCGCGCTCGACCTGGTGCGCGCGCGCATGCCCGACCTCGTGCTGCTCGATCTCGACATACCGCGCTCGAGCGGCCTCGACGTGGCGCCGCGCCTGCGGGCGATCCATCCGCAGGTGCGCCTGCTGGTGGTGACGGCGCTCGACCCGGCGGTGTTCGTCAGCCGCGCGTGGCAGGTCGGCGCGCAGGGCTTTGTCAGCAAGACACAGGACCTGAAGGAAATCCTGCGCGCGGTCGAGTCGGTGCTGGCCGGCTACACGGTGTTCCCCGCGATGGGACGGGATGGCGGCTCGCGCCATGCCGTTTCCGCCGACGATGAGATGCTGCGCCGCCTTTCCGACAAGGAACTGGTGGTTCTGCAGATGCTGGCGCGCGGCATGTCGTACAAGGCCATCAGCGCCAGCCTCTTTATCAGCAACAAGACCGTCAGCAGCTACAAGGCGCGCATCATGGCCAAGCTGCAGGTGTCGTCGCTGGTTGAACTGGTCGACTTCGCGCGCCGCTGCCGCCTCGCCTTGTAAATGCCAGTCGCTGGTAATTGTTCGGACATCGTATGACTTAGGACCACAGGCACGCCCTGTGGGGCGTCCGGGACTCCGGGCGTCAGGCCTGCGCGCTGCCGGAGCCCGAGGCCTTGCGCAGCCGCTCGCGGCTGTTGGTCAGGTGCATGCGCATCGCCGCCTTGGCCGCGTCCGGGTCGCGGCGCTCGATTGCGTCGTAGATGTTCTCGTGCTCGAACTGGACGCGCTCCAGGTACTGTTCGCGCTCCGGCGTATTGACCTGCAGACGGCTGCGCGGGATCAGCATGGTGCCCAGGTGGCCCATGATGTCGGTGAAGTAGCGGTTGCCGGTGGCGCGCGCGATGGCCAGGTGGAAGGCAAAATCGCTGTCCACCGCGTCGCTGCCAGCCCCGGTGTTGCGCTTGAGTTCGTCAAGCGCCTGGCGCATGGCGGCCAGCTGGGCGTCGCTGCGGCGCGCGGCGGCCAGTCCGGCAGCCTCTGCCTCCAGGCTGACGCGGAATTCCAGCATCGCCATCACATCGATGGCAGTGCCAAGCGTATCCGGCCCGATGCGGAACGGCGAGGGCGCTTCCGCCGCGCGCGCCAGCACGAACGTGCCGATGCCGTGGCGGGTCTCGACCAGTCCGCTGGCCTGCAGCCGCGACAAGGCCTCGCGCACCACCGTGCGGCTTACGCCCTGCGTCGCCATGATTTCCGATTCGGTCGGCAGCTTGTCGCCGGGCTTGAGCTGGCCCTGGCGGATCTCCTCGGATAGCGCCTGTACCACTTCCTCGGCCAGCGTGCGGCCGCGGCGGCGCAGCGGCAAGGCCGCGGCGGCGTTGGGCGCGCTGGTGGCAGCGGCGGACGGGTCGGGCAGGGCAGGATTGCGTGCGGTAGGCATGGCGGTTACGGGCGGGGTTTCCCGGACTTGACCGGTTCGAGATGGCCTTATTATACTGGGTTATCAGTCATACGATGACAGATAACATAGCAATGCCGGAGACCAGACCCGAATGACCCATCCCGCCACTTCCGCCGCCCCCGCCACGCACGCCGGTGCCGGCCAGACTCCCGTGGTGACCGAACTCACCGTGGTGCCCGTTGCCGGGCACGACAGCATGCTGATGAACCTGTCCGGCGCGCATGGCCCGTACTTCACGCGCAATATCGTGATCCTGCGCGACAGCGCCGGCCACACCGGCGTGGGCGAAGTGCCGGGCGGCGAAGGCATCCGCCAGACGCTGGAAGACGCCCGGCCGCTGCTGGTCGGGCAGCCCATCGGCCAATACCAGGCCATCCTGAACCGCGTGCGTGCCACCTTCGCCAGCCGCGATGCCGGCGGCCGCGGCCTGCAGACCTTCGACCTGCGCATCACTATCCATGCCGTCACCGCGCTGGAAGCGGCGCTGCTCGACCTGCTTGGCCAGCACCTGGAGGTGCCGGTGGCGGCACTGCTGGGCGAAGGCCAGCAGCGCGACGCCGTCGAGATGCTGGGCTACCTGTTCTATATCGGCGACCGCCAGCGCACCACGCTGGACTACCGCACCGAGCCCGATGCCGACAACGCCTGGTTCCGCCTGCGCAATGAAGTGGCGATGACGCCCGAGGCGGTCGTCCGCCTGGCCGAGGCCGCGTACGAACGCTACGGCTTCAACGACTTCAAGCTCAAGGGCGGCGTGCTGCGCGGCGACGAAGAGATGCAGGCGATCCTGGCGCTGGCCGAGCGCTTCCCGAAGGCGCGCATCACGCTCGACCCCAACGGCGCCTGGTCGCTGGCCGAGGCCGTGCGCCTGTGCCGTGACAAGCGCGGCGTGCTCGCCTACGCCGAAGACCCGTGCGGTGCCGAGGACGGCTATTCCGGCCGCGAAGTGATGGCCGAGTTCCGTACCGCCACCGGCCTGCCCACGGCGACCAACATGATCGCCACCGACTGGCGCCAGATGGGCCATGCGGTGCGCCTGCAGTCGGTCGACATCCCGCTGGCCGACCCGCATTTCTGGACCTTGCAGGGTTCGGTGCGCGTGGCGCAGATGTGCGCCGAATGGGGCCTGACCTGGGGCTCGCACTCGAACAACCACTTCGATATCTCGCTGGCGATGTTCACCCACGTGGCCGCCGCCGCGCCGGGCCGCGTCACCGCCATCGACACGCACTGGATCTGGCAGGACGGCGAGAACCTGACCAAGGCGCCGCTGAAGATCGAGAACGGCCTGGTGGAGGTGCCGAAGACGCCGGGCCTTGGCGTGGAACTCGACATGGACGCGCTGGGCCGCGCCCACGCGCTGTACCAGAGCAAGGGCCTGGGCGCTCGCGACGATGCCATCGCCATGCAGTTCCTGATCCCCGGCTGGCAGTTCAACAACAAGGCGCCCTGCATGGTGCGCTGACCCGGACGGCAGTCCGGCATCGACAAGATTTAGCAGGAGACAATGATGTATCCCTTCCAACGCACGGGCGCGCTGCGCCTGCAAGCCTGGCTGCGCGTGGTTGCCGTCGGCTCGGTGCTGACCGTCGCCGCGCTGGCCGCGTTGACGGCGGGCAGCGCCCGGGCCGCGCAAGACTGGCCGCAGCGCCCGGTCTCGGTGGTGGTGCCGTTCCCCGCGGGCGGCTCCACCGACACCATCGCGCGCATGCTGACGGCGCCGCTCAACGAGAAGCTGGGCCAGCCCTTCGTGGTCGACAACAAGCCCGGCGCAACCGGAGCCATCGGCGCGACCTTCGTCAAGCGCGCGCCGGCGGACGGCTACACCATGCTGGTGGCGTCGATCGGCGTCTTTGCCGTCAACCCGTTCCTGCAGAAGAACCTGGGCTACGACCCGGTCAAGGACTTCGACCTGCTGACGGTGGCGGTACGCGCGCCTAACGTGCTGGTGGTCAATCCGCAGTTCCCGGCGAAGAACGTGCAGGAACTGGTGGCGCACATGAAGAAGAACCCGGGCAAGGTCAGCTTTGCCTCGTCCGGCGCGGGGTCGTCCGACCACCTGACCGCGGCGCTGTTCTGGCAGAAGACCGGCACCGACGGCCTGCACGTGCCATACAAGGGCGGTGCGCCGGCCATCTCCGACCTGCTCGCCGGCCAGGTGGACGTGTCGTTCCAGAACATCAACGCGGTGCTGCAGCACATCCGTACCGGCAAGCTCAAGGCGCTGGCGGTGACGGCGGACAAGCGCTCCGCCGTGCTGCCCAACGTGCCGACCATGGCGGAAGCCGGCGTCAAGGAGGTCGAGGTCTATTCGTGGCAGGGCGTCGCCGCGCCGCGGGGACTGCCCGCCGACGTGAAGACGCGCCTGCATGGCGCGCTGGTCGGCGCGTTGAACGACCCCAGGATGCGCCAGAAGCTGTCGGAGAACGGCTTCGAGGTGGTCGCGAACACGCCCGAGCAGTTCAGCCAGTTTGAAGCGCAGGAACTGCAGCGCTGGAAGACCGTGATCGAGAAGGGCCGCATCGTGCTCGACTGAGCGCAACAGGCAGCGACAGACAGCAACAGGCAGCAACAGGCATCAACCGCACCTGACTAACACACCGACAGCGCCGGCCGCCGCACGACCACCGTGCCGCGCCGGCGCACTTGCAACAACAATGGAGACATAGCATGACCCAGGGACGCCGCATCTTCCTCAAGCAGACTTCCGCGTTGGCCGCGGGCATCGCCGCCGGCCCGCTGGCTGGCCTGGCAACCGGCGCGCATGCCGCGCAGCAGGCGTGGCCGACGCGCCCGATCCGCCTGATCGTGCCGTACACCGCCGGCGGTTCGTCAGACATCATCGCGCGCCTGATCAGCAAGCAGCTGGGCGAAGCGCTGGGCCAGTCCGTGGTGGTCGACAACAAGCCCGGCGCCAACGGCAACGTCGGCGCGGCACTGGTCGCGCAGGCCACCGACAACCACACGCTGATGCTGTGCGACATCGGCGCGCTGGCGATCAGCCCCTCGGTCTATACCAAGCTGACCTTCAATATCGCCAAGGACCTGAAGCCGGTGACGATGCTGGCGTACTCGCCGCACCTGCTGGTGGTGCATCCGTCGGTGCAGGTCAGCAACCTGAAAGAACTGGTCGAGCTGTCCAAGCGCAGCCAGCTGAACTTTGCCGTGACCGCGATCGGCAGCGCGCCCCACCTGGCCGGCGTGGCGGTGGAGCAGGCCACCGGCGCCAAGTGGCAATACGTGCCGTACAAGGGCGGCTCGCAGGCGATCGCCGATACCGTCGGCGGCAGCGCGCAGGTGCTGATGAACGGCATGCTGGCCACGCTGCCGCATGTGCAGTCGGGCAAGCTCAAGCTGATCGCCCAGTCCAAGCGCACGCGCATGCCGCTGCTGCAGAACGTGCCGACCATTGCCGAGCAGGGCGTGCCCAATTTTGAATCGGGCACGTGGCAGGGCGTGATGGCGCCGGCCAGCATGCCGGATGCGCTGGTGACGCGGATCAACGCCGAGCTGATCAAGATCATCCGCGCTCCAGAACTGCGTTCGCAACTGGTCCAGCAGGGTGCTGAAGTGGTCACGATGACGCCGGCAGAAACCGGCAAGTTCTTTGTTGCCGAGCAGGCGCGCTGGGCGGGGGTAGTGAAGCAGGCGGGGATCAAGCTGGAGGCTTGATACGCAGGGATATTTGCTCCGACGCCCCGCAGGGGCGCTGCGATGCCATAACGGCCCGCGTGTTGAACGCGGGCCGTTTGTCCTTGCGCCGGCGATTCTTGCGCCGGCGATTCAAAACAAAAAGCCCCGCACAAGGCGGGGCCAGTCACTGCAGGCGCTGCGCTTATCCCTGCAGCGCCGCCGGCAGCAATCCCTGCGGCAGGTTCTGGTAGCAGACCGGGCGCAGGAAACGATCGATCGCCGTGGCGCCGACCGAGGTCGAGCGCACGTCCGACGTGGCCGGGAACGGCCCGCCATGCACCATCGCATAAGCCACTTCCACCCCGGTCGGATAGCCGTTGCACAGCACGCGCCCGGCCTTGCGCTCCAGCACCGGCAGCAGTTGGCGCGCGGCCTCATGGTCGGCGTCGTCGAGCTGCATGGTGGCGGTGAGCTGGCCCTCCAGCTGGCGTGCCAGCGCGAGCATCTCTTCCAGGTCGCGGCACACCACCAGCACCGTCGACGGGCCGAACACTTCGGCCTGCATGCGGTGATCGGCGAGGAATTGCGCGGCGGTGGTTTCGAACATCACCGGACGGGCCTGGTTGACCCCCGTGGCGGCAACCCCGTCGCCGATGCGCTGCAGGCCATCCAGCGACGACAGCTGCGCCACGCCCTTTTCATAGGCGGCATGGATGCCCGGCGTCAGCATGGTCGCCGCCGGCTTGCCACCCAGCGCGTCGAGCGCCGCGGCGCGGAACTGGTCCAGCGCCGGGCCTTCGATGCCGATGACCAGGCCGGGGTTGGTACAGAACTGGCCGACGCCCAGCACCAGCGAATCGACCAGCTGGCGTCCAATCTCGGCGCCGCGCGCCTGCAGCGCGGCGGGCAGCAGGAACACCGGGTTGATGCTGCTCATCTCGGCGTACACGGGAATCGGCTGCGGCCGGGCGTTGGCTGCCTGCATCAGCGCCATGCCGCCCGAACGCGAACCGGTGAAGCCGACCGCCTGGATCGCGGGATGCGACACCAGCGCCGTGCCCACGACATTGCCCGCGCCCACCAGCAGCGAAAACACGCCTTCCGGCAGGCCGGCATCCTGCACGGCTTTCTGGATCACGCGGCCGACCAGCTCGGACGTGCCCAGGTGCGCAGAATGCGCCTTGACCACCACCGGGCAACCGGCTGCCAGCGCCGAGGCCGTGTCGCCGCCGGCGACCGAGAAGGCCAGCGGGAAGTTGCTGGCACCGAACACCGCCACCGGGCCAATGGCGATGCGTTGCATGCGCAGGTCGGGGCGCGGCGGGGTGCGCTCGGGCAGCGCGGCGTCGAAGGTGGCCTCCTGCCAGCGGCCTTCGCGCAGCACGGTCGCGAACAGGCGCAACTGGCCGGCGGTGCGGCCGCGCTCGCCCTGCAGGCGCGCGACCGGCAGGCCGCTTTCCTGGTGGGCACGCTCGATCAGCGTGTCGCCCAGTGCCTCGATGCCGGCGGCGATCGCTTCCAGGAAGGCCGCGCGCTGCTCGGACGAAGTATTGCGATAGGTGTCGAAGGCCGCTTCGGCCAGCGCGCAGGCGCGCTCGACGTCGGCTTGGCCGCCGCCGTGGAAGTCGGGGCCCAGGGTCTCGCCCGTGGCCGGGTTGATGGCCTGCAGCGTCGATTCGGTGCCGCGCACGGCTTGCGCGCCGATCAGCATGTCGCCGGTGATTTGCATGGGAGGTTTCCTTGTCAGCGTTTGAGTGTGGCAGAGGGTGGCAAAAGTGGACAAGCCGGCCGGAGGGCAAAGCGCCCCGCGGCCGGCCTGTCGCCGTGTAATGGCAGAAAGGATTACTGCGGGCCGAGCTTGTTGATCAGCGTGCCCAGCATTTCCATTTCTTCGCCGGTCAGGTCGGTCAACGGCGCGCGCACCGGGCCGCCGTCGCGGCCGACGATGCGGGCACCGGCCTTGACGATGCTGACGGCGTAGCCGGCCTTGCGGTTGCGGATGGCCAGGTACGGGAGGAAGAAGTTGTCGATCAGGCGGCCCACGGTCTCCTGGTCGTCCGCGGCGATGGCCCGGTAGAAGTCCATCGCGGTTTTCGGGATGAAGTTGAACACCGCCGACGAGTACACCGGCACGCCCAGCGCCTTGTAGGCGGCGGCGTAGACTTCCGCCGTGGGCAGGCCGCCCAGGTACGAGAAGCGGTCGCCCAGCTTGCGGCGGATGCTGACCATGGACTCGATGTCGCCCACGCCATCCTTGAAGCCGATCAGGTTGGGGCAACGGTCGGCCAGGCGGGCCAGTTGGTCGGCGTTCAGCCTGGAGTTGGCGCGGTTGTAGACGATCACGCCGATGTCGACCGACTTGCAGACCTCTTCCACGTGGGCGGCGATGCCGTCCTGGCTGGCTTCGGTCAGGTAGTGCGGCAGCAGCAGCACGCCGGCGGCGCCCAGGCGCTGGGCTTCCTGCGCGTAGGCGATGGCGGTGCGGGTCGGGCCGCCGGCGCCGGCCAGGATGGGCACCTTGCCTGCGCAGGTCTTGACCGCGGTATCGACCACGGCGGTGTAGTCGGCGGGGGTCAGCGAGAAGAACTCGCCGGTGCCACCGGCGGCGAACAGCGCGGTGGCGCCATACGGGGCCAGCCATTCCAGGCGGGCGGCATAGGACTTCGCGTTGAAGTCGCCCTTGGCGTCGAAGTCGGTAATGGGAAAGGACAGCAGGCCTTCGGAGACGATCTGCTTGAGTTCGTTAGGTGCGAGCATTGCGAAATCCTGATCGGGCCGGCGGCCCAGGGTGGTGACGGCGGAGGCTTGCCGGGCGGCAGGTCATCCGAGTTATCAGTCATCGTACGACAACGGCTCGGCAAAGGCAATAGGGGTAGGACCGGCCCGGGGGTTTACCGGGAGAAGAGATGGCGCGCGGCGGGCGTAGGGCAGTGCATTGGAAGAAGGCAGGCATGACTCGGTGCCATAACAATTGATTGACATCTGGTTGTAGGACAACGTAGGTGCTGGGTAGTCAATAATTTTGATGCGTCCATGCAAAGCCACCCCGTGCATTGGCCGCAGCCGGCTGGCACACTGGCATCCTGAACCAAGGGAGAGCACACGGTGGGAGAGTTACAGGCCTTGCTGGAAAACCACGGGCTGATGCTGGTATTCCTGAACGTGCTGGTCGAACAGGCGGGGCTGCCGGTGCCGGCGTACCCGATGCTGTTCGTCGCTGGCGCGCTCGGCATGCAGGAAACCGGTCCGTCGATCGGCGCGGTGCTGGCCGCGGTGATCGTCGCCTGCCTGATTGCCGATACCGGGTGGTACTTCGCCGGCCGCCGGCTTGGGCAGCCGATGCTGCGCACCATCTGCAAGGTATCGATCTCGCCCGATTCCTGCATCCGCCAGACCCAGTCGCTGTACCTGCGCGTGGGGCCGCGCTCGCTGGTGGTCGCGAAGCTGCTGCCCGGTGCCGGCGCGCTGTCAACCGCGATGGCCGGCATGACCGGCACGCCGCTGCCGGTGTTCCTGTTCTATGACGCGATCGGCGCGCTGGTGTGGGCCGGCAGCGGCCTGCTGATCGGCGTGGTGTTCAGCGACTTTATCGACGCCATCCTGGAGGGCTTCAGCACCTACGGCCATATGGCGCTGGTGGCGGTGGTGGTGGCGTTCCTGGTGTTCCTGGCGTGGCGCTCGTGGCGCCGCTTCCGGCTGCTGCGCATCACGAAGCGCGTGCCGCGCATGAGCGTGGATGAACTGGAATCGCGCCGCCTGGCCGGCACGCTGCCCGTCGTGATCGACGTGCGGGCCCATGGCGACATGCCGATGGAGCGCATCCCCGGCTCGATGGTGCTCGACATGCAGGGCGCGCTCGACAGCCTCGACGCGCTGGGCGTGCCGCCTGCCGAGGCCGACATCGTGGTCTATTGCGCCTGCCCGAACGAGATGTCCGCGGCGCTGCTGGCCGAACGCCTGCGTGTTGCCGGTTATCCAAAAACCTGGGCGCTCGCCGGCGGCTTCGACGAGTGGAAGCGGCGGCACGGCGAGACCGTGCCGCCTGTCGTCACGCATCCGGATCCGGGCAAGGTGGCGGCGCGCTGAGCCGCAAGCCTCAGCGCTTGCCGGCGGTCTGGAATACCGACAGGTCGGGATAGATCGCGCGGATCTTTTCCCACTCGGCAGCATTGAAGAACTGGCACTTGCCGACGCCGAAGCGTTTGGCCACCTCCACGCAGAAGCGCACCGCCTCGGCGATGTCGATCTCGTGGTTGGCCGAGGTGGCGCTGCCCGATACCACTGACTGCGCGGTCACTGCCACGCCAACCACGGGCGCCGCCGTGGCAACGTGCGGCTGCATGATGCTGTTGAAGTGGTACAGCCCGTTGTGGTACGGCGTGATGTCCTGCAGCGAGATCGGGAAGGTCACCGCCGGGCAGCCGGTGGTCGATTCCATCGTCGCCACCAGGTCCGGCGCCACGCGCAGGATGTAACCCTGCATCGCCGTCGGCGAGATGGCGAAGCCCCGGTGCTTGATGATGCTGTTGCCCTTGGATGCGTCGATCGACAGGATCGCTTCCATTTCCGGCAGCACCTGGTAATCGTTCATGGTGTCGGAGGACACCGGCATGCCCATGAACGGCACCGGGTCGTGCGGCTGCATCGAGACATCGGTCGACAGGTGCGTGGTCACGATCACGTCGCCGGCGAGGTGGTCGCCGCGCGCCTTCATCTGCGCGAGCTTCAGCGCCACCGCCAGGCAGCCGATCGGGCCGTCTGCATCGGACACCAGGCCCACCAGTTCCGGACGCGCGCCGATGGCGCCGTTGCGGCCGATCACGCCCAGCGTCGGTGCCTTGCCGCCGCCGCGCTTGCCGGCGGTGCCGGGGATCACGATGGTGATGAAGTCGGTGGTATTGGCCGTGTTCTCGGGCGGCGCGTTATTGACCGTGGTGACTTGCACGGTCACGCCGGCGCCGGCGTAGGGCGCGAACAGTTCGCTGGCGACCGCACCGTTGGCGTGCGGGCTGTCCAGGGCTTCGTGAATGACCAGCGTCTGCTGCAGGGCCATGGCTTTCTCCAGATGATGTGCCCGGCCCGCATGGCGCGGGCCGGGTGTCGGTTGAATCGTTAGAACTGGTGGCGCAGGCCGACCATCACCGTGGCCTGGCTGTCGCGCCCGTCCAGCGGCGTGCCGCTGCCGCCGGTCCAGCTGGTGGTGTTGTTGCCGAACAGGCCCGACCAGTCGCCGTGGACGCGGTCATAGGCCAGCGCCAGGTAGGTGTCGGTGCGCTTGCTGAAGGCGTAGTCGGCCACGGCATACGCGGTGGTGCGGTTGCCGCTGAAGCTGTCGGCGCGGGTGCGGTTGTGCATCACGCTGCCGGTCAGCGTCACGTTGCCGGTCACGGCATAGCTCGCGCCCAGCGTGAAGAAGTCGTCGTGGCGGCTGCTGCCGAACACCGAGTTGATCGCCGCGCGGTTGGTCGGCGTGGCGGCGGTCGACATGCTGGTGATGGTGGCCGTGTCCGTGCCGCCCTTGGACGAGTCGAAGCCCGCTTCGCGGTCGCTGTGGATGTAGTTGGCGAACAGGCTGGCGCGGCCGACCGCGGCTTTCAGGCCCGCCAGGTAGATGTTCGCGGTACGGCTCTGGCTGTCGCGGGTCTGCTGGAAGTCTCCGATCGCGGTGATCGGGCCGGCCGCGTACTTCAGGCCGAACGACATGGACGACGTGGCGCGGGTGTTGCCCGCGGTCTCGCCCAGCGCGTATTCGGCGATCAGCGACACCGGGCCGAAGTTGCCGGTGTAGCTGACGGCGTTGTCGTAGCGCTGGCCGGTCAGGTACACCATCCACGAGTTCGACGGCGCCGCGCCCACGCCGAGCGGATCGACGTAGTAAAGCATGGTGTTGGCCGTGGTGTATTGCCGCCCCAGCGCCAGCTCGCCCCACTGGTTGCCGATCTTCACGTACGCCTGGCGGCCGAACAGCTGGCCCTGCTGGTCGAACTTGCCGGTGTCGGCCAGGAACCCGTTCTCCAGCACGAAACCGGCCTTGACCCCGCCGCCGAGGTCCTCGATGCCTTTCAGGCCGAAGCGGCTGCCCGACAGGAAGCCTTCGCCGCCTTGCTGCATGCCGACCTGCGCATCGCCGGCGGGGTTGGAATGGGTCTGGTAGGTCAGCGCGGTGTCGATGACGCCGTAGAGCGTCACGCCCGACTGTGCGATCGCGGCGGCTGGCAGGCCGAGCAGCAGCGGCAATGCCATGCGCACGGCGTGGCGAAGGGTTTGGCTCATTGTGTTTTCTCCTCCAAAGGCAAAAAAGGGGCCATGCGGGCGGCGCTGGGCGGCTCGCGGGCGAGGTCTTGTTGTTTGTCGTGGCCGTGACCGGCCTGGGATGGCTAGCTGCTGATCGAGCGCCCGTGTCGCTGCTTTGCTCCCCTCTCCCGCTTGCGGGAGAGGGGAGAAAACACTCAAGCCGCAAAACCCGGCCAGTCCTCCATCCCGGCAGGCCCGGTGATCTGCGACAGCGGGAACGGCTCGCCTTCGCGGAGGGTTTCGACCTTGCCTTCGGCCGGGAACCACAGCGCATTGCGTTCGCCCAGCACGGTGCCGTTGATGCCATCCGAGTACAGCGCCGAGCCCTCCGGCAGCGCGAACACCTGTTCCGGCGCATTGATGTTCAGGAACTCGGCCAGGCGCTCCTCGCGGCTTTCGCCGTTGTGCCCCGCGGCCTTGCCGCTGATGAAATGCGGGTTGATCTGGAACGGCACCAGCCCCAGCGCTCGCAGCGAGGGCGGCTGCACGATCGGCATGTCGTTGGTGGTGCGGATGGTCGGGCAGGCCACATTGCTGCCGGCGCTCCAGCCCACGTACGGCGTGCCCGCGCGCACCTTCGCGCGGATCCCGTCGACGATGCCGGCGTCATACATGCGCTTGAGCAGCGCGAAGGTATTGCCGCCGCCCACGGCGATGGCCTCGGCTTCCTGCACCGCGCGCAGCGGATCGGCGCTGTGGTGGATCGACTCGAGCGCGTAGCCGAGCTTCTCGAACACCGGCTTGACCATGCCTTCATAGGTATCGAAGCTGAAGCTCACGCCCGCGAACGGCACGAACAGCACCTTGCGCGGCTCGCGCTGCAGCAGCGTGTGGATCTGCTCGCCGGCGTGCTCCAGGTAGCCGAGGTTGTCCTTGCGCGAGCTGCTCATCAGGAGGATGCGTTGGGTCATGTCTTGGATTCCGTCTGTTCGGTGTTGGGATCAGGCGATGGCGGCGCGGATCAGTGCGGCGACGCGGTCGATCTCTTCGTGCGTGTTGAAGTAGTGCAGCGACACGCGCGCCATGGTGGACACGCCGTAGCGCGCCAGGATCGAATCGGCCATGAAATTGCCCGCTTCGATGATGCATTGCTGCGCTTCCAGCGCGGCCACGATGTGCGTCGGATCCACGCCACGCACGTTGAACGGCACGATGCCGATGCGGTGCGTCACGTCGGCCGGGCCGTACAGTTCGAAGCCGGGGATCCCGGCAAGCTTCGCCACCGCGTACTCGGTCAGGTCGCGCACGCGCGCCTCGATGGCATCGATGCCGATGGCGGTCGCGTAGTCGATGGCGGTGCCCATGCCGAGGATGGCCGGCACGATCGGGCAGCCGGCTTCGAAGCGCTTCGCGCCCGCCACCAGCGACAGCGCGCCGGTGTTGCGGTCGTACGCGCCGTTCCACCAGCCCACCAGCATTGGCTCGACCTGCCCGATCAGCGCGCGGCGCACGTACACGAAGCCCGAGCCCTCGGTCGCGCGCAGCGCCTTGCGCCCGCAGCCGGCGAGGAAGTCGCAGTCCAGCTGCGCCACGTCGGAACGCAGCATGCCCACGCTCTGCGCGGCATTGACCAGCGACAGCACGCCATGCTTGCGCGCGACCGCGCAGATCTGCGCGGCGGGCTGCACGGCGCCAGTTGAGTTGGGGAGGTGCGAGAACGTCAGCAGGCGCGTGCGCGGGGTGATTGCGGCCGCGAAGGCTTCGGCAGACAGCAGCCCTTCGGCATTCGCCGCGACCATCTTCACCACGATGCCATGCGACTGCTCCAGCCGGCGCCACGGCAGCAGGTTGCTCAGCATCTCGGTGTCGGCCACCAGCACTTCATCGCCGGCTTGCCAGGGGATGCCGCGCACGGCGATGGCAATGCTTTCGGTGGCGTTCTTGGTGAAGGCGATCTCGTCGGCCGCGCAGTTGAGCAGTCCGGCCAGCTTGCCGCGCACGGCTTCCACGCGCGCATAGGTCTCCTTGCGGAACGCCGGCAGGTAGATGCCGACGTGCCCGGTATCGAGCAGGTAGCTGCGCACGGTGTCGAGCACGGCGTCGGGCGGAATCGAGGCCGCGGCCGTGTCGAGATAGATGGTGGAAGCCGTCAGCGGAGTGTCGGCGCGGATTGCTTGGATATCCATGGAACGTCTCGGGTAATGACTGGCGGGACGCAGCGCATGCGCCCCGGGATGGCTTGCTGCAGGGCTTACTTCTTCAGCTTGGTGACGGAGCCGAAGAAGCTGAAGAGGGCATCGCCGGCGATCACGCCGCCGGCAAAGGCGCTCATCTCGGCCAGGTGCTTGTCGCCGCGCAGGCGCTGCACCACGAAGCGGATCAGCAGGCCCGCCAGCACCGCCCAGCCGGCCAGCGGCGAGGCGATCAGCATGCCGGTGGAGAGCAGGATGCCGAGCTGGCGCTTGGAGCCACCGAGCCATTGCAGCAGCGCGCCGGGGATCGCCCAGATCACCAGGTTGCGCGCGATCTCGGCCGACGAGCCGGCCTTGATCGATGCCGCATAGACACGGTCCACCGGCGGGATCAGGCCCTGCGAGAAGAAGGTGCCGTGGAACACGATCACCACCACGGCGGCCACGCCGAAGCCGACCATCGCTGCCAGGAACTGCTGCTTGCGGCCTGCGATCTCGGCTTCCATGTCGCGGCCCTCGCCGCGCAGCAGGTAGCCGGTCTTCAGGTCGTAGCCCATGTCGGCAAAGGCCGGGCCGGTGGCTGCCGAGAAGCCCACCAGCACCGCCAGCGCCGTCGGCGGGAAGCCGATCAGGATGCCGATGGTCAGCGTGATCAGCGCCACCGCGAAGGCCGGGAACCAGCCCGAGTGCATCGCCGCGATGCCGACGATCAGCTCGTGCACATAGGCGGCAAAGGCGGCGTACAGCACGAACACGACCAGCATGCCGAGCGACATGTCCGACACATGCCCGGCCAGCAGCGAGATCAGCAGCGCGATCGCCAGGTAGATGACAAAGCCGCCCGACAGGATGCGGCTGGCGCGCGAGGCCGGAACTTCGATGCTGCGCGCATCGGCCGCCGGGGCGTTGCGCGCACGGCGGATTTCCGTGGCCACCTGGAACAGCGCGACGATGCCCGCGCCGATCATCAGGCCATGCGGAATGTAAGCCTTGGCGATATCGATGCCGGTCACCGCCACCGAATAGCCGCGTACCAGCAGGCCGATGCCGAACATGGTCAGCGCCGCCAGGTTGCCCAGGAACGCCGCGCCGAACGCCGACATCGGCACGCCCAGCCATGCGCCGCCGACGCCAACGGCAATGCCCAGGCCCAGGAACGCCGCCTTGCGGCCGCCGCGGTCGCCGGCCCAGATTGCCTCGGCGGTGGCGATGCCCGCCGGCCAGGTGCCGGTGGCGGGGAAGATCTTGCTGCCGAACAGGAAGTACAACATTGCGCCGTCGACGAACATGGCGATCACCGCGCCGATCAGCATCGGTGTGGCCAGCTCGGGCATGCCCATCGCATACGGCACGCCGATCGGGATCATCAGCGAGTTGGCGGCGCCGAAGGTGGCCGACGAGATCGCGGTCTGCACCAGGTTCTGCCGCTCCAGCACGCGGAAGCGCCGCGTGATCTCCAGCGGGATGCGCGAGAACACGATCGCGATCAGCGCGCCGATGATCGAGGTATTGGCCGAGATCCCCAGCGATACGATCAGCTGCATGCCGATCATGGCGCCGAATACCGACAGCGCCACCGACACCAGCAGCAGCAATGGCTCCATAAAGCGCGACCGTGTCGCGGGCTGCGCCGCCACCGGCGCGTTCAGTTGTGTTGGCATGGTCATGTCTTCCACCGCTCCCCGTAGTGTTGTCTGGTTTTGTGTGTCGTGCGCGCGCCTTGCGTAGGCGCGCCGCTATCGCATAAAGCCCGCCACCGGGCCAATCGTCTTGCGCGCCGCGCGCCGCGCGCAGCGCTTCCAGCAGCCGGGGCACGGCGTCGCGCGTCAGCCGCTGCAGCGGGCCGGCGATGGCGAGGGATCCCACCACCGCCCGCGTGTCACGGTGGTGCAGCGGCAATGCCAGCCCGGCCACCGTGGCCGCGGATTCCTCGCAGGTATAGGCAAAGCCGTCGGCGCGGACCTGGGCCAGTTGCGCGGCCAAGTCGGGCGCATCGCCGATGACCTGCCGCCGGAACGCTTCCGGCTGGAAGGCCAGGATCGCCTTGGCATGCGCGCCGGCGTCCAGCGCGAAGCGCTGGCCCACCTCGATCGAAAAGCGCAGCTGGTGCTGGCTCTGGGCAATGTCCGTGCACAGGCCTTCGTGACCGTCCAGCCAGGACAGGAAAACCGTTTCGCCGCTTTCCTGCGCCAGCGCCTCCAGCGCGGGCTGGACCACCTCTGCCGGCGAAAACGACTTGCGCATCACTTGCCCCAGCTCGAACCAGCGCAGCCCCAGCCCATAGCGGCCGACGCTGTCCTGCGTCAGGAAGCCATTGGCGGCAAACGTGGCCAGTGCGCGATGCACGACGGCGTGGTGCACGCCGCTTTCGCGCGCCAGTTCGCGCACGCCCCAGCTGGGCTGGCGAGCGGTGAAATGGGTGAGCAGCGCAAGGGCGCCGTCGAGGGTCTTGAGCATGACTGACTGCTTTGTGTCTCTATATAAGAGACAACGTCTCTGATACAGAGAAATGCTAGGCCTCGCTCCAACAGCCAACAATCAGGGTTAACACGCAGTCCCAGCCAGCGCCCGGGCGAATATCGACCATGCGCCGTTGCCTATACTTGGCGCAGACCGACTGCTACTGGGGAGGCGCCCATGGCTGCGGAAGACCACGGTTTCGGCGACGAAGCGGCCCGCATCGCGCATCGCCGCGGCCAGCTCGGCATCGCGCCGCGCACGCATGAGGGCCAGCGCAACTGGGCGCTGGCGCTATCCGGCGGCGGCATCCGCAGCGCCACGTTCTGCCTGGGCGTGACGCAGGCGATGGCAGGCACCGCCATGCCAGCCACCACCCTGGCCACCACCGCGGACACCGAGGCTCCTCCGACGCCCGCAGCAAGTACTGCCGCCTCGGCGCAGGCCGTGCCCGGGCTGGCCTCTCTGCTGGCCCAGTTCGACTACCTGTCCACCGTCAGCGGCGGCGGTTACCTTGGAGCCTTCTTTGTCAGCCTGTTCGTGCCCGGGCGCCTGCGGCGCGGCGCCGGCCCGGTCCAGGCCGCGGCCGACGCCTACCACACGCTGCAATGCGAGCCGCCCGGGCGCATCCACACCTCGGTCTCCTATGCCGCCGATCCCGGCCGCGGCGCGGTCGCGTGGCTGCGCGAGAACGGCCGCTACCTGTCGCCTACCGGCGCGGGCGACAACCTTTATGCCGCCGCGCTGGTGGTGCGCAACTGGCTGGCCGTGCACTACGTGATCGGCAGCGCGCTGCTGGTATTGCTGTCGCTGCTGGCGCTGTTGCTGCACGGCGCGGCGGCAGCGTGGTACGGGTTCGGACGCTATGAGATGGACTTGCTGCACGATGCGCGGCAGGCCTTCAACCAGGGCGAATGCGCGATCTGGTGGAGCCCCTGGCTGTGGCTGCCGCTCGCTACCGCCGTGATCGGCGCGGTGCCGCCCGGCCTGGCCTACTGGCTGGTCTATCCGCGCGCCAGCGATTCGCAGGCACCGGGGCGTTTTTTCAGCCCCGCGCCGATGGTGGCCCTGCTGCTGGGGCTGCTGTTGCTTGCCGCCGCGCGCTGGTCGGAATGGCTTGGCGCGGAGCCGGTCTCGGCGCAGCTCTTTGCCGCGATGGGCGTGCTGACCTGGCTGGGTGTGCTGAGCTGCCTGGTGATGCTGCAGGGCGAGCCGCGCACCGTGTCCGGCTATCGCGTGCGGGCCACGCGCGCGCTGCGCACGGCGGTCACGCTGACGCTGTGGCTGGCGGCATTGGGCCTGGCCGATACCGCCGCACGAACCACCTATCTGTATGCCCATGCCGCCGGCCATCCGTGGGGCGCGGCGCTGCCCGCGAGCGTGCTGGGCGTGCTGGTTTGGCTGGTGCGCTATGGCGCGCGCTGGTTCGACGAAGGCCGCAAGGGCAGCGCCGAGACTGCCTGGCGCGCACTGTGGACACGCTTGCCGGTCTCGCTGCTGGCCGGCGCGGCCGCGGCGGTGCTGGCGCTGCTGCTGTTCGTGTTGTGGTCGTGGCTGGTGCTGTGGGTGCGCTGGGATGGCCGCGAGCCGGTCGACTGGCTGGTGTATGGCACGGCCTACACCGGTCCGGCGCTGGCCACGCTGACAGTAGTGGCGCTGGTGCTGGCGCTGGTCGCCGGCCGCTTTACCGGCTTCCTGAACCTCTCGACGCTGCAGCCCTTCTATGCGGCGCGCCTCACGCGCGCCTATCTTGGCGCGTCCAACGGCGAGCGCTTTGCCGCGCCCGATCCCGATCCGGTCGCGGACCGCCGCCGGCGCGCGCGCTTCAGCGTGGCAGAGCCGGTGCCCGGCGACCAGCTCAGCCTGAACGCCTACTACGATCCGCGCGTGCTGGCGCCGCTGCACCTGATCAACGTGACGTTGAACCTGACCGTCGATCCGGCCGAGCAACTGGTCCAGCGTGACCGCAAGGGCAAGCCGCTGTGCCTGGCACCCGGCGCCGGTGTGGCCCAGCCGGGCGCCGCGACCACCATTGCGCCGGATGCCTATGTGCGCTTCACCATCGACGGCTGGCGGTGCTGCCCGGACGCGTCATGGCCTTCATCCGGCAAGCTGGCGCAATCGCTCACGGTGGGGGACTGGATCGCAATCTCTGGCGCGGTGGTGTCGACAGGGCTGGGCCGTGCCACCACGCTCGGGACCTCGCTGCTGCTGGGCCTGGCCAACCTGCGGCTGGGCACGTGGTGGCCGTCGTATCCGGCCAGGTACGCGCGCCAGGGCGGGCGCGAGGGCGAGCAGTGGCGCCATCCCGAACGCGCCACGCATCCATGGCTGGCCGCCGGCATGTTCCGCACGCAATACTATCTGGGGTGCGAGCTGAGCGCCCGCTTCCATGGCACGCGGCGCGGCTGGCAGTACCTGTCGGACGGCGGGCATTTCGACAATACCGGCGTCTACGAACTGCTGCGTCCGGGCCGGGACGTCGCGCTGATCGTGCTTTGTGACTGTGGCGGCGACCGGGACTATCGCTTTGGCGACCTCGCCAACCTGATCCGCCTCGCGCGCATCGACCACGGCCTGGAGATCGTCGTGGATACGGAGGCCGCCACCACGCACCCGGTGCTGAGCCAGGTCTTCGGCGTGCCGGACGATTTCCTGCCGGGCGTGGCGGCCGGCGGCCCTGCCGCCGACAAATGCGCGGTGCTGCTCAACGTGTACCGCACCGACCCGGCCTGCGCGGCGCCGCGCGCGCGGGTCTGCCGCATCGTGCTGCTCAAGCCGCGGCTGGTGTCATGGGCGCCGGCCGACGTGCGGCACTATGGCGCCACGCACCCGGCCTTCCCGCAGGAAGGCACCGGCGACCAGTTCTTCGATGAAGCGCAATGGGAAAGCTATCGGGCGCTGGGCCATGCGATCGGCCAGCGCGTGCTGGGCGGCGAGGTGGGCAGGGCGCTGCTGGCGTGATCGGGTGGCCTGAACGTCGCCGTTAGCACACGAAGGTCAGCGAACAAAGCCGATCACGTCCTCCAACCGGCCGCTGGCGTCGCGCAAGGCCTCCAGCAGCCGCGGCACGGCGGCCTCATCCAGGCGCTGCTGCGGCCCGGCAATGGCCACCGAGCCCACCACCGCGCTGCGGTCGCGCGACCACAGCGGCAGCGCCAGCCCGGCCACGCTGGCCGCGGCTTCCTCGCGCGTATGGGCCCAGCCGCGTTCGCGCACCTCGGCAAGCTGCTGCTCGATGCGCTCGCGGTCCAGCGCGGTGTGCGGCCCCATGCGTGCCAGGCCCTGGCGGTAGACTTCGTCGCGGAAGGCATCGTCCTGGAAGGCGAGCATCGCCTTGGCATGCGCGCCCGCGTACAGCGCAAAGCGCTCGCCCAGCTCGATCGAGAAACGCAGCTGGTGCTGGCTCTGCACCAGCCCCACGCACAGGCCTTCATGGCCGTCGAGCCACGACAGGAACACGGTCTCGCCGCTTTGCGCGGCCAGCTTTTCCAGAACCGGGCGCACGATCTCGTCCGGCGAGAAGCTCTTGCGCACCACCTGCCCCAGCTCGAACAGCCGCAGCCCCAGCGAATACTTGCCGGTGGCCGCGTCCTGCACCAGGAAGCCGTTGGCGGCAAAGGTCGCCAGCACGCGGTGCACCACGGCGTAATGCACGCCACTGTGCTTGGCCAGCTCGCGCACGCCCCAGGTGGGCTGGCGCACGGTGAAGTGGGTCAGCAGGGCCAGCGCGCCGTCCAGTGTCTTGAGAGTCATCGATCGTTCCTTCGCATCGGGCTGAATGGTAAGGGCAAGCGGCGCGCGGCTCAATCCTTGCGCCCGGGTGCCGCGCATTTGGCGAAGTTGGCCGACATTTGCCGGCGTTTGCGGATACCCACGCCGCCTGCAGGGCCGCAAATCCGTTGCCAGCACGATCCGCGCGGGCTCACTAACATAGCGAACCATCCGCATTGCAGCGGGCGGCGCACGTGTGGCGTACGCCGCCCGCCAGACCACGACATGAACCGCGACTCTCTCCCCGCCGGCAACGGCATCGCTTATTCGGTGCTCGACCTGGCGCCTATCCCGCAGGGCAGCGACGCCGGCCAGGCCATGCGCAACTCGCTCGACCTGGCGCGCCATGCCGAACGGCTGGGCTACCACCGCTACTGGCTGGCCGAGCACCACAACATGCCCGGCATCGCCAGCGCCGCCACCGCGGTGCTGATCGGCTATGTTGCCAACGGCACGCAGACCATCCGCGTGGGCTCCGGCGGCGTGATGCTGCCCAACCATTCGCCGCTGGTGATTGCCGAGCAGTTCGGCACGCTGGCCTCGCTGTACCCGGGCCGCATCGACCTGGGGCTGGGCCGCGCGCCAGGCACCGACCAGGCTACCGCGCGCGCATTGCGCCGCCATCTGGCCAGCGACAGCGCCGATACCTTCCCGCAGGACGTGGAAGAACTGCAGGCGTATTTCGATGACGTGCGCCCCGGCCAGCGCCTGCGCGCCGTCCCCGGTGCAGGCCTGAAGGTGCCGATCTGGCTGCTGGGCTCGAGCCTGTTCAGCGCGCAGCTGGCCGCGGCGATGGGCCTGCCGTTCGCCTTTGCCTCGCACTTCGCGCCGGGCTTCATGCGCCAGGCGCTCGACCTTTACCGCCGCACCTTCCGGCCCTCGGAAACGCTGGATCGCCCGTACGTGATGCTCGGCTTCAATGTCTTTGCCGCAGACAGCGCAGACGAGGCGCGCCGCCTGTTCAGTTCGCTGCAGCAGCAGTTCCTGGCACTGGTGCGCGGCACGCCGGGGCAGCTGCGCCCGCCGGTGGACGACATCGAGTCGCTGTGGACAGAGAGCGAGGCCGACCATATCCGCCGCTCGCTGGCGTGCTCGGTGGTGGGCGATCCGGAGACGGTGCGCGCGGGCATGCAGCGCTTTGTCGACGACCTGCAGCCGGATGAGCTGATGCTGACCGGCCAGATCTACGACCACCAGGCGCGGCTGCGCTCCTTCGAGATCGCCGCCGGCGTGGCGCGCAGCCTCAAGGCCAACGCCGCGCTTTGAACCATCCGGTATGACGCACGCCGCACTTGCGGCGTGCGCTCGCCGCTGTCTCGAGATTCCTGCCTGCATTCTGGATTGCATCGCGCCGAGGCGCTCGGATACATTAGAAGGCCGACACCAGACAGAGGCGCGGCCGCCCAGGCACGCGCCCGCACAGTCCGCCCGATCCACCGCCCCCTCAGCAGGCTCCCGGGGCCGACGGCAGCGACGACCAGGAGACAGCGATGGACCTGCGGCAACGCGAGCACATCGAGACGGTGGTCCAGGCCACCACATACCTAGCCCCGCCCGCCGTGCTGGCGGACCGGATCGCGCACGACGCCATCATCCAGAACTCATGGCGGCGCTGCGTGCACCAGTACGGGCTCGATCCCTCGCGCATGCAGGAAGCGCGCATCCTGCCGCAGCCGCGGCTGCGCGAACACCAGGAACGCATCGACGATTTCGCGCGCATCGCGCGCCACGGGCTGCAAAGCCTGTACGGCCAGGTGGCGGCGCTGGGGTACGTGGTGCTGCTGACCGATGCGCAGGGCGTGACGGTTGATTACATCGGCGATGCGCACACCGACGCCGCGTTGCGGCACGCCGGCCTCTACCTTGGCGCGGAATGGAGCGAGAGTGGCGCCGGCACCTGCGCGGTGGGAACGGCGCTGGTCACTGGCCAGGCATTGAGGGTGCACCAGGCCGACCATTTCGATGCGACCCATATCCCGCTGACCTGCACCGCCGCGCCGCTGTTCGACACGCACGGCAACCTGCACGCCATCCTCGACATCTCCGCGCTGACCTCGCCGCACGCCAAGGACAGCCAGGGACTGGCGTTGCAGCTGGTGCGCATCTATGCCGCCCATATCGAGAACGCCAACTTCCTGCGCGCGCACCGGCGCGACTGGATCCTGAAGCTGAACGTGGCGCCCGAGTTCGTCGACGTCAACCCCGAGTACCTGCTGGCGCTGGACGAGGTAGGCCGCATCGTCGGCCACAACCACCGCGCCAGGCTGATGCTGGAGGGCGAACTGGGTGGCGCGGCCGGCGCCACCGTGCTCGGCCAGCGCTTCGAGGCACTGTTCGGCGCCCGGCTGGAAGACCTTGGCAACTATGTCTACTCGCGGCCCAGCGAGCAGCGGCTGGTGGCGCTGAACCGCAGTGGCGGGCTGCTGTACCTGAGCGTGATGCCGCCCGCGCTGCGCTGGCAGGCACCGGCGAAGGAAGCGCCGGTGGCCATGCCCCCTGCGCTGGCCGCGCTGACCGGCGGCGACGCCGCGCTGCAGCAGCAATTGCAGCGCGCCGCGCGCCTGGTCGATTCACCGATCAATCTCCTGATCCATGGCGAGACCGGCAGCGGCAAGGAGTTCTTCGCCAAGGCCCTGCACCAGGCCAGCGCGCGCCGCGGCGGCCCGTTCATCGCGGTGAACTGCGCGGCGATCCCCGAAACGCTGATCGAGAGCGAGTTATTCGGCCACCTGCCCAACAGCTTCTCCGGCGCCGGCCCGCGCGGCAAGCGCGGGCTGATCCAGGAAGCCGACGGCGGCACGCTGTTCCTGGACGAGATCGGCGACATGCCGCGCGAGCTGCAGTCGCGGCTGCTGCGCGTGCTGGCCGAGGGCGAGGTGCTGCCGGTTGGCGCAGCACGGCCCGTGCCGGTGCGGCTGCGCGTCATTTCCGCGACGCACCACGGCCTGGAGCAACTGGTCGCCGAAGGACGCTTCCGCGAGGACCTTTTCTACCGCCTGAACGGCGCGCGTTTCGAGCTGCCGCCGCTGCGCGCGCGCAACGACCTTGACTGGCTGATGGCCAAGCTGCTGCAGGAAGGCGCGGCCGCGCCCGTGACGCTGTCGCCGGCGGCCCGCGAGCGGCTGCATCGCCATCGCTGGCCGGGCAACCTGCGCGAGCTGCGCAACGTGCTGGAATACGCGCGCGCCGTCTGCACCGGCGGCTATGTCGATGAGCACGACCTGCCTGACGGCCTCGGGACGACAGCCATCCCCGCGGCACCGCCGCAAGCTGCGCCGGTTGCCGGCGACAGCGACGCCGCTGCATGCGACCCGCACCAGCTGCCACCCGAAGGCATGCTGCTGATGCAGTACCTGCGCGCTTCCGGCTGGAACCTGAGCGCGGTCGCGCGCCAGATCGGCATCAGCCGCATGACGCTGTACCGGCGCATGGAGCGTTATGGCATCCAGTCGCCGAACCGGCGCGACGGCGACGCGGGCAGCTAGCCGCGCCGACGCCCGGTCCTGGGGGTCGCGGTGACTGGGGTGACTGGGGTGACTGCGGTGGCAGCCGGCGGCGAGACGCCCGCCGCGCATGCCGCGCGCAGGGCATCGATCAGCAAGCGCACGCCGGGCGTGGCGGTACGGCGCTTGCGCGACACGATGCCGTAGGGCACCAGCCGGCCGCGCATTGCCACCGGCAGGATTGCCAGCGCGCCCATCGCGGCGAAATAGCCGGCGATCGCGCTGGGTACCACGGCGATGCGGTCGCTGCCCGCCAGCAGCGGCAGCGTCGCCATGATGGAAGAGGTTTCGATGACATCCTCCGGCAAGGGCACGCGCGCATCGCGAAAGGTCTGGTCAATGATCTGGCGCATCGGGCTGGCGGCGGGCTGGATGATCCATGGATAGCCCGACAGGCCCGCCAGCCGTACGCTGCGCTTGCCTGCCTGCGGATGCGCGGGGCGCGCCACGATCGACAGGATCTCCTCGCACAGGGGCTCGAACGCCAGGTCCTCGGCAAGCGAGCCCGCCGGGATACGGCCGACCACCACGTCCAGTGCATCCTGCCGCAGCGCCTGCACCAGCACGTCGCTGGTATCCACCTGGAGTGCGATGTGCAGCTGGGGGTGGCGTGCCTTGAGCCCATTGATGGCGCCGGCCAGCAGGTCCGGCACCGGTGCCAGGATCGCGCCGATGCGCACCTTGCCGATCTCGCCCGCGGCGATGGCGGCAAGCTCGTCGTGCAAGGCATCGAGATCGGACAGCGCCACGCGCGCATAGCGGATCAGGGCCTCGCCGAACACGGTTGGCGTGATGCCGCGGGCGTGGCGCGTGAACAGCAGCGTTCCGACGGTGTCTTCCAGCTCGTGCAGTGCCTTGGTCGCCGCGGGCTGGGTCAGCGCCATCTCGCTGGCGGCGCCACGCAGCGAGCCGTGTTCGGCCAGTGCCAGCGCCAGGCGAAGATGGCGCATCTGCAGGCGCTTGCGCAGCGTGGCGGCGTTGCTGAGCTGGGTCAGGGATTCGGGCATGGCAGTGTACGGTGGACGCCGGTTTTATAGCACGCATGGCGGACCACACTGCGACCGGAATCAACACATTGCGCTGTCTTGGGCTGGTGCCGGGTACATGTGCCCGGCGGCAATATGGTAGAAGCGGGCAGCATTGCCGACCAATACCCGTTGCCTGGCGAGCGGGTCCGGCAGCGCGTCAGTCACCATGCGCAGCACCGTACCGAACGCGGCGCTCAACGACGACACCGGCAGGTTGCTGCCGAACATGGCGCGCTCGTGTCCGAAGATGGCCAGCGTCTCGCGCACAATGCGGCGATTACCAGCCGCATCCCAGCGGCCGCCCTGCAGTCCGAACTCGGACAATTTGACCATCACGTTCGGGCAGGAGGCCAGCGCTTCCATGCCGCGCCGCCAGTGCGCCAGCCCGGCTTCCGACCGGTCAAGCGGCAAGCCGGCATGATTCAGTGCTATTGCCAGCTCGGGCAGGGCGGCGGCCACCTGCGCCGCCTCTTGCAGATGCCAGAACGGCACGCGCAGGTCCCATGACAGTCCGTGATGCGGCAGCCGCGCCAGGTCTTCCAGCCAGCCGGGATCCTGCATCGATCCTGCCCTGCCCGCAACCGACTCGCCCGGAGCGGATGCCGTCAGCGGTTTGCAGCGGATGCCGCGCACCCGTGCAAAACTCGCCTGGCGCGCAAGCAGCGCGGCGCAGTTTGCGGTGCCGAGCGGGGCGTAAGCGACCACGGAGGCGGCCATGCCCCGGGGCCAGCGGGGCTCATGCAGCCACGCCGTCTCGGCGATGGCTTCACCCCGGTCCCGCTCCGCCTCGATGTGGACGGTTGCCAGCACCGATACGCCAGCCGTATCGCGCCGGTACTCAGCCGCCAGATAGTCATGGCGCAAGGCCTGGTAGTCGCCCAGAAAGAATGTTGCCGGCTGGTACCCCTCCTGCAGCCACGGGTAGTGCCCGCAATCGAGCTGCCACAGATGGTGGTGGGCATCGACGATCGCCAGGCGCTCGCCGGCAGGCAAGACGTTGCACGTCATCGGCAGGACTCCGGCAGGGTGGCGGTCAGCACGGTAGCCAGCACGAGCGCGCAAGCCAGCATGTAGACGCCCACGCCGGCGTCGAAATACTGGATCAGCAGCCCAACTGCATACGGCCCGCAGAACCCGCCAAGATTGCCAAGTGCGTTGATCAGGCCGCGCGCCACGCCCGCATCGTCTGCGGCCAGCAGGCGCGGGGGCAGGGTCCAGAACACGCCCGCGGCGGCTTGCAGGAACACGCCGCAGCCGACCAGCAGACCGTAGGCCAGCCAGGTATTGGCATGGAACCATACCGATCCGGCCAGGCAGGCGGCAAAGCCCAGCAAGGGCCACATCACGAAAGCGCGGCGTTTCCCGCTGCGGTCCGACCAGGCAGACACCACGAGGATGCCGGCCATGGTTCCCACATACGGTACCATCGCCAGCAAGCCGACCTGGCCCATGCCGCCGTGGGTCAGGTCCTTGAGGATGGTTGGCAGCCACAACGTATAGCCGTAGATGCCAGCCTGGTAGAGGAAATTCAGGCCGATCAGGCGACGGATAACGGTATCCGACAGCAGCCGCAAGATCACTGTGCGCGTAGCCGCATGGTTCGTTGACGCAGAGGCAGCTAGCGCCGCTCGTTGCTGCTCGGCGCGCAGTTGCGTCAGGACGTAATCGCGCTCCGCCGTGGAAATCCAGCGGGCCTCCTGCGGCCGGTCGCAGGCCAATGCCAACCAGACGCCGAGGCAGAGCGCCGAGATACCGCCTTCGATGATAAACAGCCAGCGCCAGTCCAGCGCGGCGATGACGAGTCCCGAGAGCGGCGCGGTAATCATGCCGGCAATCGGCACGAACAGGATCACCAGCGCATTGGCCCGGCCGCGCTCGTGGTCTGGAAACCAGTTGCCGACGATCGTCAGCACCACCGGCAGCATGCCGCCCTCGGCCACGCCGAGTGAGAAGCGCAGGACCAGCAACTCGGTCTCGTTGCGCACGAGGCCGGTCAGCACGGAGATCACGGCCCACGCCAGCATCGACCAGCCGATGAACTTGCGTCCGCTGCCGCGTACGGCCAGCTTGCCGCCCGGAACCTGCAGCAACAGGTAGCCGGCGAAGAAGATGCCGCCGGCCAGGCCCGCCATGCCGGCACCGATGCCAAGCGCCTCGTTCATGCCGCCCGGCATGGCAAAGGCGATATTGACCCGGTCCATATATGAGACGATGCACACCATCAGGATGGGCGGGATGATGCGCCACCAGCGCTGCGCGGGAATCCGGGCGGTGGCCGAGGCGGTGCCGGGCGTCGCGCCGGCAGGAGAATCGAGGGCGACGGCGTTGTCGGCTCGCGCTTGCTGCGGGATGTTCATGGGTCTCCTTCATGGGCGCCTTCAGCGGCTGCTTCGGCGGCTGCTTTAGCGTCTGGGTCTGTGCTGCGACGAAATGGTATGAGTGCCGGCCGACGGTTGCGGCGACGGGCCTGTGGAACCTCGCACTTAGCGGGACGGCAGCGCCAGGATGGCGAGGCCGTCCGGCTCCTTGCCGGTGGCAAAGGCATGGCGCAACGCCAGCGTGCGAAGGTCCAGTTCGCTGACGCTGTGGTCGTTGAGCGCAAGCCAGGCGCGGCCAGGGTCGGCTGGATGGAATGCCAGTGCGATCGGCTTGGCGCCGGTATCGACCCGTGCCAGCTCGACCAGCGTGTGCGGGTCGAAGATGCGCAGGCTGCGCTCGCCATAGTTGAGCGCGAACAAGCGGTCGCAAGGCGACCAGTACAGTCGGGTGGGATCCTCGCCCGTGGCGACCGTGCCGAGCACTTCCAGCGTGTGGGCGTCGAGCCGCGCGATGGTATGGTCGTCGCGGCTGGAGACGTAGAGCAGGGATTCGTCAGGACTCAGGCAGCAGCCTTCAGGCCGCCGGCCGGCGTGGGCTGCGCGCGGCGGCCGGCTCGCATCGTAGGGGTGGACCAGCGTTACCGTGTGCGACAGCAGGTTGGTCACGTAGGCGCGTTGCCCGTCGCCCGTCAGTACGAACAGGTGGCTTTTGACGCCGCCGGACGGCACCGCGCGCGCAGGCGTGCAGCTCTCCCACGGCGCTTCGAACACCAGCAGCATGTTGTCGCGCTCGCTCAGGGCATAGACGCGGCCTCGCGCGTCAATCTGCAGCCCGTGGATGCGGTGATAAGGCGCGCAGTCCAGGTCGCCTTCACGCTCTCCGCCGGCGATATCGACGCAGCACACGGCGGCGCCGCCATTGCCGGCATGCGCAAAGGTCTGTACCCCGTAGTGGCCGACATAGCCGCGCAGCCGTGCGCGGTCGACCACGAACTCATGTGGGTAGTCCGGCAGCGGCACGCTGAAGCGGCGCGCACCGCTTTCCAGGTCATAGCCGCTGAAGCTGTGGCCGAACTTCTCCACCAGCACTGCGATCCAGCGCGTATCCATTCTGTCTCCTCATTAGCTTCGCGGCGGGATGGCGAAGCAGGTCGTTGTTTGAGGAGGAGAGTCTGGCGCAGGAAGCCGTCACCAACCACTGAATATTGCACATCGAGGTATTCCCGGAAGTAATCGGCCGCACCCGCGGCCGCCGCTGCGCGATACGGTTGTCCAGTCTGTACAACTGCACTGTGACACCTGTCTCGCCGTGATAGCCGCGCTGGGCTGTTTGCCGCGCGGAGCATGGCAAATCGTGCGGGTTATCCCTTAAATCGAACGCCGCCGGAGGGACGTTTTCCGATCTCGCGGCGGCTTCCGTGCACTGGCACAGCCATTGCAATTTGCCTGTCACCACAACCACAACAGGAGACAGGCAATGGGGCACGCAGCCGTCGCCGGCACGCCACTGGTCGGCATCATCGCCAACCCGATTTCCGCGCGCGATATCCGCCGCGTGATCGCCAACGCCAACAGCCTGCAACTGGCCGATCGCGTCAATATCGTGCTGCGCCTGTTGTCCGCGCTGGCGGCATGCGGCGTGGGCCGCGTGTTGATGATGCCGGACCGCGAAGGGCTGCGCGTCATGCTGTCGCGGCACCTGGCGCGCCGGCAAGGTCCCGACTCCGGCCTGCCTGCCGTCGAATACCTCGACATGCCCGTGACCGCGCGTGTCGATGACACGCTGCACGCCGCGCGCTGCATGGCAGACGCCGGCGTGGCCGCGATCATCGTGCTCGGCGGCGACGGCACCCACCGCGCGGTGGTGCGCGAATGCGGTGGCGTTCCCATCGCCGGCCTGTCGACCGGCACCAACAATGCCTACCCCGAGATGCGCGAGCCCACCATCACCGGCCTTGCCACCGGGCTCTATGCCACCGGGCGCGTTCCCGACAAGCAAGCGCTTGCCTCCAACAAGCGGCTCGACATCGTCATCCGCGATGGCGACGGCGGCTTTCGCCGCGACATTGCGCTGGTGGATGCGGTGATCTCGCACGAGCACTTCATCGGCGCGCGCGCCTTGTGGAAGACCGACACCCTTGCCGCGGTCTATGTGTCGTTTGCCGATCCGAAGGCCATCGGCCTGTCAGCCATCGCCGGCCTGCTCGAACCGCTGGGCCGGCGCGATCCCGGCGGCCTGGCGATCGAACTCGCCGCGCCGGGCGAGGGCGAATTCGACCTGCGCGCACCGATCGCGCCGGGACTGCTGTGCACGGTGCCGGTGGCCGGCTGGGAACGCCTCGAACACGGCCGCCCGCATCGCGTGCGCCAGCGCAGCGGCATCGTCGCGCTCGACGGCGAACGCGAGCTGGCCTTCGGGCCTGACGACGAAGTCACCGTGACCCTGCATGAACACGCTTTTCGCAGCATCGACGTGGCGGGCTGCATGCGCTATGCCGCGCAGCATCGGCTGATGCGCAGCAGCAACCCGTTGCTTACCTGCCTTTCCTGAAGTGCAAACCTTGATAGAACGAAGGAGACAGACATGACAGCCAGAGCTTCGCAAGATCCTGCGCAACATCGCGCCGCGCTGCCGCTCGACAAGGAGACGCTGCTGACGGTGTACCGGAAGATGCGCACCATCCGCGATTTCGAGGAGCGCCTGCACGTGGACTTCGCGCGTGGCGACATCCCGGGCTTTGTCCACCTGTATGCGGGCGAGGAGGCCGCGGGCGTCGGCATCCTGCATCACCTGCACGATGGCGACCGCATTGCCAGCACGCACCGCGGCCACGGCCACTGCATTGCCAAGGGGGTGGATCCGGTGGCGATGATGATGGAGATTTATGGCAAGAAGGGCGGCTCGTGCAACGGCAAGGGCGGCTCGATGCATATCGCCGACCTGTCCAAGGGCATGATGGGCGCCAACGGCATCCTGGGCGCGGGCGCGCCGCTGGTCTGCGGCGCCGCGCTGGCGGCCAAGTTCCGCGGCAAGGGCGAGGTCGGCATCACCTTCTGCGGCGATGGCGCTTCCAACCAGGGTACCTTCCTGGAAAGCCTGAACCTGGCCGCGGTGTGGAACCTGCCGGTGATCTTCGTGATCGAGAACAACGGCTATGCCGAGTCGACCTCGCGCGACTATGGCACCGCGGTAGACAGCTATGTCGACCGCGCCGCCGGCTTTGGCATCCCGGGCGTGACTGTCGACGGCACCGACTTCTTCGCTGTGCACGAGGCCGCCGGGGAAGTCATCCGCCGCGCGCGCGAAGGCGGCGGCCCGTCGCTGCTCGAATGCAAGATGGTCCGCTTCTACGGCCATTTCGAGGGCGATGCGCAGACCTATCGCGCCGCCGGCGAACTCGACGACATCCGCGCCAACAAGGACTGCCTGAAGCTGTTTGCCCGCACCGTGACGCAGGCCGGCGTGATCGCGCGCGAGGAACTCGACACCATCGACCGCGAAGTCGCCGCGCTGATCGAGCACGCCGTGCAGGAAGCCAAGGCCGCGCCGCTGCCCGGCCCGGAGGACCTGCTCACCGACGTCTACGTCAGCTATTGATCCGCCTTTCGCCAACAAGACGGCAAACCGAACTATCAGGAGACAAACATGGCTCGCAAACTGAGCATCAAGCTGGCGATCAACGAGGCGATCGACCAGGAAATGACCCGTGACCCGAGCGTCATCATGCTGGGCGAAGACATCGTCGGCGGCGCGGGCGCGGACGGCGAGAAGGACGCCTGGGGCGGCGTGCTGGGCGTGACCAAGGGCCTGTATGCCAAGCATGGCGACCGACTGCTGGATACGCCGCTGTCGGAGTCCGCCTATGTGGGCGCGGCCATCGGCGCCGCGGCGTGCGGCATGCGCCCGATCGCCGAACTGATGTTTATCGACTTCATGGGCGTGTGCTTCGACCAGATCTTCAACCAGGCGGCCAAGTTCCGCTACATGTTCGGCGGCAAGGCCGAAACCCCCGTGGTGATCCGCGCCATGGTCGGCGCGGGTTTCCGTGCCGCCGCGCAGCACAGCCAGATGCTGACGCCGCTGTTCACGCATATCCCCGGGCTCAAGGTGGTGTGCCCATCGACGCCATACGACACCAAGGGCCTGCTGATCCAGGCGATCCGCGACAACGACCCGGTGATCTTCTGCGAGCACAAGAACCTGTACGGGCTGGAAGGCGAAGTACCGGAGGGCGCGTATGCGATCCCGTTCGGCGAGGCCAATATCGTGCGCGACGGCAAGGACGTGTCGATCGTCACCTACGGGCTGATGGTGCACCGCGCGCTGGAAGCGGCGGCCACACTTGCCAAGGAGGGCATCGAGGCCGAGGTCATCGACCTGCGCACGCTGTCGCCGCTGGACATGGACACGGTGCTGGAGTCGGTCGAGAACACCGGCCGCCTGGTGGTGGTGGATGAAGCCAGCCCGCGCTGCAATATCGCCACCGATATCTCCGCGCAGGTCGCGCAGCAGGCATTCGGCGCGCTCAAGGCCGGCATCGAGATGGTGTGCCCGCCGCATACGCCGGTGCCGTTCTCGCCAACGCTGGAAGACCTGTATATCCCCGGCGCCGCGCAGATCGCTGCCGCCGCGCGCAAGACGGTGAAGGGAGGCAAGCACTGATGACAACCGCAGCAATTACTCCGATCGTGATGCCCAAGTGGGGCCTGTCGATGAAGGAAGGCACGGTCAATGCCTGGCTCGTCGACGAAGGCGCCGAGATCAGCGTGGGCATGCCGATCCTCGATGTGGAAACCGACAAGATCGCCAATGCGGTGGAGGCGCCGGACGCCGGCACGCTGCGCCGCAAGGTGGCGCAGGCCGGCGACGTGCTGCCGGTGAAAGCGCTGCTTGGCGTGCTGGCCCCGGCGGAGGTGAGCGATGCGGATATCGACGCGTATGTATCGGCTTATGAAGCGCCCGCGGACGAGGGCGGCGAGGAAGACGCCGCCGCCGCGTACCAGTTCGCCGATGTGGACGGCATCCGCGTCCGCTACGCCCGCAAGGGCGGCGGCGCCGAGACCGTGCTCTTCATCCACGGCTTTGGCGGTGACCTGGACAACTGGCTGTTCAACCTCGATCCCCTTGCCGACACGTACACGGTCGTGGCACTGGACCTGCCCGGCCATGGACAGTCGTCGCCGCGGCTCGCGGGCACGACGCTGGCGCAGATGGCCGGCTTTGTAGCGCGCTTCATGGACGAGACCGGCATCGGCGCGGCGCACCTGGTCGGCCATTCGATGGGCGGCGGTGTGGCGGCGCAACTCGCCGTGGACGCGCCGCAGCGGGTGCTGTCGGTGGCGCTGGTGTCGCCGGCGGGCTTCGGCGAAGCGGTCAACAGCGGCTATACCGAGGGCTTCGTCAATGCGCAGTCGCGGCGGGACCTGAAGCCGGTGATCGAGTTGCTGTTCGCGGATGCCGGGCTGGTCAGCCGGCAGATGCTCGACGACTTGCTGCGCTACAAGCGGCTGGATGGCGTGACCGAAGCGCTGACCTCGCTGGGCCAGGACCTGTTCGCCGGCGGCAGGCAGAAGGAGCAGCCCGGCCAGCGGCTGGCCGGCACCGGCAAGCGCGTGCTGGTGGTGTGGGGCGGACAGGACCGCATCATCCCGGCCGAGCATGCCGAGGCGGCGCCGCCCGATGCCACAGTCAAGGTCTTTGCCGATGCCGGCCACATGAGCCAGATGGAGAAGGCCAACGACTTCAACGCGCTGCTCAGGCGGCACCTCGGCGGCTGATGCCGCGGCGCGGGCAGCAGCGCATGCCGCTGCCCGCGTTTGTCTTCCATCCACCGAATCACGACGACAGTTTTTTATGAGCACAGAACTGAAGACCCGCCTCGCCCAGATCAACAAGCAGTTCGCCGCGCTCGCGCAGGCCCAGCCCGCGGCCATGAGCGCATTCCAGGGCCTGATGAAGGCCGCCACGCAGGAAGGCAGCCTGCCGGCTGCCGTCAAGGAGCTGGTCGCGGTTGCGCTGGCCGTGCAGAAGGGCTGCGACGACTGCGTGCTGTTCCACACGGCGCAGGCGCTGCGCCACGGCGCCACGCGCGAGCAAGTGGCCGAAGTGCTGGCGCTCAATATCGAGATGGGCGGCGGCCCGGGTGCGATGTACGCGGCGAAGGCGCTGGCCTATTTCGATGCACTCAACGGCTAGCCTTGCTAGACTCGGCCTATCGCTACCCGACCGGCCCCCCGACCGCTGCCGTGCCATGCCTTTTGAGTTCGTCGAGCCCGCGCCTGCCAGCCAGCCGCATGTGGATCCGTTGCAGGACGAACTGGCGCTGCTCGAACTCGCCGCGCAGGCCAGACAGGTCGCGCAACTGTGGGAAGCGCCGCTGTCGCTGGTGGTACCGCGCACCTACCAGCGGCATGCCGGCTTCGAGGCCGCGCGTAGCGAGTTCGCTCGGCAAGGCTGCCCGGTGTTCCTGCGCATGTCGGGCGGGGGACTGGTGCCGCAAGGCCCGGGCATCCTCAACCTGAGCTTGGCCTATGGCGTTGGACAGCCGCCCGGTGCGCTCAGCGATGCGGTCTATCTGCACCTGTGCGAGGTGATCGGCAGGGGCCTGCTGGCGCTTGGCGTGCCGACGCATTGGCAGGCGGTGGCCGGTTCCTTCTGCGACGGCCGCTTCAACCTGGCATGGGGGCCGCCGGAGGCGGCGCGCAAGATCGCCGGCACCGCGCAGTACTGGCGGCGGGCACCCGCGGCAATGCAGTCCGGCGATGGCCAGCGCCATTTGGTGCTGGCGCATGCGGTGCTGCTGGTGAGCGCCGATCCGGCCCAGATCAACGCACGCGCGAATGCGTTCGAGGCGGCGATCGACAGTGGCCGCCGCTATGATCCCGGCAAGGTGGTCAGCGTGCGCGAAGCGCTGGTGGCGCAGGGGCATGCCGTCGCGGATGATGCGGAGCTGATGGCGCAGGTATCGGACGCACTGTGGCACAGCGCCGCGCAGACGCCGCCACCGGCCTAGCCAGCTGACGGAGCGCGCAAAAAATTGCGGCCCGCGTGGGGCCGCCAATCGGGAATGCGAGGAGATCAGTTTCCTCAGGCAACGTTATCGACACGAAACGGCCTCGCAAGACCCTACTTTGGTGGGGCGTATGCATCACAGTCTGCCGGGCGAGCGATCGCTACGCGATCAGGTAGGTGCCATGCGGATCCGGTTCTGCCGCCGCCTTGATCTTGCGGACGTTGCCTTCCAGCTCGGCATGGGCGGCGTCCAGCCATCCCACGCGATGGCGCACCGGATCCTTCGGCGACAGGTCGCTGACGGATAGTTCGCGCAGGAAATAGCGCACCATGCTGCCGGCTCGCGCGGGTACCGGCATCATGCCCAGCAACTGGTTGCGCGCGATCAGCCGCCGGCTGACGGCATGCCGGAGCCCCGCCCAGGCGGTTCGGCCCAGCGCGATATAGAGAGCGTCGGTGCGGATCTGCCGGACGGAGTCGAGAAACTGGCTTTCGAAGACTTCGCGCAGCATGGGTGCCGCCATCAAATCTTCGAAGGGGCCGTCGAAGGCGAGCCCGCGCCGGGTGGTCGCATGCGGCAGCAAGGCCAGCGGCTGCAGTCGTTCGAAGCCTTCGTTCCACAGCGCCGCGGCATGCGGCAGGCCAACCAGCTCGGGTACGCGGAAGTGGTCGAGCATGCGGATCAGGTTCGGGCGAACCAGCTTGCCGCCAAGTTCCACCCGCCGCTTGTTCTCGCGCTGGATCACGCGGCCCGGCGCGTGGCTGCGCATCAGCTCCTCGGTCACGGACGCTGCCAGCCGCACATGGGCATGGCCCGGCGTGGTGCTGACGAGCACCAGCTGCGCCTGCGCGTTCAGGTATTCGCACGGTACGTAGTGCATGGCATACGTACCGTCTTGCGCGACCAGGACCGGTCTGGCAATGACGCCGGTGGCGCCCGCAAGCCGTACCTGAGAGCAATACGCTTCAATAAAGTTGGTCAAGGACTCCCCCGCTCACGACGCTTCTGGATGCGTTTTTCTTCTTGTTCTGCTTTTCGATCATGGTAAGCCGGCGCTGAATCGCAGACAAAGCACGCGGTGCCGGATTAGCCTGAATACGACGCAACCTTCGTTGGACAGCCAACACATTGGCCGCCGCACCCCCCGACCGGGTGAGGCCTGGCGGCCGTTATCCGCACGGTAGCCTGGGGCTGGCGTCAGGACGATGACACGGTAATGCGTGGCTGCGGGTCAGTGATCGAGGCGCGAGCGGGAAAAAAAACCGGACACGAAGCGTGTCCGGTAACCCATTTGCTGACTCAGGTCGTGTCAGAGCCTGAGAATACAAATGGTAACTATTATCATTTACGGCGGCAACAGGAGCTCATCGGTTCTCAGGCGATTGACGTGTCGATAGCAATCTGTCCGGACAACGTCTTGTGTACCGGGCAACGATTGGCGACACGCAGCAGGTCGTCCAGGATCTGGGGCGTCAACTCACCACTGACCTTGACCTCGCGCTTCAGCGTATAGGTGCCGTTGGTCTCTTCATGGGCGACCGTCACGCCGATACTGGCGATGGCGTAGCCTTTGCGCCTGGCATAGAGCTGCAGCGTCAAGGTCGTGCAAGCGGCCAGCGCGGAGTCGAGCAAGTCGTGAGGGCTGGGGTAGCTGGTATCGCCGCCCGCCGAGGCATCCAGGTCGGCCTGCCATTGGGCGGTGCCATTGCTCAGGTGGCAGATGGTGTTGCCCTGGCTAGGCTGCCAGGTCGCTTGGATAGTCATCGATCGTCCCTATCTGATAAGTAAGCGGCCCGGCGGGCCGGAGCAGTCATTCTATACAGGGCGCTACAAACCATTGAAAGCAGTGGCGGCGGCACTTTTTCAGCGTTTTCAGGGTTTTCCGAAAAAGTGCTTGCCAACCCTGTCACACTCCCTTAATATTCGCCCCCTCGCAACACAACGCGGCGCTGCAAAGGCAGACGCAGCAAGGGTTGCGGGGTCGACCGGGAGGGTTGGCGCGGCGAAGTTGGCGCGCTGGCTGCAGCAAAAAAAGATTGCTGAAACGGTTGACGAAACGAAGAAAGCTCTGCATAATCTCGTTTCTCTGCTGCAGACAACGCAGCGCGCTGAACGGCAAAGCCGGTGAGCGAAGTTCTTTAACAAACAAACAACCGATAAGTGTGGGCGCTGGGTAGCGGACGCCGCTGTCTTCGGACAGTGTTGCTTCACAAGTTATACAGTGCTCGCACAGCAAAACGTGACTGGGTCTTCGGATCTG